>DEQO01000077.1 GCA_002360495.1 Flavobacteriales bacterium UBA3364
TCGGCCTTGCGCTCGAACTGCATGAACACGTTGTTCCAGATCTCGATCACCTGCGGGTGGTCGTTGTTCACCAGCTCGCGGCCGGGCTTCTGCGCCTTCTCCTCGGCGGTGCGCACGTCCACGTGGATCTCGGTGCACGGCCCGCAGGGACCGGTGTCGCCCATCTCCCAGAAGTTGTCCTTTCGGCTGAAGGGCAGGATGCGGTCCTCGGCCATGAACTGCTTCCAGAGGTCGCGGGTCTCGAGGTCGGCGGGCAGCTTGTCCTTCTCGTCGCCACCGAAGTAGGTGACGTAGATGTTGTTCTTGTCGATGCCGTAGACCTCGGTAAGGAGCTCCCATGCCCACTCGACGGCCTCCTTCTTGAAGTAGTCACCGAAGCTCCAGTTGCCGAGCATCTCGAACATCGTATGGTGGTACGTGTCGATGCCCACCTCCTCCAGATCGTTGTGCTTGCCGGAGACACGCAGGCACTTCTGCGTGTCGGCGATACGCTTGTCCTTCGCCGGCCGGTTGCCGAGGAAGAGGTCCTTGAACTGGTTCATGCCCGCGTTGGTGAACATCAGCGTGGGGTCATCCTTCACCACCATGGGTGCGCTCGGCACGATGGCATGGCCGTGCTTGGCGAAATGGTCGAGGAACTTCTGGCGGATCTGCTGGCTGGTGAGCATGGCGGGACGTCTGGCTTCTTTCGGGCTGCGAAAGTACCGAGAAGGCATGGTCCGAAGCACTGGTGAGATGCCGGATAGCTACCTCCAGAAGCTTCCGGCATGACCACGATGGTAGGTAACTTCGCGCTTACCCATGGCCGAGCAGAAGTACCGCTTCAACCCCAAGACGCTCAATTTCGAGCGCATCCGGCTGAGCGCGTGGCAGAAGACCAAGCGGACCTTGCTGGCCCTGACGCCCGGATTACTGGTGGGCGTGATCGGCATCTTCCTGGCCTACCAGTTCATCGATTCACCCAAGGAAGCCTCCCTCCGGCGGGAGAACCAGCAGTTGTTGCTGCAGTACGAATTGCTCAACAAGCAATTGGGAGAGGTGGAGAACGTATTGTACGATGTGCGCCGCAGGGACGACAACATCTACCGCGTGATCTTCGAGGCCGATCCGTTGCCCGAAACCATGCGCCAAGCCGGCTCCGGTGGTGTTGACCGCTACAAGGACCTGAACGGCTTCGCGAGCAGCGAAATGGTGATCGATACGAAGAAGCGTTTGGACAAACTGACGAAACAACTGGTGGTCCAGTCCAAGTCCCTGGATGAAGTAGCCTCCCTGGTCCTGCGCAAGCAGGAGATGCTGGCGAGCATACCTGCCGTGCAACCCATACCGAACGAAGACCTGACCGCTACGGCCGGCGGTTTCGGGATGCGTATCCATCCGATCCACAAGATCCCCAAGTTCCACGCCGGCATGGATTTCACCGCGAAACAGGGCACACCCATCCACGCCACCGGCGATGGCCGGGTGACCTTCGCGGACTACGCCACCAACGGCTACGGCATGCACGTGGTGGTGGACCACGGTTTCGATTACGAGACACTTTACGCCCACTTGAGCGAGCTGAAAGTGCGCAACGGTCAACGGGTGAAGCGCGGTGATGTGATCGGACTCGTTGGCAACACGGGCCTCAGCGCCGGACCACATCTGCACTATGAGGTGCACAAGGGCGGTGAAGCAGTGGATCCCGCGAACTACTACTTCAACGACCTGAGCCCGGATGAATATGCACGCATGCTCGAGCTTTCGCGCAATGCCGGTCAGTCGCTGGATTGACCGCGCACAACCGAGGATGGCGACCATCGGGACCTGCCTCGCCTTGATCGTCGACCCGCCGACCAGGACGCAATAGAGCGTCGCGGACAGCAGCGCTAACGTTGCCATTCATGCCGTTTCGAACAACGGTCCCGACGGTCCCATTGGCAACCCCAGCGAACTCTTCAACGGCACGAATACCGGCACGGTCTGGAACACGACCGTACTTGTGAACGCCATCCCGTCCGTTCATCCGCTGGTTGAAAAGCAGCGGGGCAAACACGCACACGGTGGTGTTGAGGTCGCATTGATCCAACGATCGGCCTGATCGACCTATGTTTGACGGCCCGAACCGCGGACCGATGCCCTGGAAGGAGAAGACGATCGAGAAGTTGTACTGGTCCATCGGCGAAGTGGCCGAACAGCTCGGGGTGAACACCTCGTTGATCCGTTACTGGGAGAAGGAGTTCGGCAACCTGAAGCCCAAACGGACCGGAAAGGGCGACCGGCTCTATACGAAGAAGGAGATCGAGCAATTGCAGCGCATCCAACACCTGGTGAAGGAGAAGGGCTTCACATTGCAAGGTGCACGTGAGCAGCTGCGGAAGGCAGAACAGGTGGAAGAGGTCGCAACGCTCGATGTTGAACAGCTACGGAACCGCCTACTGGACCTGCGCAGCAAGCTTGTGGCACTGCGTTCATCGTCCACGGAAAAGCCGTGATCGGCGCGTTCAGCAGTAGTTCTTCCTTGCGAGGTAGTTCGTCACGTAGTCCTTCACACCATCCTCCAACGTGGTGAACGGCCGGTCGTAGCCGATCGCCTTCAGCTTCTCCATCCGCGCCTCGGTGAAGTACTGGTACTTGTCGCGGATGTCGGCAGGCGTGTCGATGAACGCGATGTTCTCCGTCCTACCCAGTGCGGCGAACGTGGCACGCGCCAGGTCGAGGAAGGTGCGTGCACGGCCGCTTCCCAGATTGTACAGCCCGCTGTTCTTACGATGCTCCATCAGGAACATGCACACGGCACAGACGTCCTTTACGTACACGAAATCGCGCAACTGTTCACCGTCCTTGTAGTCGTGGCGGTGGCTACGGAACAGCTTCATGCCCCCGTTCGCCTGGATCTGGTTGAACGCGTGGAAGACCACGCTGGCCATGCGGCCCTTGTGGTATTCGTTCGGGCCGTAGACGTTGAAGAATTTCAGGCCGGCCCAGAAGAACGGTTTCCGCTCCTGCTTCAAGGCCCATTTATCGAAGTCGTTCTTGCTATCGCCATAGGGATTCAACGGCTTCAAGCTGTACGGCAAGGCGGGGTCGGCATCATCGTAACCCAGTTCGCCATCGCCGTAGGTGGCGGCGGAAGAGGCGTAGACCAATGGGATCCCATACTTCACGCAGGCCTCCCACATCCGCTGGCTGTAACGGACGTTCAACTCGTCAAAGATCCTCCGGTCGAACTCGGTCGTGTCCGTGCGCGCCCCGAGGTGGAAAATGAACTGGACCAACTTTTCGTTGGCATCCAGCCAGGTGAAGAAGTCCTTACGCTCAACGCGGGCGGTGAGTTTCTTGCCTTCCAAATTGGGCACCTTGTCGAGCCGCGAGAAGTCATCCACCGCAACGATGTCCTGCCAGCCTTCGCGCAGCAACTCCCCTACCAATGCGCTTCCGATGAAGCCCGCGGCGCCGGTTACGACGATCATCCTGGACGTGCCATGGCCTGTTGGCTGGGCTACGGCTGCGAAAGTAGGTAGTGGCATCAGGAGGAGAAGCAGGGGCAGGAGCAGGAAATGCCGGTTGCCCTTGCTCCTGCCCCTGCTCCTTGAGCTAACTACCTTTGCACCGCCGCTTACCCGGCACTTTTCCCATGCCCATCGTCCACATCACCCGCCGCGAACGTTTCAGCGCCGCGCACAAGCTCAGTCGTCCGGATTGGAGTTTGGAGAAGAACCTCGCCACCTTCGGCAAATGCGCCAACCCCAACTGGCATGGCCACAATTACGACCTCTGGGTGACCGTAAAAGGTGAGCCGAGCGCTGAGACCGGTTTCGTCATCGACCTCTCGTTCCTCGGCAAGATCATCAAAGAGCGCGTGGTGGATCTGCTGGACCACAAGAACATCGATCTGGATGTGGCCTTCATGCGCGGCCGATGGAGCAGCACCGAGAACCTGGCCATCGCCATCTGGGAACAATTGGAAGCACCGGTGAACGAATCGGGGGGCCGGTTGTTCTGCGTGAAATTGCAGGAGACCGAGAACAACCACGTGGAATACTATGGCGGCTAGAAAAGGGTCCAAGGAACGTGGTGAGGCTCCGGGCCCCGGCTCTTCGGCCGGGTTGTCGGCCCGGAGCGCCGGTGGTGCCAAGGGCATCGAGCGCAACCCGGACGGCGAAGGCTACGAACGCATCGACCAGTACGATCAGAAACTGGTGAAGCGCATCGGCGACCACTATGGCGATATCCTGAAAGCCATCGGTGAAGACCCGCAACGCGAAGGATTGCAGAAGACACCGGAACGCGTAGCGAAAGCCCTGCAGTACCTCACACATGGTTATGACACCGACCCCGCTGCGATCCTGAGGAGCGCGCTCTTCAAAGAGGATTACAGCCAGATGGTGCTGGTGAAGGATATCGAGGTGTACAGCATGTGCGAGCATCACATGCTGCCCTTCTTCGGCAAGGCGCACGTGGCCTACATCCCGAACGGCCGGATCACGGGACTGAGCAAGATCCCCCGCGTTGTGGATGCCTTTGCGCGACGCCTCCAAGTGCAGGAACGACTCACCAACGAGATCCGCGATTGCATCCACGACACGCTGCGCCCCTTGGGCGTAGCCGTGGTGATGGAGTGCGATCACCTTTGCATGCGAATGCGGGGTGTCCAAAAACAGAACTCGGTCACCACGACATCGGCCTTCACCGGCATCTTTCTGAGCGACCAGCGGACCCGCGAGGAGTTCATCAAGCTGATCAGCGCACGGCTGCACTAGGGAATGGAACGCTGATGGCGCTGAAAAGCGCAGATGGGCGCGGATAATGCTGGTGAGGATCAAGGGGATGTAGACCTTGATCGTCTTTCAGCCTAGATCGCACTGGATCGTATCAGCGTTCATCATACCGATCCGCGTCATCAGCGTTCAGGTCCCCTATTCCGAGGTTGTGTCCGATATTCGTAGCCAGAACCCCATATCCATGGAGCAGAACACCTTCCCGCAGAACCCACCGTACATCGGCGCAGGCGACGAGTCCAGCGTGCGCACCTTCCTGGCCAATGTCTTCAGCTACATGACCGTGGCCCTTGTGATCAGTGGCATCATGGCCTGGTGGTTCGGGAACGATATGACCAAGTTGCAATACCTGATCAACTTCGAGACCGGCAGCAATACCATCCTCGGATGGGTGGTGATGTTCGCTCCGCTCGGCCTGGTCTTCGCCATGGGCGGTCTGGTGAACAAGATGAGTTCGACCGTGCTGCTTGTGACCTTCCTGCTGTTCTCCACCATCATGGGCATCAGTCTGAGCTACATCTTCCTGATCTACTCGATGACCTCCATCGCCAATGTGTTCTTCATCTCTGCGGCGGTGTTCGGCGTGATGGCGGTGGCGGGCTACACCACCAGGACGGACCTGACCAAGTTGGGCAGCATCCTCATGATCGGCCTTGTCGGCATCGTGATCGCCTCACTGGTGAACATCTTCTTGAAGAGCGACACGATGGGCTATATCGTGAGCATCTCCGGGGTGGTGGTCTTCACCGGCCTTACCGCGTACGATGTGCAGAAACTGAAGCGCATGGGCGAAGAAGTCCCCACCGGCACCGAGACCGCACAAAAGATGGCCCTGATGGGTGCCCTGACCCTTTACCTGGACTTCATCAACCTCTTCCTGATGCTGCTGCGCCTGTTCGGCGGCCGCCGCGATTGATCGAACATCCCTAAACATGGCCCGGATCGTTGGTCGACGGTCCGGGTCTTGTATTTTCGACCGATCAACCCTGCACCATGAACGCTTACGTATTCCCCGGACAAGGCAGCCAATTCCCAGGCATGGGCAAGGACCTGTACGATGCCGACAGCAATGCCCGCATCTGGTTCGAGCACGCCAACGACATCCTGGGCTTCAACCTTACGGACGTGATGTTCAAGGGAACCGAGGAGGACCTGAAGCAGACCAAGGTGACGCAGCCCGCGATCTTCCTGCACAGCGTGGTGAAGGCGAAGGTGCTGGGCGATGCGTTCAAACCAGCGATGGTGGCCGGACATTCCCTGGGCGAGTTCAGCGCGTTGGTGGCTGCGGGGGCGATGGAGTTCAGCGATGGCTTGAAACTGGTTTCCGCGCGTGCCAATGCCATGCAGAAGGCCTGCGAGTTGCAACCGAGTACCATGGCCGCGATCCTGGGTCTGGAGGATGGCAAGGTGGAAGAGATCTGCAGGACCATTCCAGGTATCGTGGTTCCGGCGAACTACAACTGCCCGGGCCAGCTCGTGATCAGCGGCAGCATTGAAGGCGTGAACGCAGCTTGTGAAGCGTTGAAAGCGGCGGGGGCGAAACGTGCGCTTCTACTGCAGGTCGGTGGTGCCTTCCACAGCCCGTTGATGGAACCCGCCCGGGTCGAGCTGCAAACGGCGATCGCCTACACGCCCATCGTGGATCCGCGCTGCCCGGTCTACCAGAACGTGGATGCCCGTCCCCACACCGATCCAGCGCGGATCAAAGCCAACCTGATCGCACAGCTCACAGCACCCGTGCGCTGGACACAGACCATGCAGAACATGCTGGTCGATGGCGCCACCAAGGTGATCGAAGTAGGACCCGGGAATGTGCTGCAGGGCTTGTTCAAGAAAGTAAGCAAGGAACTGGAGACGGCGACGGCATAGATCGCGGTGGTTCCTTCGTAGGATCCACGCCCTCCGATGATCCCCTGCGACATGCTCCACCGTCACGACACACCATGAGAACACCTTTCCTACTACTCGCACTGGCCACAGCGCCCTTCGTTTCCGCGCAGGTCATCCCACCGTATTCCACGGGTTTCGAAGGACAAGTCGGGAATCTCGCCCCCTTGTTCCCCGACGGATGGAATTGGGAGGACCTGAACACTGTCCCTCTGGGGAACCAGAGCTGGCAGATCATCAAGAACACCGTCTCCCAGACGAATGCACGCACGGACAGTACGGCGGCCCACATGTTCAGCCATGGTAGCGAGATGAACAACGATTGGCTGTACACGCCCGGCATGCAATTGCAAGGTGGGACCACCTACACGATCTCGTTCTGGTATTCCGTGGCCCCGCTCTTCCCGAGCACCGAACGACTGGCCTTGCACGCCGGCCCGGCGCCTACCGCACTGGCCATGACGGAAACCCTATGGTCGAACACCAACATCGAGAACCCGGTGTATGAGCAGGCCGTGGTGGAGTATACACCGGACGATGATGAAGTGCGCTACTTCGCCTTCCACTATTTCAGCGAGGAGTTCCAGTTCATCCTGCTGCTGGACGATGTCAGCATCACGTACGATGGTGCAAGCATCGCGGAGCGTGGATCCGCCGATCGGAGCGTGTGGTGCGATGGACGTTCATTGACCGTGTCGATCGATACACCCGTCAACGGCGAATTGCTCGTTATCACGGATGCCTCTGGTCGTGCCGTACTGGAACGCCCACTGACCGCAGAGCGGACGACGTTCGGCCTGGATGGCCTCAGCGAGGGGATCTATCTGGCCAGCGTGACGGATCGCGGGCGCACGTCGCGCAGCCAGCGCATCGCTGTTGCGCGCTGATCACAGCGTGCTATTGAGCAGCTTTCCGCTCGCGATCAACTTGTGCAAGTAAGGCCGCGCCAAGGTGTTCTTGATGGCCTGCACATGGTTCATGCTGTGGCAATCGCTGCCGACCAGTTCGTAGTGCCCGACGTCGATCAGCTTCTCGGCGATCTGCTTGGCCTGCGGACCGTAAGCACCTGAAAGTGCGATCATGTTCAGCTGGAAAAGCACGCCACGTTCCTTCAAGCGCTCGTACTTGGAAAAGTCGTTGTACCAGAACGCGTAGCGCTCGGGATGGGCCAGCACCGGCCTGTAGCCCATGGTCTGCATCTGGAAGACCACCTGCAACAGCATGTTGGGTTCGCTGATGAAGGGAAGCTCGAACAGGACCATGTCCCTGGCGAACGTGAGCACCTTCCGGTCCGTCACCTTGCCTTCCAGCTCGTGGTCCAGGTAGTATTCGGCAGCGGCATCCACTTCGATGGGGATGTTCCTTCGCCGGACCTCCTCACGCACACGCTCCAGACCACCGAGGATGATCTCAGGCGTGTTCTTGTAGCCGTCGGCCATGTTGTGCGGCGTGGTGACCACCTTGCGGTAGCCCAACTCGGCCATTGCCGTGAGCAGCTCCATGCTCTGGTCCATGCTCTGCGCGCCATCGTCGATCCCAGGGATGAAGTGTGAATGCACATCGGCACCGAGCACCGAGAGATCGGCGGGAGCCAGCTCTGCTTCGCGCTTTCCGAACAGGTTCCCCAAGAGGCTCATCACCGGGCGTATTGTGCCTCGTAGTAATGGAGGTAGGCGCCGCTCGTCACATGGTCCAGCCACTCGGTGTTCGCGATGTACCAATCCACGGTGCGTTCCAGGCCCACCTCGAAGGTGATGCTCGGTTTCCAGCCCAATTCGCGTTCGATCTTTCCAGCATCGATAGCGTAGCGCAGGTCGTGCCCTGCCCGGTCGGTGACGTACGTGATGAGCTTCGCGCTCTCCCCTTCGGCACGACCCAGCTTGCGGTCCATGATGCCGCAGAGCAGATGCACGAGGTCGATGTTCTTCCACTCGTTGTGACCGCCGATGTTGTACGTCTCGCCGTTCCTGCCGGTGTGGAAGATGGTATCGATGGCCGAGGCGTGGTCCTCCACCCATAACCAATCACGCACATTCTCGCCCTTGCCATAGACCGGCAGCGGCTTGTTGTTGCGGATGTTGTTGATCATGAGCGGGATCAACTTCTCGGGGAAATGATGACTGCCGTAATTGTTGCTGCAATTGCTCAGCACGAAGGGCAACTTGTAGGTGTTGCCATAAGCACGCACGAAGTGATCGCTCGCCGCCTTGCTGGCACTGTAGGGGCTCTGCGGATCGTAGGGCGTGGTCTCCAGGAAGAGGCCGTCGTCGTGGAGCGATCCGTACACTTCATCGGTGCTCACGTGATAGAAGCGCTTGCCTTCCATGCTGCCCTTCCACGCTTCGCGCGCGGCATTCAGCAGGGTCACGGTGCCGAAGACGTTGGTGCGCACGAACGAGAGCGGATCGGTGATGCTGCGGTCCACATGGCTTTCGGCGGCGAGATGGACCACACCATCCAGCGCATACCCCTTGAACACCTTGGTGAGCGCTTCCGCGTCGCAGATATCGGCCTTCACGAACACGTAGTTCGACGCCTTCTCCACATCGCGCAGGTTCTCCAGGTTGCCCGCGTAGGTGAGGGCATCGAGGTTGATGATGCGGTAGTTCGGATACTTCGTGACAAAGCGCCGCACGACATGGCTGCCGATGAATCCGGCGCCGCCGGTGATGAGGATGTTCCGCTGAGCGCTCACAAACTCCAGTAGTTCAATTTCCCGATCTTCTTCCGGAAGACGCCCTTCAGGTCCACGAGCACGCCCTTCGGTTTCAACATGCTATTGAACCAGGCCTCATCCTTGTTCGCGTACTCGGTGTGGTTCACGGCGACGATGATCGCATCGTATGGACCTTTCATCTCGGCGGCGAGCTTGTAGCCGTACTCGTGCTCCACCTCGGCGGCGTCTGCGTGCGGGTCCGTAACGTCCACATGCACGCTGAAGCTCTGCAGTTCCTTCACCACATCGGAGACCTTGCTGTTGCGGATGTCGGTGACGTTCTCCTTGAAGGTGGCGCCCATCACCAGCACGCGCGCATCAGCCGGATTGGTCCCTGCGGAGATGATCTTCTTCACCGTCTGCTTGGCCGTGTAGCCACCCATGCTGTCGTTCACGAAACGGCCCGCGTCGATGATCTGCGCGTGGTACCCGAGTTCCTTCGCTTTGTACACGAGGTAGTAGGGATCCACGCCGATGCAGTGGCCGCCCACGAGGCCTGGCTGGAACTTGAGGAAGTTCCACTTGGTGCCTGCCGCCTCCAGCACATCGTAGGTGTTGATGCCCATGCGGTTGAAGATGATCGAGAGCTCGTTGATCAGTGCGATGTTCACATCGCGCTGCGTATTCTCGATGATCTTGGCAGCCTCGGCCACCTTGATGCTGGCGGCACGGTGTACACCAGCCTTGACCACCAACTCGTACACCTTGGCGATGATCTCCGCACTTTCCGGGTCACAACCGCTGCTCACCTTGATGATGCTCTCCAACGTGTGCTCCTTGTCACCCGGATTGATACGCTCCGGTGAGTAACCCACCTTGAAGTCCTCGATGAACTTCAGGTTGCTCAATCGCTCCAACAGCGGCACGCAATCCTCTTCGGTGCAGCCGGGATAGACCGTGCTTTCATACACCACGAAATCGTTCTTCTTCAGGACCTGGCCCACGGTACGCGTGGCACCGAGCAAGGGCGTCAGATCGGGGATGTTCTGGCTGTCGATCGGGGTGGGCACCGCTACGATGAAGAACTCGACGTCCTTCAGGTCGTTGAGGTCCGCACTGAAATGGATATCACAACCTTCGAAATCCCTTGCCTCCAATTCGTTGCTCGGGTCCTCACCCCGGCGCATCATGTCGACGCGTTTCTGGTTGATGTCGAAGCCCACCACCTTGATCTTCCGTGCAAAGGCCAATGCGATCGGCAGGCCCACATATCCAAGGCCGATAACGGCCAGCTTCGCCTCCTTCTTCAGCAGGCGGTCATACAAGTTGCTCATCCCGTTCCTTGTAAATGCGCTCGATGATCTCGACGACCTTGAGGCCCTCGAGCGCGTTCGTTGTCATGGTATTCCGGCCCTTCAAGGTGTCCACCACGTTCTCGATGATGAACCCGTGGTTGTTGGCGCTGCCCTTATAGGCGCCGTAGTCGTTCGCCGGATTGGTCGGGGCCAGCTCCGGCATGGTGTAGTCCTTCACATGGCAGTACTCCACCTTGTCCATGTACTGCCCTCCGATCTTCACGCTGCCCTTGGAGCCGATGATGGTCATGCTGCTCTCCAGGTTCTTGTCCCAAACAGCCGTGCTGTAGTTGATCGATCCCATTCCTCCATCGAGGAACCGGAAGGTGACCAAGCCGCTGTCCTCAAAGGCCGTGAGGTCCTTGTGCGCAAAGTCCGCGAACTTGCCTTGGATGTCGGTGATATCGCCGAACAACCAGTACATGATGTCGATGAAGTGGCTGAACTGCGTGAAGAGCGTACCGCCGTCCAACGCTGCCGTTCCTTTCCATCCCCCTTGCTTGTAGTAGCGCTCATCCCGGTTCCAGTAGCAGTTCAGTTGCACCAGGTGGATATCGCCCAACAAGCCCCCATCAACGACGCTTTTGATCCACTGGCTGGGTGGGCTGTACCGGTTCTGCATCACGCCGAACACGGTGCGATGCATTTGAAGCGCCTTGTAGATGACCGCTTCGCAGGCGGCCTTGCTCAGGGCCAACGGCTTCTCACAGACGACGTGCTTGCGGTTCTCCAACGCCATCACGCATTGCTCGGCATGGAGGCCGTTCGGGGTGCATACGTTCACGACATCTATACCGGGCACTTCCACGAGCATGGTGCGCATGTCCTGGAAATACGGAACATCGAACGCCGTGGCACCGGCCTCTTCCCGAGAGCGGACATCACAAACGGCCACCAGCTCCGACTCCGGATGACGTGAGATCATCTCCGCATGGCGTTTACCGATGTGGCCGCAGCCCACCACGGCGAACCGGATCTTGTCCTTCCCACTCATGCTGCGTCCGGACCGTTATCAGTGCGTGACACTCTCCCTTTCTCCAGTTTGTAGCGTTGGCCGCTCTCCGGACAAACCGCCCGTCCGTCAGGGTCGAATTCCAGCTTGTGGCCGTATTCGCTCATCCAGCCGGTCTGGCGAGCAGGGTTCCCCACGACCAACGCGTGGTCCGGCACCTCGCGCGTCACGACGGCGCCTGCACCGATGAAGGCGTAACGACCGATGTCGTGCCCGCACACAATGGTGGCGTTGGCCCCTATGGAAGCACCCTGTTTCACAAGCGTGCGAAGGTACTCCCCCCTGCGGTTCACGGCGCTCCGCGGATTGATCACGTTCGTGAATACCATCGACGGGCCGAGGAAGACATCATCCTCGCATTCCACCCCGGTGTAGATGCTCACGTTGTTCTGCACTTTCACGTTGCGACCGAGTTTCACGTCCGGGCTGATGACCACGTTCTGGCCGATGTTGCACTCCGGCCCGATGCTACACCCGGTCATGATGTGGCTGAAATGCCAGATCCGTGTTCCTTCACCGATGGTGCAGCCTTCGTCGATGACGGCGGTGGGGTGCGCTTTGAAGGACATGGTCACGACCGGACGATGGGGCCGCGAAGGTACCGAAGCGGAAGGGATCTCGTCGCCTACCCCCCCGGCTGCCAGAGGAGGAGGGGCGCAAGAGGCACACCCGGTGCGGGCATGTGGTCGAAGCCAGCTGCCTCCAAGGACGAAACGATGCTGCGTAGCGGCGCCTCCTCCACCGGTGTCCCGGTGTTCCAACGCACGCCCATGAACCAGGCGCGCGCATCTTCCAGAGGCATCGAATAACGGTGGGCGATGATGTCCGGTGCAGTCTTTTTGGTCATCAACCCCGAAGCCTGGTCGCGGATCACCTTCAGCAGGCGCTCCACTTCGCGTGGATGTGCAGCAAGCAGGGCCGTGGTGGCCACCATCAGGAACGAGGGCCAGGGAGCATGGTGTTCGTCGATCCGGCGGAGGTGCCCTGCATCCACATGGGGCTTGGTCGTGTACTTCTCCCACAGGAATGCCGCTGGCCCAGGCTCGCGCAACCGCACCAACGCACCGTTCAGGTCGTTCACGACCTCCAGGTCCTTCTCCTCCAGCGACCAGCCCTGCCTCCGGGCGTAGGTTACCGCGGCCAGGTGGCTGCCGCTGTTGGGGCGGCTGATGGCGAACGGGATGCCCTTGAGCTGATCCGGGGTGGTGATCGGTGTGTGCGCCCCCACATGGACACCCCACGTGAGCGGGCTGTCCACATACGAGGAAACAATGCGGCTGGGGTTCCCATTGAGGATGTCGCGCACCGCGCCCTCGGAAACCAACAAGGCCATGTCCACCTCACCGCTGCGAAGCAGTTTGCACATGGCGCCCGTTCCCTCCGGCACGGTCCGCCATTTCACTTCGATGCCTGCACGGACGAAGGCGCGGCGCTCCAAGGCCAGCAGCCAGGGCAGATTGAAATGCTCGGGAACACCGGCCACCCGGATCGGTGTCGGCTCCCCGGTGATCACTTGCGCGCGTACTTCTCGAAACTGAAGTGCTCCTTCTCATTGAGCTCCTTCTTCGTGAGCCCTTTGAAGTACGCGTAGGTACGGCGCATGCCTTCGGCCCGATCCACCTTCGGCTCCCACTTCAGCAGCTTCTTCGCCAAGGTGATGTCCGGCTGACGTTGCATCGGGTCATCGCTGGGCAGCGGCTTGTAAATGAGCTTTTGCTTGGTGCCCGTGAGCTTGAGTATCTCCTCGGCGAATTGCTTGATGGTGATCTCTTTCGGGTTGCCCACGTTCACCGGTCCGGCGTAGTTGCTCAGCAGGAGGCGGTAGATGCCCTCGATCAGGTCGTCCACGTAACAGAAGCTGCGCGTTTGATCACCCTTCCCGAAGATGGTGAGGTCCTCACCACGCAGGGCTTGGCCCATGAAAGCGGGTACGACGCGGCCGTCGTTCAAGCGCATGCGTGGCCCATAGGTGTTGAAGATGCGCACCATGCGCGTCTCCAGGCCGTGATAGTGGTGATAGGCCATCGTTATCGCCTCCTGGAAGCGCTTGGCCTCATCGTACATACTGCGCTTGCCCACCGGGTTCACATGGCCCCAGTAACTCTCGTTCTGCGGGTGGACTTTCGGGTCACCGTACACCTCGCTGGTGCTGGCCACCAGGATGCGCGCCTTCTTCACCCGGGCGAGGCCGAGCAAGTTGTGCGTGCCCAGGGAGCCCACCTTCAAGGTCTGGATGGGGATCTTCTCGTAGTCTATCGGCGAAGCCGGGGACGCGAAGTGCAGGATGTACTTCAACTCGCCCGGAACATGCACGAACTTGGACACGTCATGGTGGTAGAACTCGAAATCCTCCCGATGGAAGAGGTGTTCGATGTTCTTCAGGCTGCCTGTGATCAGGTTGTCCATCCCGATCACGTGGTAGCCTTCCTTCAGGAACCGATCGCACAAGTGCGAACCCAAGAATCCGGCCGCACCGGTTATCAGGACGCGATCCTTGGTTTTGGCGGACCCCTTCGGTTTTGCCGACTTGGCCGGTAAGTCGACCCTTGGGGTCGACGCAACTGGTGCCTTCTTGGAAAACTTCTTGGCCATTTGATCAGGCGTTCGCGGTGGCTTTGTGGCTGTGCTTGGGGCTGTGCGCGGCGGTGACGACGTTGCGGCCGATGCTCACGTAGTGGAAGCCTTTCGCTTTCATCTCGTCCAACTCGTACAGGTTGCGGCCGTCGAACACGGTGCGCTCCTTCAGGCTCTTCTCCAAGCGGTCGAAATCCGGCGTACGGAAAAGGGACCACTCGGTGCAGATGATCAATGAATCGGCGCCCTTCAAGGCCTCATATTCATCCGTCGCGTAGTGGATCTTGCCGCCGATCAGCTTCTTCACGTTGCCTGCTCCCTCGGGATCGAACGCCGTTACCGTTGCACCGGCGGCAACCAATGCATCGATCATGTACAAAGCGGGCGCCTCGCGGATGTCATCCGTATCCGGCTTGAACGACAAGCCCCACATGGCGAAGTGCCTGCCTTTCAAATTGCCGCCGTAGTAGGCCTCGATCTTCGGCATCAACGCGGTCTTCTGCTTCTCGTTCACTTCCATCACGCTTTCGATGATCTGGAAGTCATAGCCCGCCTCCTTGCCGCTCTTGGCCAGGGCTTGCACGTCCTTCGGGAAGCAGCTGCCCCCGTAACCGATGCCCGGGAACAGGAAGCGCTTCCCGATGCGCGTGTCCGTTCCCATGCCGATCCGCACCTTGTCCACGTCGGCACCCACGGCCTCGCAGAAGTTCGCGATCTCGTTCATGAAGGTGATCTTGGCCGCGAGGAAGGCATTGGCCGCGTACTTCGTGAGCTCGGCACTGCGCTCATCCATGAAGATGATCGGGTTGCCCTGGCGCACGAAAGGCTTGTACAGGTCCTCCATCAACTTGCGTGCACGGTCACTGCTGGTGCCCACGACCACGCGGTCGGGCTTCAGGAAATCGTCCACGGCGAACCCTTCTCGCAGGAATTCGGGGTTGCTCACCACATCGAACTCCACCTTGGCGTACTTGGCCACCTCGGCATGCACCTTTTCGGCCGTACCGACCGGCACGGTGCTCTTGTCAACGAGGACCTTATAGTCCTTCATCAACCTACCGATATCACCTGCAGCCTTCAGCACGTAACTGAGGTCGGCACTTCCATCTTCACCCGGTGGTGTCGGCAAGGCCAGGAAAACGATCTGGGCCTTCTCCAACGCCTCTGCAAGGTCGGTGGTGAAGCTCAACCGTCCCTGGCGGATGTTGCGCTCGAACAGCACATCCAGATGCGGTTCGTAGATGGGCACCTTCCCATCCTTCATCATCTGCACCTTCTCGGCATTGATGTCCACGCAAACAACGTGGTTCCCGGTCTCTGCAAAGCATGTTCCGGTGACGAGGCCGACGTATCCTGTTCCTACTACTGCGATGTTCATGGTTGGCGGGATGGTCTGGGCCGGAAATTCCCGGCCTTTACGGATCTATTGGTTGAAGTAGCCCTTCACCGTGTTGGTGATGTGCGTGAGTTGTTCGTTGTCGAGCTCGGTGCTCATGGGGAGGGAGAGCACTTCGCAGATGAGTTGTTCGGTGACCGGAAGTGATCCCTCCGGAAAACGAACGCTCTTGTACGCATTCTGCTGGTGGCAGGATACAGGATAATAGATCATGGCGGGTACACCGTGGGCCTCAAGATGTTGTTTGAGCCCGTCGCGATGCCCTCCTGTCACCCGTAACGTGTACTGGTGGAAGACGTGGGTACTGCTGGCGCTTCGCTGTGGGACGATGATGTTCTCCAGACCAGCAAAGGCCTTGTCGTAGAAGGCCGCTGCGGCATTGCGCGCCGCGGAATAGGTGTCCAGATGTTCCAGTTTGACCCTGAGGATGGCGGCCTGCATGGAATCCAGCCGACTATTGACCCCGACCACCTCGTGGAAGTAGCGGACGTCGCTTCCGTGGTTGCACACACGGCGCAGTTTCTTCGCGAGCGCATCGTCGTTGGTGAACAAGGCGCCACCATCTCCGTAACCACCCAGGTTCTTGCTGGGAAAGAAACTCGTGGAAGCGATGTGGCCGATGGCCCCGCTCTTCTTCTTGGTACCGTCCGCGAAGGTGTAATCGGCGCCGATCGCCTGTGCATTGTCCTCGATCACATGGAGTCCGTGCTCTTCGGCGATCCTCATGATCGCCTCCATGTCCGCCGTTTGACCGAAGAGGTGTACGGGAACGATCGCCCTGGTCTTCGGCGTGATCTTCCGTGCGATATCGGCCGGGTCCAGGTTGAAGGTACCCGGCAGCACATCGGCGAAGACCGGGACGACCCCGAGCAAGGCCACGACCTCCACCGTGGCAACGAACGTGAACGAAGCGGTGATCACTTCGTCACCCGGCTTCAAGCCCAAGGCCATCATCGCGATCTGCAGGGCGTCCGTGCCGTTCGCACAGCCGATGACATGCTTCACCCCCAGGTAGGCGCCCAGTTCCTTCTCGAACTCCTTCACCTCCGGCCCATTGATGAAGGCGGTGCTGTCGAGCACGCGTTGGAGCGCGGCATCCACTTCGGGCTTGATCTTCTGGTATTGGCCGACGAGGTCGACCATTTGGATGGGTTTCATCAGGTGGGTCTTGCCCTTTCCGAAAAGGGTGGGCGAAGATAGCAACCCTCTTCGCCGGTAACCGCTTGACCGTTCGGCCTTTGGGCAATTCCGTTGGGGATCGGCCGTTGACCGGCCGTTACCTTCGTCGCTCAAATGATCGCCCTGCGACACTTCCTCCTTGCTCCTCTCCTGGCCTTTGGGGTGCTCGTCCACGCCCAGAACATCCGGGATTCCACGATAGCGCTCGTTGCCGTTCAGGCCAGCTATGCGCAACAGTTCCCCGGCGGCGATATGGCCGAACGCTTCGGCACCAACAGCAATGTGGGTTTGGGTGCGTTCCGAAAGTTCAGGAACAACTACTTCCTTGGCGCCGAAGGCAGTTTCATCTTCGGGAACAACGTATCGGAGCCGGGTATCCTTCGGAATGTGATCAACAGCGCCGGACAGATCGTGGATGCCGATGGAGCCCAGGCGGACGTCTTCCTCTATGAGCGTGGATGGACGGTCTTCGCAACGGCAGGCCGGATCTTCCCGATCATCGGACCCAATCCGAACTCCGGCCTCGTGCTGAAATTCGGGGGTGGATACATGCGTCACAAGGTGCGGGTGCAGACACAGAAGAACGTGGTGCCGCAGTTGGAGGATGAATACCTGGAAGGCTACGACCGGCTAGCTGCAGGGCCTGCAGCGCTAGCGTATCTCGGGTACCAGCACTTTGCCGACCGGGGGCGCGTGAACTTCCACATCGGCCTGGAATTCATGGCCGGGGCCACACAGGCCCTGCACCCGTACAATTTCGATACGGAACAGTACAACAAGGCCAACCGGTTCGATCTTCTCACTGGGATTCGCGCCGGATGGACCCTGCCCATCTACAAGAAAGTGGATACCGCATTCCATTACTACTGATGGTGCGGCTCATCGGCCTGGGGACCATCCTCTACCACCTCGGCATCCGGCTTGCCGCGGCGTTCGTGCCCAAGGCTCGGCTATGGGTGGAGGGGCGGAAAGGTTCATGGACGCGCTTGGAAGCGAAGTCGGCGGCGTTGCAGGGATGCCTGTGGATGCACTGCGCCAGTGTGGGTGAATTCGAACAAGGCCGACCGGTGCTCGAGGCGATCAAGAAGGAAAGACCGGAGCTACCGGTGTTGCTCACCTTCTTCAGCCCGAGCGGTTACGAGGCGCGGAAGAATTTCCCGATGGCGACGCACGTGGAGTACCTGCCACCCGATTCAGCCGCGAACGCTGATCGCCTGCTCAAGCTCGTGCGTCCGAAGGCCGTCATTTTCATCAAATACGAATTCTGGTTCGAGCACCTTGCCGCGCTGAAGCGGACCGGAGTGCCTACTTTCCTGGTAAGCGCCATCTTCCGTCCGTCGCAGCCTTTCTTCCGCTGGTACGGCGCTGCGCACCGGACGATGCTCTCATGCTTCGCACGACTTTTCGTGCAGGACGATGCTTCGCGCGACCTTTTGGGAACGATCGGCGTTCACAACGTGATCGTCAGTGGCGATACGCGCTTCGACCGGGTCCTTGCGATCGTCAATGCGGATGAGGAAGTGCCGATCGCCCGCACCTTCAAGGAAATGAGCAACGGTCCTGTGATGGTCTGCGGCAGCACATGGCCCGAGGATGATCGGACGCTGGCGGCGGCGTTCGTGGGCTTGAAGAACAGGCTCTCCGTCATCGTCGCACCGCACGAATCGTCCGCGACACAGAACGAACGGATCACCCGCGACTTCCCTCCAGCAACGATCCGCTGGAGTGCATGGAGCCCATCGCAAATGCCCGCACACACGTTGCTCGTGGACCGCATGGGATTGCTTTCCCGTCTTTACAAGTATGGTGACGTCACATACGTTGGCGGTGGGTTCGGCAGTGGCATCCACAACACGTTGGAAGCCGCGGCATGGGGCAAGCCGGTCATCTTCGGACCCAACTACCAGCGCTTCGCCGAGGCACGGGGCTTGATCGACGCGGGTGCGGGCTTCAGCGTGAAGAACGAAGAAGAACTCGGGGCCTTGTTACAGCGGTTCTTGAACGATCCCGATGCGCTGAGGACCGCTTCCGAGGCAGCTTCACACTATGTGCTTGAACGCACCGGGGCAACGCAACGCGTGCTCCACGGTGTGCTCGCCGACCTCTAGCACTACGCTACTTCGTATCGGTGGACAGATCGATACGTACTGGGAGATAGCGTCCACCATCGGGCTTCTCGGACCCGAACGTGTAATACTCCGTAGGTCCCACGCGGAACAACTGCTGTCCGCAGATATAGCCGGTCTCACCGGTGCTCTTCAACACGGGCTTCACCTTGCTCACCCCCTTCGCATCGAAGGCGATGTGCGCACTGTACGGGTCTTCCATCATGCCAACGGTCATCTTGCCACCCGTCTTCCGCAATCCGGCCATCTGCTCGGAATCCATGAGGAACAAGAAAAGCTCATCGCTGAACGATCCACACAGGACATCGCCCAAGTTGGGTGAACCACTTTGGTACCAGCGACGGAACAGGCTGTTCCATTGAACGCTTCCGCTCTTATCGACCGCAGTGGCCTGCACCGGGCCGTGGATGTAACGGTCCATGGTGCGTTTGTCCTTCAGGTCGAAGTAGGTCTCCATGAAGTAGAGCTCCTTCACCAGGAAGAAGCCGCCGTCCTTGCGGGGCATCACATCGATCATCCGTATCCCGGTCATCCAGCGTTCGGTGTCCTTTTCCGTGAACTTCTGGCCCTGCACCGGCTGTGGCTCGCCTTCGGCGTTCAATCCCCCTTCTTCCGGATGGGGTATCAGCATGGGTTCGCCGATGGTGCCGTCCGGTGCGATCATGGCGATCATGTCGCCTTCCGTATGGACCTTATCCGCTTCGATCTTCGCGTACACACCGCACAAAGCGATACGACCATCGGGAAGCTGGCCAAGGATGGCGTGCGTCAAGAACTGCTCGCGGGACAAGGGGACGGCCACCACCGAAGCGCTATCCTTCCCGATCCGATGCAGGGTGATGGAAACGGTCGGCTTTCCATCCGCCACTTCGGCGCGCGCAGACCGATCGCTCACCAGCACGTAGGCTGTTCCCGAGGTATCCAATTCAGCATCGAGCACCATCGACCGGATGGACTTCTCGCCTCCCGTCACCGCCTGCTGCCAACGCACCTGCATGTCCTTGCCGACCAGCCCCAGCATGGCCTTGTATCCGCCATGCATCGGCACCATAGGGCTGCGCAGCAACAACAACGAACTGTCCGGGGAATAATGGTAGTTGAAGGATGCCGGTTCCGCGTGCGTAGCCGATGGAAGTGCAACAGGCCACGAGCATAGTACCTCGTGTGGAGGTGGCATCTTGGTGATGTTCGGTTCAAGCACCTGGTAGTACAGGCTTGTAGCATCCGCCCCATGATCACGGGCCAGCATCAACGTGCGACCTGCGAAAACGATCACCCGATCCGGGACCACCTTACGGCCGTTCGTGAGCTTCTCGACGGGTGGTTGGGTGCGGAGGAAGCCGAGCTTGGCACGGTCGTACAGGTCCAATCGGCCTTTGACCACACCGTCCACTTCCACCTCCTGGCGTTGCATCAAGAGGCTGTTGGCCGCGGTCTTCACCAAGCCGATCGGGGCCAGCCGGGCATCGCCTTCACCCTCCATGCCCATGCGCACCCGAATACGCGTCCTGTCACCTTGGGCATTAAGGGCGACGCTCGAAAGGACAAGTGCGAAAAGGAACGATGCTGAACGGAAATGGGCCATTGGACGCTCGATGTTGGTGCGCAAAGTAGTGGTACTCGTGCAAATGGACCGGTCGCCCAGCAAAGGACGTACCACGCCGGGGATGCACGCCTCAGCCGAGTTTGGGATTGTTCCAGTGCCGTTCGGCGTCGCGCGCCGTTCGCTTGGCCATTGCTGAATCCCAGGCGGCTTGCAGATCAGTTCCCGTCTGGTTCGCGAGGCACAGGACAACGAAGAGCACATCCGAAAGTTCCTCACCAAGGTCCTTCGCCCTGTCACTTTCCTTCTCGCTTTGTTCCCCGTAACGCCGGGCCATGATGCGCGCCACCTCCCCTACTTCCTCGGCGAGCAAGGCCATGTTGGTCATGGGATCGAAGTAGCGAACGCCGGTGGTCTTGATCCACTGGTCCACGTTCTTTTGAAGGATCCCGAGCGGTTCCATGTCATCCATCATTCGCGCAGTTTGCTGTCGATGATCACCGTCACCGGACCATTGTTGACCAAGGCCACTTGCATATCGGCACCGAACTCGCCGGTGCGTACCGGACGGCCCAACAGTTCGGTGAACCGTTGCTTCGCCCGCAGGTAGAGCGGAACGGCTTCTTCCGGACGTGCGGCGCGCATGTAACTGGGGCGATTGCCCTTTGCCGTGCTGGCGTGCAACGTGAATTGGCTGACCAGGAGAAGTTCGCCATGTGCCTGAGCGACGTCCACGTTCATCACACCCTCGGCGTCCGGAAAAATGCGCAACCGGGCGACCTTCCCGCAGATCCATTCCAGATCCTCCTCCGTGTCGCCCACTTCAATACCGAGCAGTACGAGCATCCCTGTGGAGATATGAGCGCGTCGCGTTCCGCCGATGTCCACGGACGCTTCACTGACCCGCTGAACAACGGCCCGCATCTCAATTCCTGTTGCGCTGGAACCAGTCGATCATGTTGCGCTGCTTCTCTTCATCCGTTCCCTTCCCTTGCACAGCATCGCGGTAGGTACCATACATCGGATTGGGAAGCAGGATGAAGTAGCGTGCGAGCGTATCGGCCATGAGATCCACGGTGTTCTTTCCATCGTTCACCGTTCGGTCCTTGAACCGCTCATCGAAGTCGCGGAGTTGATCGCCTACCAGGAGAACGACATGGTTGTCGTTCGCGACGCGGGCCCGTCGTTCGGTCTTATCGCTGGTGCCTTCCATCAACAACAGGTGCTTTTCGTCCGCATCGGGGAATTTCAGGCTATCCAGGTTCTTGAGCGTTGTGGCCTTCTCACGGATATCGCGGTTCGTGATGTAATAGATGTGGCAGCCGAGGCCATGCGCATACGTCAGGAATTCCACGGCTCCGGGGATCGCGGCTGCCTTTGAACGATCGGTCCATTCCTTCCAGGTGGCCTGATCGAAGATGCGACCGTCCGCAGCGGCATCGACCTGGTATGGGCTGTTGTCCAGGACCGTTTCATCGATGTCCACGATCACGGCAGGGGGGCGCTTATCCGCGACCTTGAGGTTCTCCGTCAGTCGCAAGCGTGCGAGTTCATAGCCTTGTTGTTGGAGCCGGTACGCTTCCGCGGAAGCGTGTTGCCAGAGCACAGCATCATATCCGTAGTGCGATAACGATGCCGCATGATCGATGGCCGGCGGCGGTTCGGGCGGAAGTGGCGTTGCTTCCACCAACTTCTGCTGGCGGCTGCACGCCACAATGGAAACGCCGATCGCGGCGATGAGCACTCGGTTCATTGCGTTCTTGGTTCAATCCAACCGGTAGGGACCTTCCTCGTCCACACCATTGAGCATGTCAAGATAACTCCTGTAACGGCTCTCCGCGATCTCGCCGCTCTCAACCGCCGTTCGAATGGCGCAGCCCGGCTCGTCCTTGTGCAAACAGTCGTTGAAACGGCATCCACCCTTGCGTTCGAACATCTCGGGGAACTGATCGCCGATGTGCTCGGTGCGCATATCGACCAAGCCGAACCCCTTGATGCCCGGCGTATCGATGATGAAGGTCGGCGATGTCACCGTACCGCCCTGGATCCGCAGTTCATACATCTCCGCATTGGTCGTGGTGTGCTGGCCTTTGTCGCTCGAAGCGCTCACCTCGTAGGTCCACAGGTCCAATGCCGGGTCTATGGCGTTGATCAACGTGCTCTTCCCCACACCGCTGTGACCGGCCAACAACGTGACCTTGCCGACGAGCAGGTCCTTCACTTCCTTGATGCCCTTGCCTGTCAATGCGGCGGTCATCAGCACGCGATAGCCCGCTTGCTGGTAGGTATCGACCAGATCGATCATCCGGTCCTGTTCGTCCTCGTCCAGATCGTCGATCTTGTTCACCACCACGATGGCAGGTATCTGGTACGCCTCGGCGGTCACCAGGAACCGGTCGATGAAGCCGTACGAGGTACGCGGCCGGGCAAGGGTGACCATGATCATGGCCTGGTCCAGGTTGGCGGCGATCACGTGCTTGTGGTGGGAGAGGTTCACGCTGCGGCGCACGATGTAGTTCTTCCGGTCGTGCAATTCCAGGATGGATCCCACCTCCTCGGCATTGAGCTGCGGCAGGAGATCGACGCGATCGCCGACCGCCAGCGGGTTCGTGCTCCCCCATCCCTTGATGCGTAGGTTGCCCTTGGCCACACATTCGTGCAGCTTGCCATCATCACCCCGAACGAGGTAGCGACTTCCGGTGGAGCGCATGACGAGGCCCTGGAGCATGGGGTGCAAAGGTGCGCTACGGCGCAAGATCATGGACCGGGGCCATTTCGGGAAGAAGGCTGTTTCGCAGGGGACTGGAGGAGACTATCGTCACTTAAGGGCTGTTCGGTTGAAGAACAGTGCTTGCATTTGCGTCCAGCACCATGTCCGTCCGTTGGCATGGCCATAAGGGTCGAGGCATTGGGCGCAGCCGCTCCTCGGATACCTTTGCTCCGATGTCGATATCCATCAGCAACATCACGAAGACCTACGGCACGCAGAAGGCGTTGGACGATGTTTCGTTCAGCGTGGGCAGTGGTGAGGTTGTTGGATTCCTCGGGCCCAACGGCGCGGGGAAGAGTACGATGATGAAGATCATCACCTGCTTCCTTCCACCGAATGCCGGCAAGGCCACGGTCTGCGGGTTCGACACAGCGACCGACAGCCTGAAGGTGCGCCGCAACGTGGGCTACCTGCCCGAACACAATCCGCTCTACCTGGATCTTTACGTAAAGGAGTACCTGGATTTCGTAGCCGGCCTGCATGGGTTGAAGGACCGTACTGCGCGTGTCCGCACCATGATCGAAAAGGTGGGCTTGGGACCGGAGCAGCACAAGCGGATCGGCGCCTTGAGCAAGGGCTATCGCCAACGGGTGGGTCTGGCGCAAGCGATGATCCACGACCCGCAGGTATTGATCCTTGACGAGCCTACCAGTGGATTGGACCCGAACCAGTTGGTCGAAGTGCGGGCGTTGATCAAGGAGATCGGGAAGGAACGTACCGTGCTGCTGAGCACGCACATCATGCAGGAGGTGGAAGCCATCTGCGACCGGGTGATCATCATCGATCACGGCAAAGTGGTCGCGGACGACAAAGCCAGCACCTTGCGCAGCGGTGCCCAACAACGCGAAGGCTTGGAGGTGGAGTTCGATCGCGATGTGCATGCGAACCTGTTGCTCAACATCCCCGGTGTACTCCAAGCCCAGCGCAAACAAGGCCACGCTTGGATACTCGCGCATGATGCCGCGCGGGATGTGCGCCCGGCCGTGTTCCAGTTCGCCGTGGAGAACGGCTTGCAGGTCTTGGGCCTGCAGAAGATCGAACGCGGTTTGGAAGAAGTGTTCAAGGAACTGACACGGTCCGGCAACTGATGGGAGGTACGGGCCAGCAGCGCCTGATGCTCTGGGGCATTCCCGCTGTGCTCTTCTTGAGCGCGGTCTGGATGATGTGGACCCCCAGCTTCCCCACATTGGACGGGTGGACGCACTTGCATACCTCCCGTTTGCTGTTCGATGGTCACGACGATGGCGTCTATTGCAGCAATCCGGCGATGGTGCCGAATCGCGTCGGGCATCTGGTATTGGGTGCATTGCAACTGGTGCTTCCGGCGCTGGTCGCCGAGCGCGTCCTGCTGGCCATCATCATACTCGGTATCGGACTTGGTGCATTGGCGCTGTCAAGGGCCTTCGGCGCAAAGGGCGGTGGAGGTCTGGTGCTCCTGGTGCTTCCGTTCACGGTCAACTTCCTGCTGGTATTGGGTTTCCACAATTTCCTTCTCGGTTTCGGGATGGCCTTGCTTCTGGCCGCATGGTGGGTGGCGCTGGAACGCATCGACTGGTGGAGAACGCTGGTGCTCCTGTTCTGTACACTGCTCCTTTTCTACACGCATACCATGGCCCTGGTGCTCTTCCTGCTGGTCGCCGGAACGCATGAGTGCACGGTTCTCATCGGTCTTCGTCAACGCATCGAGCTACGCCTCCCGGGTGCGCGGATCAAGGCCATGCTTCTTTTCATCCTTCCAGTACTCCCTGCCATCGTCCTCTTCCTCCTTTTCAATGCGACGCAACGCGCGGAGTGGGGAATGGTCGACCGCAGCGCGAACCTGCGCCAGCTCATGGACCTCCAAAGCCTGGTCCTATACGGGAAGGAGTCCGAGGAAAAGTTCACCTATGCGGTCAAACTGCTCCTGATCGCTGGCTTCGGCATTGCGATCGTCGGACGTGCACGGAGCGATGCCCCGTGGAAACCGCGCCACTGCGACGTCCCGTTGTCGATCGGGGTGCTTCTCCTGGTCCTCTATTTCGTGCTCCCTGATTCATCGGGTTATGCGAGCTATATCACCTTGCGTCTTCAATTGATGGCCCTTGTCCTTTTGATCACATGGATGGCGGCACAACCCAATTCGATGGCCATCACATCGGGTCCCGTCGTGATGATCCTGTTGCTGCACAGCTCACGTTCCACTCACATCTCGGAGACCATGGCACCGCTCGCCGAACGGAGGGACCAACTGCTCCAAGCTGCGGACCAGCTGCCCAACGGAGCGATCGTACTTCCCATTTCCACCGAGGACAATTGGCTCCTGGGACATGCGTCGTCGTTGCTCGCCGTGGAACGTGAGGTGACGCTGTTGGACAACTACGAGTGCAACACCGGCTACTTCCCGCTGGTCTGGTGCTCCGGTCTGCCGGATGCGCTCCATGCACACGTCGGCGGTGGTGACCGCTGCCTGGGATGGCTGCAGGGCCATATCCAACAGAACGCAACCCCGCGCATCGACCGGATCGTCCTTTTCGGCTACGCGCAAGACACGATCTCCTGCGGTGCGAAGAACCTGAACAACGTACTGGCCGCGTATTTCCACCAAGGATATTCCAACGCTTACGCGAAGGTCTACGAGCGCTTGCCGTGAACGTCCGTTGAAGCCGTTGGGACCTAGAACTTGTAGGTCAAGCCCAGGTTCAGCACCGCGATCCCATAGCCGAATTCAGCTTGGGCGGCGAAGTTGTCGCTGAAGTAGTAACGCGCTCCAAGGAAGCCGGTGAAGCTCATCCCGCTCGATGATGAATAGGTGTACTGCACGGCCCCCGCTGGGTAATTGGTGTTGTCCTTGAACGAAACACTCCGGTAAGCCAGCATCAGGCCACCATAGGTATCCCATTGATCGCTGCCATGCCAGTCATTGTAGTGCCAAATGCCCCGTCCTCCGATGATGAGGTAGTTCCAAGTCCAATCGTAGGTGTAGGCGATGTTCCCATAGACGATACCGGTCTCCGACGAGAGGCTCTTGTAGCCGACATACGCCCCAACACCCAGCACTCCGGGCCCCAGTTCCGTAACCCCTTGCTCATAGCTCAAGCCCAAGGCGGGCGTTTGCGCAGAATATGTGTTCGCTGCACTGTAGTTCCCACCGATCCCGATGTTGAAACCGACGAGTTTGTCACCGACATTGAACGACTGTGCATCAGCTACATCGACGCACATGATGATGCAAGCCAATGAACAGAGGGCGGAGCGGAAGAGGGGTGGGTGGTTGCGATACATGCCGCAAAACAACGGCCCGGACCGGTCCGATGAACGACTGCGGCCCGTGGGTTTTCCACAGTCCGGTCCCATGGTTGCCGGTCCAGCCGGAACTGTTTCCTTTGCAACCCTCAGAACAACCATATGCCCTACCTCTTCACGTCCGAGTCCGTCAGCGAAGGCCATCCCGACAAGGTCGCCGACCAGATCAGCGATGCCCTCATCGATCACTTCCTCGCCTTCGATCCGAGCAGCAAAGTGGCGTGTGAAACGCTCGTGACCACCGGCCAGGTGGTGCTTGCCGGCGAAGTGAAAAGCAAGGCCTACCTCGACGTTCAACAGATCGCGCGCGAGGTGATCGAGCGGATCGGTTACACCAAGAGCGAGTACATGTTCGAGGCACATAGCTGCGGTGTGCTCAGCGCCATCCACGAGCAGAGCCCTGACATCAACCAAGGTGTTGAACGGAAGAAGCCGGAAGAGCAAGGCGCCGGCGACCAGGGGATGATGTTCGGCTACGCCTGCCGCGATACGGACAACTACATGCCGCTACCGTTGGAGATCAGCCATATGCTCCTGCGTGAACTTGCCGTGATCCGTCGCGAGAAGAACAGCAAGATGCCCTATCTGCGCCCCGACGCGAAGAGCCAGGTGACCATCGAATACGCCGACAATGGCAAACCGCTCCGCATCGATGCGATCGTGGTCAGCACCCAGCATGACGACTTCGATGCCGAAGCGAAGATGCTCGCCAAGATCAAGAAGGACGTGATCGAGATCCTGGTCCCTCGCGTGATGAAGCAACTGCCCAAGCGTGTCCAGGCGCTCTTCGGCAAGGACATCGCCTACCACATCAACCCTACCGGCAAGTTCGTGATCGGTGGTCCGCACGGCGACACCGGCCTCACCGGGCGCAAGATCATCGTGGACACGTACGGTGGCAAAGGCGCACACGGCGGTGGTGCATTCAGCGGCAAGGATCCAAGCAAGGTGGACCGTAGTGCGGCTTACGCGGCGCGCCATGTGGCCAAGCACCTTGTGGCCGCCGGTGTTTGTGATGAAGTGCTCGTACAGGTGGCCTACGCGATCGGCGTTGCCAAACCCGTGGGCTTCTATGTGAACACCTATGGCACCAGCAAGGTGAAGGTGAACGATGGACAGATAGCGAAGACCATCAGCGGGCTGAAGGAGTTCGACATGCGTCCGTACTTCATCGAACAGCGTTTCGCTCTGCGCACACCGATATACAGCGAAACCGCCAGCTACGGGCACATGGGCCGGGAAAGCAAAGTGGTGACCAAGACGTTCAGCAATGCCGGCCAGAAAGCGACCGTGAAAGTGAAGCTCTTCCCATGGGAGGAACTGAACGCGGTGGCCGTCGTCAAGAAGGCGTTCAAGCTCTGATCGGCGCCGACAGGACCGCCAACGCATTACAAGCCCCGGCTGGACAGGCGATTACGCCTTTTCAACCGGGGCTTGTCAGTTCAACACGATCCGTTACATTTGCAGCCCATTTCCGAGGAAAGACCATGTACGCCATCGTTGATATCGCCGGCCAGCAGTTCAAAGTGACCAAGGCCCAGAAGCTGAAAGTTCATCGCCTCGAAGCTGAAGAAGGCAAGCATGTGGAACTGGACAACGTTCTCCTCGTGAGCGATGGCAAGACCATCAGCGTAGGAACCCCGAAAGTGGACGGCTTCCGTATCGCCGCCAAGGTGATGGGCCACACGCAGGGCGACAAAGTGCTGGTGTTCAAGAAGAAACGCCGCAAGGGTTACCAGAAGCTGAACGGGCACCGGCAGCAGTTGACGGAACTCTGGATCGAAGCGATCCTGGGCAAGGGCGAGAAATTCGACGCCAGCAAGAGCAGCGCTCCTGCACCACGCGCCGTGCGGAGCGCCGAGCCGAAGGCCAAGAAGTCCGTTGCGGCCGAAGCAGCACCCAAGAAGGTCGCCGCCAAGAGATCCGCTCCTGCGAAGGCAGCAGCTCCCAAAAAGGCAGCCGCCAAGAAGGCCGCTCCGAAGAAAGACGACAAGAAGTAAGCGCTAATATCACGAGAAGCCGGATCAAGTCCGGCGCGACACCCACACAGCCATGGCACACAAGAAAGGTGAAGGCAGTACCCAGAACGGCCGCGAATCGCACTCGAAGCGACTTGGGATCAAATTGTTCGGTGGCCAGGACGCCATCGCAGGCAACATCATCGTGCGCCAGCGCGGTACCAAGCACCACCCCGGTCGTAACGTGGGTATCGGCGTGGACCACACCCTGTATGCCACCGCCGATGGGGTGGTCACCTTCCAGAAGAAGCGTGGCGACCGCAGCGTGGTGAGCGTGCTACCTGCCGTATCGAAGGACTAAGGAACCGATCTTATCGAAAGGCCTTCCCGTCCTACGGGAGGGCCTTTCTCATTCCACCCTGTTGACTTTCCGGAACGGGTCCGCAGATCGGCTCCCATCCGCCCCGCTACCTTTACGTACCCAAAGAAACCCGCCGTCCATGCTGGAGTTGACGTTCCTGAGAGAGCACCGTGAAGAGGCCGAACAACGGTTGTTGAAACGCAACATCGATGCGAGATCGTTGTTGGACCAAGCCAGTTCCCTGGACGAAAAACGCCGTTCCACGCAGCAGGAGTTGGATGCCCGCCTGGCCGAGCTCAACGGCCTGAGCCGCACGATCGGTGATCTGATGAGGACGGGGAAGAAAGAGGAAGCGGAAGCCGCACGCGCGAAGACCACTGAACTGAAGGCCACGGCCGCATCGCTGAAGGAACAGTTGGAAGCCGTGGAGAAAGCATTGCACGATCACCTGTGCACGATCCCGAACGCCCCAAGCAAGAACGTACCTCCGGGCCGAACGCCGGAAGAGAACGTCACCGTGATGCAGGAAGGTGCGATCCCCACGCTCCACGCCGGGGCCAGGCCGCACTGGGAACTGGGAGAGGAATACGGCTTCCTGCACATGGACCTGGGCGTGAAAGTGACCGGTGCCGGCTTTCCTGTGTACAGCGGCCAAGGCGCCAAACTGCAGCGCGCGTTGATCAGCTTCTTCCTGGACCGTGCCATTGCTGCCGGGTATCGCGAGATCATCCCGCCGCACATGGTGAACGCCGATAGCGCCTTCGGGACCGGACAACTCCCGGACAAGGAGGGCCAGATGTACCACGCCACGGTGGATGGACTGTACCTGATCCCCACGGCGGAAGTGCCCATCACGAACTTGTACCGCGACGAGATCGTGGATGCCGCGCAACTGCCCGTCAAAATGGTCGGCTACACACCCTGCTTCCGCCGCGAAGCCGGTAGCTATGGCGCGCATGTTCGTGGACTGAACCGCGTCCACCAGTTCGACAAAGTGGAGATCGTCCGCATCGAGAAACCGGAGAACAGCTACGCCGTGCTGGATGAGATGGTGGAGCATGTGAAAGGATTGCTGCGTGCCTTGGAACTCCCCTACCGCCAACTGTTGCTCTGTGGTGGTGACATGGGTTTCAGCAGCGCAATGACCTACGACATGGAGGTCTATTCCGCTGCACAGGAGCGCTGGCTGGAGGTGAGCTCCATCAGCAACTTCGAGACCTACCAAAGCAACAGGTTGAAACTGCGCTACCGTGGCGAGGACAAGAAGCCGCGCCTTGCCCACACCCTGAACGGCAGCGCCCTTGCCTTGGCCCGCATCGTGGCAGCCCTGCTGGAGAACAACCAGACACCGGAAGGCATACGCATCCCGGAAGCCTTACAGGCGTACACCGGCTTCGCCATGATCCATAAATGAACCTGAACAGTGGCATACTGTTCGCGGTATCGGCCGCGTTGTTCCTCAGCACATCGGTCAGTTCCTGCAAACGCACGGCCGACCCTCGCCGGATCGCCACTGTGGACAGCCTGATCAACGCCGTGGAAGCCGTACGCCTCACCTTGAACGAACTCGACACGGATCGCTATGCGGACGCTCAGGCGATCTTTCGATCCAGGTCCGCGCTTTTCCTGGAACGCTTCAACGATACACTGGACAAACCAACAGCTGCGATCCTCGGAGAGCAGTTCGTCCAACTCCGCGAAAGTGCTCACCGTGCAGCGGATCACCGGATGATGCTGGATGCCGCACAACGGACCGCGATCCGCCTGAAAGAACTGCAACAGGATATGATCCATGTCGCCCTGCCGGAGGAGGGAACGAGGACGGCGTTGGTCCAGGAAACAGCCGTTGTCGAAGGGATCGAGAACGGAGTAATGCAGGTGATCGCGAACTATCAAGCCAATCACCGTGTACTTGAACACCAGGCATCGGTGGACAGCCTCCTCGCAGACACACTCCCCGAACGCCGGACCCGATGAAGCACATGAGATCCCTGTTGCTGTTGGTCGCGCTGGTCACTTCACCGGTCATCACCCTCGCCCAACCTGCCGCGGATGAGCAACTGGCCGCACAGTATTTCCAGCAGGGCGATTACGCCAAGGCGATCCTCTACTACGAGAAACTCCATCGCAAACAACCCACGGAGTACTACTACGAACAGCTCTTCAAGAGCTACACGGCACTGAAGGACCTGGAGAGCGCGGAAAAGCTCGTGAAGGACCAGATGCGCCGGGCCAACGGGGATCCGCGTTACATCATCGACCTGGGCAGCCTGTACAAAGCCGGTGGCGACGAGGACAAGGCGGCGAAGGAGTTCGACAAAGCCTTGCGACAGATGCGGGCGGACCAGGCCAGCATCCGGCAGGTAGCGAACGCCTTCATCGAGGTGAACGAGACGGACCGTGCGCTGGAAACGTACGAGCGCGGCGGGAAAATGCTTTCCGACGGACAAGGCTTCGCCTACGAGATCGCCGGTCTGTACGGTGCGAAAGGCGACATCCAGAAAATGGTGAGCGCGTACATGGACCTGCTCGCCGTTAACGAAGGGTACATCCAGACAGTACAGAACGCACTTTCGCGGAGCATCGACTTCTCCCAGCCCAGTGAACGGTCGGAGATCCTGCGCACAGAACTGTTGCGCCGTATCCAGAAGGACCCACAACGCACCGTTTATCCCGAACAATTGATCTGGATGTACATCCAGCAGAAGGACCTCAACGCCGCGTTCGTCCAGAGCAAGGCCATGGACAAGCGGTTCGATGAAGGCGGGGCGCGCTTGATGGACCTGGCCAACATCGCCCTGGCCAACAAGGACTACGGCACGGCCTTCAAGAGCTATGAGTACGTCCTGAGCCTTGCGCGGAACGATGCCAACTACGTGCAGGCCAAGATCGGCTCGGTGCGCACGCGGTACGAACAACTCACGACCGAACCGGAACCCGCCCTCGTGGACCTGCAGGACCTCGACCAGCGCGCGGCGAACACGTTGACGGAACTCGGGTTGGGGCAGGCCACCATGGACCTGTTGCGCGACCGCGCCCATCTGAAGGCCTACTACCTGAACGACCAGGCCGGGGCCGTGTCGTTGCTGGAAGAAGGCATCGACACACCGACCATCGACCCCAAAACGCGCGCGCAATTGAAACTGGACCTGGGCGATGTACACCTCCTCGGTGGGGATATCTGGGAAGCCTCGCTGCTCTATTCGCAGGTGGACCTTGAATTCAAATACGATGTGCTGGGACATGAGGCCCGGTTGCGCAACGCCAAAGTGTCCTTCTATGCGGGCGACTTCCTTTGGTCACAGGCCCAATTGCAGGTGTTGAAAGCGAGCACGAGCAAGCTCATCGCCAACGACGCCATGGAACTCTCCCTCCGCATCACCGACAACCTGGGGCTGGACAGCAACAGTGTTCCCTTGAGCTACTTCGCACGCGCCGAACTGCTGCGGTTCCAGCATCGCTACGACGAATCGCTCGCGGTACTGGATTCCCTGGACAGTGCATACCCGGCACACAGCCTCGGTGACGACATCCTGTACGAACGCTACCGCATCGCGTATGCACGCCACCGTTACGCGGAGGCCGCAGTCTTCCTGGACAAGGTGCTGGAGCTCCATCCGCTCGATATCCTCGTGGACAACGCGATGCTGGATCTCGGAAAATTGTACGAGGACCGGCTGAAAGACCCCGAAAAGGCCAAAGCGTATTACGAGCGCTTGCTGTTCGAACAAACGGGCAGCATCTTCGTTCCCGAAGCCCGGGAGCGTTTCAGGAAGTTGCGCGGCGATGTCCTGGAAGCTCCTCCTGAACCTACAGCGCCCACACCCCAGCCATGATCATCTACAACGTGACGATCAACGTGGACGTGGATGTCCACGAGGAATGGCTGGCATGGATGAAGGGAACGCATATTCCCGCTGTGATGGCCACCGGCCTTATCCTGGACAACCGGCTCTGTCGGGTGCTCGCCGAGGAAGAGGGCGGGATCACCTTTGCCGTGCAATACACGTTCGCGGACCTGGCCACCTACGAGCGCTACCGCAATGAGCATGCACCACGCCTCCAAGCAGAGACACAGGATCGCTACGGAGGAAAATTCGTAGCGTTCCGCACTTTGCTGGAAGTGCTGCACACGAATTGATCGGGGGGTGTGATCCGGGAAGTCCCATTTGTGAAGCAAGACGAAACGCATCCCACACTTCAGACCTCACACGTTCCATGCACGTCCGTGCCAAGAAGCACCTCGGTCAGCATTTCCTGAAGGAGGATGCCATTTCGCAACGGATCGCGAACAGCCTTACAGGACACGGCGGTTACAGGCATATCATTGAAGTGGGACCGGGGACCGGGGCGCTGACGAAGCATCTGGTCGGCCGTGCAGACATGCGCCTGGTGTGCTACGAAGTGGATACCGAATCAGTGGAGCATCTCCATCACCAGTTCCCGGGGTTGGAGGTCCGGGAAAGCGATTTCCTCCGCATGGATCCGGACTCCATAACCGAAGGGCCCATTGCCGTGATCGGGAACTTCCCATACAACATCAGTACGGAGATCGTCTTCAAGGTGCTGGAACATCGCGACCAATTCCCCGAACTCGTCGGCATGTTCCAAAAGGAGGTCGCCGATCGGTTCTGCAGCGGGCCGGACAATCGCACCTACGGCATCACCAGTGTGCTCGCCCAGGCGTGGTACGACATGGAAGTGCTCTTCCTGGTGGAACCCGAAGCGTTCATTCCACCGCCCAGGGTGCGCAGTGCCGTGATCCGGATGAAGCGCAACGCCATGACCACCATGCCGTGCGATGAGGTGCTCTTTGCACGTTTGGTCAAAGCTGCTTTCAATCAGCGGCGCAAGACCCTGCACAATGCATTGAAGGGCTTTCCAGCGCTGCCATCAGGGGTGCCGGCGGAATTCGCGGGGAAGCGGGCGGAACAACTGTCGGTGACCGATTTCATGGCCTTGGCACAGGCGTGCACAGCCTAGTCCCGCCTTGCCTGTCTTCGTAGCTTCGCGCGGCTCGTCCGGATCGGATGGCCTGCACATGTCGTTCGAGCTCACCAAACCATTACTGGACAGCCTTCGTGGCGACGTGGCCGAAGGCCGGGACTCGGCCATCCAGGCAGTGCTGGGAGAATTACATCCAGCGGATGTGGCAGCCATGATCGACCGCCTCGGACTGGATGAGGCCGTTTACGTCTACCGCCTGCTGGAAAGTGAGACCGCCGCAGAGGTCCTGATCGAACTGGACGAGGACCTGCGCGAAGAACTCTTGAACTCGCTCACCAGTCGGGAGATCGCGGAAGACGTGTTGGAGCACATCGACTCCGACGATGCGGCCGACGTGATGGCCGATCTCTCCGAGGACAAACAGCGCGAGGTGATCGCACTGCTCGATGACCAGGAGCAGCGTGAGGACATCCAGGAACTGCTGACCTATGCAGAAGGGACCGCCGGGGCACTTATGGCCAAGGAGTTGATCAGCGTGCGCACCGACTGGAGCGTGGCCCGGGCGATCGTGGACATGCGCAGGCAGGCGCAGAAAGTGGAACACGTCTACACGATATACGTCGTGGACAAGGACGATCGGCTCTTCGGGATCCTCCCGTTGAAGGACCTTCTGTTCAATGCGGAGAGCACGCGAACGTTGATCAAGCACATCTGCCAGACCGATGCCGTTTCCGTGACCACGGATACCGAAGTGGACGAAGTCGTGAACCGGATGAAGAAGTACGATGTGGTGGTGCTTCCTGTGGTGGATGAGAACGACGTCCTCGTCGGTCGCATCACGTTCGATGATGTGATGGACGTGATGACCGAAGAGGCCGAAGAGGACTATCAACTGGCCAGCGGTATCAGCGAGGACGTCGATGCCACGGACAGCCCGATCGTACAGGTGCGTGCCCGCCTGCCCTGGTTGCTCATCGGGCTGGCCGGAGGGGTGATCTCCTCCCGTATCATCGCCCAATACGAAGGTCAGTTACGGATCGATCCGGCCATGGCCTTCTTCATGCCCTTGATCGCTGCAACGGCCGGGAACGTCGGGGTGCAATCCTCCGCCATCGTGGTGCAAGGGCTCGCTTCAGGAAGTATGGAAGGCGTGAACCTGCTGGCGAGGATGTGGAAGGAACTGCGTGTGGCGTTGATCACCGCCTTCGTGTGCGGATCGGTGATCTTCGCCATCAATTTCGCCCTGGAACAGAGCCAGGCATTGAGCTATACCGTGAGCATCGCCTTGTTCACCGTGATCCTGACCGCCGCCATGTTCGGTACCGTGATCCCTTTGCTGCTGGACCGGATGAAGGTGGATCCAGCCCTCGCGACAGGGCCGTTCGTGACCACGTTGAACGACATCTTCGGCCTGCTGACCTATTTCACCGTGGGCCATCTCCTGTACGATCTTCTTCCGTGATGCGAATCGGGATCCTGGACGTGACACATCCCGTGCTTGCCCAACGCCTGGGGCAGGCTGGACATACCTGCATCAACATGTATGCGATGCCCGGTCGTGAACACGAACAAGCGCTCCCAACGCTCGACGGGATCGTTGTACGCAGCCGGTCCATCGATCGTGCGTTCCTGGAGCGCTGTCCGAACGTCAAATTCATCGGCCGCGTCGGGGCCGGTATGGAGAACATCGACGCGGCAGCGTGCCGCAAACGGGGGATCCACCTGATGAATTCCCCGGAAGGCAACCGTGATGGCGTGGGCGAAAGTTGTGTGATGCTGTTGCTTGCGTTGATGAAATCACTTGTGCATGCGAACATGTCGGTACGCGCCGGCCTGTGGCCACGTGAAGCCTTGCGAGGGACCGACCTGAAGGGCAAGACCATCGGTATCATCGGCTTCGGTCAGATGGGCAGTGCATTCGCAGAGAAGTTGCGCGGCTTCGGTGTGCGCATCCTCGGCCATGACAAGTACCGCAGCGGATTCGCGCGGGCGGGAGTGGAGGAATGCGGTCTGGAGCAGTTGTTGCGCGAAAGCGATGTGATCAGCCTGCACCTTCCCTTGAACGACGGGACCAGGTATTACGCGGACCAGGCCTTCTTCGACCGGTTGCGCAACCCGGTGTGGTTCCTGAACACCTCACGTGGCGGCGTAGTGCGAACGAGCGCTTTGCTCGATGCGATCGACTCGGGCAAGGTGATCGCCGCTGCGCTCGATGTGCTCGAATATGAGCGACCCGAACTGGATGGATTGGATGCGGAGATGGATCCCATCGGACAACAACGGCTGCTCCGCCATGATCGTGTGCTGCTCACGCCGCACATCGCCGGTGTCACCCACGAAGGCAGGTCCAAGATGGCCGATGTGCTCGCCACCAAGATCCTCGCGCTCTATCCGCATGGAACGAACTGATCTTCTCACCACGGCCTTTCTTGTCGTCGTACTCTCAGCCTGCATGCCCCAAAAGAACCATCACCCGGATATCCATGGTCACCGCGGCTGTCGTGGACTGTTGCCGGAGAACACCATCCCGGCCTTCCTCAAAGCCACGGAACTCGGCTGCGACTTCCTTGAACTGGACGTGGTGATGAGCAAGGACGGCCAGGTGATCGTTTCCCACGAACCATGGCTGCGACACGACCTGTGCTTGCAGCCCAACGGCGATCCGATACCGGAGGCCACGGAACGCGAACTCAATCTTTACGGCATGACCGTGGAAGAAATACAGGCCTGCGATTGCGCTTCGCTGGAACAGGCCGACTTCCCCGATCAGGACCAGCGCAAAGCCCACAAACCCACCTTGCGCGAAGTGGTGGAGGCCGTGGATGAACATGCGCTGTTGAGCGGCGTGGCACCTCCATCGTTCAACATCGAGATCAAGAGCGACCCCGCCCTCTACGACACCTTCCAGCCCCGTCCAGGGCCGTTCGCAAGCCAGGTGCTCGCGACCATCGATTCGTTGGGTCTTGCCGATCGCTGCATCGTACAGTCCTTCGATCCCGCCGTGTTGGAAGCGGTGCATGCCGAACGTGACGATATCCCGCTGGCGCTGCTCGTGGAACAAGCGGACCTTGAACGGGACCTCAGCAGCTTGACCTTCACCCCGAACATCTACAGCCCGCATTTCTCGGCGGTGGACAGCTCCATGCTGGGTACACTGCGGACCAAGGAGATCGATCTCGTGGTGTGGACGGTCAATGAGGTCGCTGATATCCGTCGCATGCTCGACCTCGGTGTCGATGGCATCATCAGTGACTACCCGGATCGTGTGATCGGGATCCTCGAAGATCAGTGACCGATCCGGTCGAGCACGTCCGCGATGCCCTGTTCCAACGCATCGAGGTCGGCATCCTGGCGGGCCTGTTCGGTCGCAGCCTCTGGAGAGACGATCCGTGCGCACAGTGCGGTGAACCGCTCGTGGTCGAAGTTGACCAGTTGGGGCTTCAGGGAGTGCACCACGCGCAGCACTTTCGCCTTGTCGCCACGTGCCCTGGCATCGCGCAAGGCCGAAAGGCGTTCGGGGGCCATCTTCCTGAACATCGCCACCACGATCGGGTCGATATCCGCCGCCGGTGAAGGCTCCGGTGCGAGAGGAACAACGGGTGCTGTGATCGGACCGGGCAATGGAAGATCCGGGGGTGGAACGACACGGACCTGTTCCGTTGTTCGGTGCTCTTTCAGCGCCACGATCTCCGAACGCAGGTCATGCAGCTCCGCCCGGATCTTCCGGTCCGAACGACCGGAGCGCCGAACGACAACCCCGAGCGTGAACAGGAAAAGCACACCTGACCCCACAGCGATCCACATCCATCGCTGGCTTCGGACCTCCGCTTCGCTTCCGACGGCCATCGCTTCGGAGAGCGCTTCGCTCCAGACCTGTAGCAAGCTGTCACGTTCGACCGCTGCGATCGCGCGTTGCTGCCGGGCCATGGATACCGAGGCTTCCTGCTGGGCCGAACGTTCGTCTTCGCCCAAGGCAACGACCGTCATCGCTTCAGCGTAGGCCGACCGATGGTCCCCGATCCGTTCATAGTGCTGCGCCAACTGCGTCCGGACCTGCATCTCCGTAACGCGGTCCAGCTTGCCCGCGAGCGCTACGGCATCCTTCAAGAGCACGGTGGCCTCCTTCGGCTTCACCAGCGGGGCCAGTTGCAGGCGAACAGCCAGGGCCTCCTCATCGTCACCGAGCGAATCGGCCACGTGCATGAGGGAACGATGACCCGCGATCACCTTCTTCAAACTGTCCGCAGCCTGTTGACCTGACCGCCCAAGCACTGGGGTGCCGCCCCAGAGAAGCAAGGAAGCGGTGAAGCAAAGGGTCCGGGAAATGCGGGTCATGGCGCGAAGCTACCTACAGCGCAGGAAGCTACTTCACCACGAACCGCGCCGTACTCCTGCTGCGTTGTTCAAGCAGGACCTCCCGTCCGGAGGTCAGCATTCCCAACGTGGCGTCGTCGAAGTGGCGTACGGTGATCAGCTCACAGCCCTCGTTGTACCGCACCTCATAATCCTTGCGCAACTCCTCGATCAACTGCCTGGAGCGCGGGGTGTCCTCGGCCGAAACACTGAAGGCGACGGCACTGTTCTGCATCAAGTCGATGCGGATGTTCCGGTCGGCGAACTGCTTGAAGATGTCGCTGAGGTTCTCCTCGACGATGAAGCTCAGGTCACGTGGGGTGATGCTGATGAGCAGTTGTTTCGGCTTGACGATGAATGACGGGACCAATGAATCGTTCTCGCTGCGGTCGTCGATCGTGCTGCCCGGTGCGGCAAGGTCCATGAACGAGCGCACGTAGAGCGGGATGTGCTTCTTCTGCAACGGCTGCAAGGTCCGTGGATGGATCACGCTGGCACCGAAGTAGCTCAGTTCGATCGCCTCCCGGTAGCTGATGTGCGATAGAAGCCTGGTGTCCGGGAAGAGCTTGGGATCGGCGTTGAACATTCCTGGCACGTCCTTCCATATCGTGACACTTTCGGCATCCAACAGGTAGGCGAAGATGGCCGCACTGAAGTCCGATCCTTCTCGGCCCAGTGTGGTGGTCTCCCCTTCGGAATTGCAGCCGATGAAGCCCTGCGTAACGACACGTACCGGTTTCGTGGGAACCTCGCTCAGCACGGTCGCGGACAGACCTTCCGACGAGGACCAATCAATGCGTGCGCTGCGGTACGTGTCGTCGGTACGGACCACGGTGCGGGCATCCAACCAGGTGTTCGCGATGCCGGCATGCCTCAGGTAGGCGCTCACGATCAAGGTGCTCCAGATCTCGCCTTGCGAAACGATCGCGTCGTACTCGCGGTCCACGTTCCCTGACGGGACACGCTTCAAGGAGGTGCCCAACTGGTCGAACCGCAAGATCAACTCCGCAGCGGCCGTCACGTCATCGGGGGCCACTTCGGCAAGGATCGACAGGTGCGACGCACGCAACGCCGCGACCTTGTCCGCGACCTCGGCCCCGTCGCAATAGCCCCATACCACCGCTTCCAAGGCATTGGTCGTCTTCCCCATCGCGCTCACCACGATCAGCAGGTCGTCCAAGGCGAAGTGCTTCAATACGTTCGCCATGTTGCGCACACCCGCTGCGTCCTTCACACTGGCACCACCGAATTTGAAGACCTTCATCGCTCAACCGTTGTTCTGTTCCGAAAGATGCGGAAGTGCGACCACTTGGAAGCCATCGCGGCCGTCGCCGAGCAGCAATGACAGTTCGCTGAGGGTGATCCAGCCGACCACGCGCATTGCATCCGCACTGCTTTCCAGCGATCGGACCTTGTCGAACAGGGCCAGCAGTTCCTGGTGCGTCGCAGGGATGCGCGCGTATACCAGGATGCGTTGATCCCCGAACGACGGCTCCGGCGCACGGACGTTCACCTTGGCATAGGCATAACCACCACCTTGGAGCAGTTGCTGAACGTCGCTGAGCACCGCCAACCCGGTCGGCAACCTGCCCGCACCCCGGCCTTGCAGGAAATGTGTGCCTGAATGTGCTCCTTCGATCCGTACGGCGTTGTATTCGTTACGTACGAAGGCGAAGGGATCGTTGACGGGAACGAAGGTGGGCAGCACGTGTGCTACGAGCTTGCCCTCGGGTGAACGGTATGCCGATGCGACGAGCCGCACGCACCATCCACGTTCCGATCCAAAAGCGATGTCCTCCGCCTCCAGTTCCTCGATGCCATGCCGCAGGATCCCACATGGGGCCAATACGGTACCGAACGCATGCGCGATGAGGATCACCAGCTTGTAGCGCGTGTCATCGCCGCTCAAGTCGGATGTGGGATCGGCCTCCGCGAACCCCGCTTTTTGTGCCTGCCGCAGCGCCGTTCCCGGTGGAACGTCCTCCTCCTGTGCCTTGGTCAGGATGTAGTTCGTTGTGCCGTTCAGGATACCATCGATCCGCAACACCTCTTCACCGCTGAAATGCGTTTCCAAGGTCCGCACCACGGGTATGCTCGCGGCACACGAAGCTTCGTAGAGCAATGTCCGACCGGTGGCCCGCTGCAACGCGATCAGCGCCGCCAGGTTCTCCGCGACCACCCGTTTGCTCGCCGTGATGGCGTGGCGCCCGGAGTTCAACGCATGCTTTATCAATTCGAACCCGAGCGTGGGATCATTGGTGAGCTCCACGATGACGCCCACCTGCTCGTCGCCCAGGATATCGAAGGCTTCGTAGGTGAGCGCAGCGTTGCCGATCATACGCTCCCGCCCGCGCTCTTTCACACATACATGCTTCACATACGCAGCCGTTCCGCCATGCGCGTTCAGCAGTTCCAAGAACCCTTGTCCCACGCAGCCATGGCCGAAGGTGCCTATCGTCAGTGATGCGGTCTCCATCTCAGGCGTGGGTGTTACCGGTGACACGTTCCGTGACCTTCGCAAGCGCTTGCTCCAGGTCACCGATCAGATCATCGGGATGTTCGAGCCCGATGCTCAACCGGATCAAGCTGTCCTGGATCCCTGCCGCGATCCGTGCTTCGCGTGGCACCGAGGCGTGTGTCATCCTGCACGGCACACATACCAGGCTCTTCACTCCGCCCAGACTTTCCGCGAGCGTGATCAGCTGCGTGTGCCCCACCAGGTCGACCGCCGTTCCTTCCCGATCGTCCTTCAGCCAGAAACTGATCACTCCTCCGAACGCGGAGCACTGCGAACGCGCCACGAGGTGGTTCTTGTGCGAGCGCAGACCCGGGTAGTTCACCCCGGCAACCTCGGGATGTGTCGATAGCCACTCCGCGATCCGCTGTGCGCTCCGGGAGATCCGCTCGTAACGCAAATGCAGCGTCTGTGTGCCACGGATCGCCAGCCAGCTGTCCTGCGGACCGAGTACCGCCCCCGTCGCATTCTGGACGTACTTGATGCGTTCACCGAGCGCCTCGTCCTTCACTACCACGGCTCCGCCGATCACATCGCTGTGTCCCGCGATGTACTTCGTTATGCTGTGCAGGACGATGTCGGCACCGAGTTCCAGCGGCTGCTGGGCGACGGGAGAACAGAAGGTATTGTCCACGAGCAGCAGGGCATTCGATGCTTTACAGATGGAGGCGATGGCGCGGATGTCGCTGACCTTGAGCGTCGGGTTCGTCGGCGTCTCCAGCCACACGAGCTTCGTGCGCGGCGTGATCGCTTCGAGCACGTTGCCGGGATCGCTCGTGTCCACATGCTTCACCTTAAAGCCGAACCTGTTGTAGATGGTGTGCAGCGCGCGATAAGTGCCGCCGTAGATATCGTCCACGGCCACGATCTCGTCGCCGGCGCTCAGCAGCTTCAACACGGCGTCCACTGCGGCGAGTCCACTGCTGAAAGCGACACCGCGAGTTCCACTCTCCATCGACGCAAGCAGTTCCTCGAAAGCCCGGCGTGTGGGGTTATTCGTACGTGAGTAGTCGTAACCCTTGTTGATGCCCGGGGCCTCCTGTTCGAAGGTGCTCGTCTGGTGGATCGGTACGCATACCGCGCCGGTCGATGGGTCGTGGGGAAGTGTGTGCAGTGCTTTCGTTTCTGGTCGCATGACTTTTCCGGTATTGGTTGGTTTCGTGGTTGAACACGCACCCATCCGGAAAAACGACCCGGAACGGACCAGCGCAAAATGCGAACGGTCCCCCCCGGACAAGCCGAAAGAGACCGCGAGGTCCGGTTCCGTCTTATCTATCCCCGTCGTTCGACGGAGCAGGATTTGGCACCATTGCTCCCGTGAGCTGGTTGCCAAGGTTTCATAGGGCCTGGACCCTCCACCTTTCTGGATAAGTGCGAATGAAAGAACGAGGCGCAAAGGTAAAGGACGCGCCGACCACATTTCCAAACGTGCCGACCGATCCCTTCTGAGATCCTTAATCGGCGGGCTGTTCAGCCCTATAGCAGCGCGACGAGCTCATCCGCTTCGAGACTCCCGTTGACCCACTCGCGCGAGTAGTGCGCGGCGAAACGATCATAGAAACGGATGGCGTCAACGTTCCAATCAAGCACCTGCCAGAGCATGCCGCTGTAGTTCATCTCCACTGCGTAGGCCGCGCATTGCCTGAACAGCTTCTCACCGATACGCTGTCCACGCGCAGACCCGGTAACGATGATGTCCTCCAAGTAGAGCCTTCGACCCTTCCACGTCGAATAGCGTTCGTAGCAGACCGCCATCCCCAGGATCGCCCCGTCGACTTCAGCCACCCAGCCCACCCAAACGGGATCTTTCCCGAAGCCTGCGTCGTGCATGTGCTGCTCGGTCACGGTCACTTCGTCCGGTGCGCGTTCAAAGATCGCCAGCTCCTTCACCAGCGCCAGCATTTGTGGCACATCGCGCGTTTCTGCCTTGCGGATCACAACGTTCATGCGTGCAAAGAAAGGTCGCCCCATTGGGTCGACGCCAAGCCACCTTCGCATATTTGCACTGCCATCAGCTCATCCGCTGATCAGCATATCAGCCAATCGACCTCCATGGCCGACATCAAGACCCTTTCCGAATTCATCGTTGAGCGCCAGGCCGATTTCCCCGGTGCTTCCGGCGACCTTAGCCAACTCCTCACCGCCTTCCGCCTCGCCGCCAAGATCGTGAGCCGCGAAGCCAACAAGGCCGGACTGATGGCCGACATCCTCGGCGCCCAAGGCACGGAGAACGTGCAAGGGGAACAACAGCAGAAGCTGGATGTCTACGCCAACGACCTCTTCATCCGCATGATGCGCACGCAGGGCGCGGTGTGTGCAGTAGCCAGCGAGGAGAACGACGATATCGTCCACTTCGACAACGGCGGCAAGTACGTTGTGACGATGGATCCGCTCGATGGCTCCAGCAACATCGATGTCAATGTCAGCATCGGCACCATCTTCAGCATCTACAAGCGCATCAGCACGGGCGCAAAGGCCACCTTGGAGGATTTCCTGCAACCCGGTTCGGAGCAGGTGGCGGCCGGTTATATCGTCTACGGCAGCAGTACGATGCTCGTGTACACGACCGGCCATGGCGTCAACGGATTCACCCTGGACCCCAGCATCGGCACCTTCTGCTTGAGCCACCCCGGTATGACGACACCTCCCGAAGGCAAGATCTACTCGATCAACGAAGGCAATTTCTACGACTTCAGCGATGGCGTGCGCAACTACATCGATGATTGCAAGAAGCAGAAAATGAGCGCGCGTTATATCGGCAGTCTCGTGGCCGATTTCCACCGCAACCTGCTCAAGGGCGGGGTCTACCTGTATCCCGGTACGGCCAAGTCACCGAACGGTAAATTGCGCCTGCTGTACGAGGCCAATCCGCTCGCCATGATAGCTGAGCAGGCGGGCGGCAGCGCCACCAACGGCAGCATGCGGATCATGGACATGAAACCGACGGAATTGCACCAGCGCTGTCCGTTGTTCATCGGCAGCAAGGCCATGGTGGAGAAGGCAATGAAGGCCTGAAGAAGCACGGGGCCGAGACTACTCCACCAACAACGTCGCCAACAAGGCCCGGACCCGCAAGTGTTCCGTCCAGGTGGAGATCCTGTATTCCGTACGGGCCGTGAAGTTGATCACACGATCCAGGTCACCTGTCACCCCGAAGGCGACCGGCCGGCCTGCTGAAAAGACGATCGCCAGGTGAGTGAGATCGGCCAACGGCGCATAAGTATGCCGACTGGGCTTGTAGTCCGAAAGCGCCTCGCGGACGGTACCGATATCCTTCCCACGGACCGTCCGATGCGGGGCATCCTCCTTGTGCAGCCGCCAAGCCAAGGCATTGGCACTTGCCGAAGTGTAGGCCGCTGGAGGGATCTTCTTGAATACGTGGACACTGTCGATGCGCTGGGCAGCAGCCATGGCGGACATGGCCGCGAACAGGCCTAGAAGCAGCGCCCTGAGCATTGGGACCATGGCGTGCGAAGTTACCAAGGCGAATACGCCGTTCCGCTCGTGCCACGTTCCGATGGTCAAAAGACATGGACCGGTCCCGGGGTACCGTTTGTGATTAGCTCGGTTCTGTGCAACTTCGCCCCATCTGCGCATCAGCGCATGAAAGACCCGACCCAACATGAAACGCACCATCCGCGCCGCAGACGACAACTCCACCGGCACACCATATACACCCGCGGTGGAAGCCGGTGGGTTCGTGTTCATCAGTGGCCAGATCGCCCAGGTGTTCAATACCCGTCAACTTCGGAACGCCAACATCACCGAGGAGATCCAACAGGCGATGGAGAACATGGGTGCCGTGCTGAAAGGCGCGGGCCTGGGATTCGAGCATCTGGTGAAATGCACCATCTACATCTCCAACCTGCAATACTACGCGGAGGTGAGCCGCGTGTACCAGACCTTCTTCACCGAAGGCGATCCCCCAGCACGTGAGACCATGGGGGTGAAGGAATTGCCCCGCGGCGTGAACGTGATGATCAGCGGTATCGCTTTCAAGGGCTGATCCGCACTTCCGTCCTTCCTGTCGTGGGCAAGGTCACCACCTATCTGCTGCTCTTCCGGGGTGTGGGCGGTGCCACGCAGTTGCCCGTCGTGCCGCTCCGTGCAGCGCTTACAAAGGCCGGCTTCAAGAACGCGACCACCTACATCAACAGCGGGAATGCCTTGGTACGCAGTGCTCTTTCTCGCGAAGAGACCATTGCCAGTGTGGCGGCCCTCTGCAAGAAGAAGTTCGGTTTCGACAAGGCCATCTTCGCTCCTACCTCCGCCGAATGGCAAGCCGTGATCAAGAACAACCCCTTCCCCGAAGCACTGGACAACCCGAAATGGCTTCACGCCGCCCTGCTGGCCGGAAAACCTACGGCAGCAGCGATCGATGGGCTGCTGGCAATTGCCGCGGATGGTGAACAACTAAGGGTGGTGAAGGGTGTGGCCTATATCCACACACCGAACGGTTTCGGCACCTCCAAGATGGCCGCGAAGTTCGACAAGGGCATCGGCGTGGTGAACACCGCACGCAACTGGAACACGGTGTTGAAGATGCACGAACTCGCGCTGGGGATCGAAGCGAAGTAGACGACCATTCACCAGTACTTTTGCCCCCGTTCCCGAAACCGATCCGCCGCTTGGCGGACCGGTTTCGGGCTTTTCAGCGTCCATGTCCATCGCCTCCCTCTCCGACCTCCTCTCCCTCTACCGCTCTGATGCACGCTTAGCGCGCGTGGCCGAGGGCTTACGCGAGAAAGCCGCCCGCGTACAGATCGCCGGTACCATCGGCTCTTCGCAAGCACTCATCGCCAGTTCTGTGATCGTGCAGCGCGGCGGCGTGCATGTGTTCGTGCTCACCGACCGCGAGGAGGCCGCCTACTTCTTGAACGACCTCGAAGCGCTTCGCGGGAAAGACAAGGAGAGTCGCAAGGCAAAGGACGAGGACACCTTCTTCTTCCCCGCTCCTTCCCGTTCGCCCTACGACCCCGAAGGCCATCATGACGGGGAGCGTGTGAGCCGCACGGAAGTGCTGGAGGCCCTGATGAAGGTGAAGGATGGCAGTGAGGAAGCGCTTCGACAAGCTCAGCGAGACAGTGCTTTGATCATCGTCACCTATCCCGAGGCGTTGGTGCCCCTGGTGATGGGCAAGGAGGAGATGGCGAAGAACACGCTCACCGTGAAGCGCCACGAGGAGCTGCCCATCGACACGTTGCAAGAATGGTTGGAGGAAACAGGCTTCAGTCGCGTGGAGTTCGTGTACGAGCCCGGGCAGTTCAGCATACGCGGCGGCATCGTGGACGTCTTCAGCTACGGCAGTGACAAGCCCTACCGCATCGAGCTCTACGGCGACAATGTGGAGAGCGTGCGCCGCTTCGACCCGCAGGACCAATTGACCGTGGAGTTCCTCGCCGAGGCGGTCATCGTGCCCGACCTGCAGGACGAGGACACCGCGCGCCAGCAGAACTTCTTCGCACAGCTGCCCGAGGATGCAGTGCTCTGGCTCCGCGACCTGCAAGCCATCGGCGATGCGGCCACCAAGCAGTTGAAGTTGCTCAACGAGGCGTACGAGAGAGTGCCTGAGAAGGAGAAGCACCCAACGCCGAACGAGCTGCTCGCCACGGACACAGAGTTGATCAAGAGCACGCTCGGCTTCCACAAGGTCTTCGTCCGCAGCGCCGATCAGGAATCAGCGAATCAGCAATCCTCAGTGATCGTCGACTTCCAGCACAGGCCGCAACCCACCTTCGCGAAAGAGTTCAAGGTCCTCAGCGGCGACCTGCACAACAAGCAGAACGCGGGCTACACCAACCTCATCGCCTGCAACAGCGCCAAGCAGAGCGAACGGCTGTACACCATCTTCAACGACATGGAGCATGAGGTGGCCTTCACGCCTCTTGTCCTTGACCTGCACGAAGGCTTCATCGATCCCGAGCTGAAGCTGGCGCTCTACACCGACCACCAGATCTTCGAGCGTTACCACCGCTACCGCCTGAAGGAGGGCTTCCGCAAGAACGCGCAGGCGCTTACGCTGAAGGAGCTCACACAGCTGAAGCCCGGCGACCTCGTGGTGCACATCGACCACGGCGTGGGTGTGTTCAGCGGCCTGGAGACCATCGACGCGGGCGGCAGCATGCAGGAGGCGATCCGCCTGAAGTACCGTGACAACGACATCCTCTACGTGGGCATCCACAGCCTGCACCGCGTGAGCAAGTACAGCGGCGGCGAGGGCGACAAGGCCCCGCAGGTGAGCAAGCTCGGCACACCCGCGTGGAAGAACCTGAAGGAGAAGACCAAGGCCAAGGTGAAGGCGCTGGCCTTCGACCTCATCAAGCTCTACGCGCAACGCAAGAGCAAGCCAGGCTTCGCGTACCAGCCCGACAACTACCTGCAGCACGAACTGGAGGCCAGCTTCATCTACGAGGACACGCCCGACCAGCTCAAGGCCACGCAGGACGTGAAGCGCGACATGGAGAAGGGCACGCCCATGGACCGCCTGGTGTGCGGCGACGTGGGCTTCGGCAAGACCGAGGTGGCGATCCGCGCGGCGTTCAAGGCGGCATGCGACAGCAAGCAGGTCGCGGTGCTCGTGCCCACCACCATCCTCGCGCTGCAGCACTGGAAGAGCTTTTCCAACCGCATGAAGGGGCTGCCCGTTCGCGTCGAATACATCAACCGCTTCCGCAGCAGCGCGCAGCAGACGCAGATCCTCAAGGACCTCAAGGAAGGCAAGATCGACATCCTCATCGGCACGCACCGGCTGGTGAGCAAGGACGTGGTGTGGAAGGACCTCGGCCTCATGATCATCGACGAGGAGCAGAAGTTCGGCGTGAACGTGAAGGACAAGTTGAAGACCCTGCGTGCCTCGGTGGATACCCTGACCCTTACGGCTACACCGATCCCTCGCACGCTGCAGTTCAGCCTCATGGGCGCGCGCGACCTCAGCATCATCAGCACACCGCCTCCGAACCGCTATCCGGTAAGCACCATGCTGCAACCGTACGATGAAGTCGTGATCCGTGGCGCGATCGAATACGAGCTCAGTCGCGGCGGCCAAGTGTATTTCCTGCACGACAAGGTGAAGAACATCGAGCACATCGCCGACATGATCCGCAAGCTGGTGCCCGGCTCGCGCGTGGGTGTTGGTCACGGCCAGCTCGAAGGCCACAAGCTGGAAGAAGTGATGATGGACTTCATCGAGGGCAACACCGACATTCTCGTCTGCACCACCATCGTGGAGAACGGCCTCGACATCCCGAACGCAAACACGATCATCGTGAACGAGGCGCAGAACTTCGGGCTGAGCGATCTGCACCAGCTACGCGGACGCGTGGGTCGCAGCAACAAAAAGGCCTACTGCTATCTGCTTGCGCCAAGTCCGCATCTGCTGCCCGACCTGTCGCGCAAACGCCTGCAAGCCATCGAGCAGTTCAGCGACCTGGGCAGCGGCATCCACATCGCCATGAAGGACCTCGACATCCGCGGCGCGGGCGACCTGCTCGGCGCGGAACAGAGCGGCTTCATCAACGACATCGGTTTCGAAACCTACCACAAGATCCTCGAAGAAGCCGTACGCGAACTGAAGGACCAGCACTTCAAAGACCTCTTCGACGACGCGCAAGAGGGCAGCCACGCACTCGCCCGCGGATCGCGCCGCGACCAGAGCGACGACTGCATCATCGAGACCGACCTCACCATGCTGATCCCCAACAGCTACGTGAGCGAGACCGCCGAACGCCTCGCGCTCTACCGCCGCCTAGACGACATCAAGGACGAAGGGGAGCTGCAGAAGTTCAGCGCCGAGGTCACCGACCGCTTCGGTCCCATCCCGCCGCTGGTGAATGAACTGCTCGAAGGCATCCGCCTGCGCTGGCTCGGCCAACGCATGGGCCTGGAGAAGATGGTGCTGAAGAAGCAGACGCTCATCGGCACCTTCATCGCGGATCAGAAACATCCCTTCTTCGAGGGCGATGGCTTCAACGCGGTGCTGAGAGCGGTACAGGCGCAGCCGCGTCGCTTCAAGGTTTACGAGAAGGCGGGGACCTTGAGGATCAGCGTGCAGGATGTGAAGAACATCGAAGGGGCGAAGGCGGCGATGGAGAGTGTGGTGGGTACTCCGATAGGGGTCTAGCCACATCGCCATGCGTAAAGCCAAATCGCTTAAAAAGCCGACAGCGGTGGAGAGGCAAGAAGCTCTATCCATGGGCAGTCGCTTCTCTCGTACTCACCGTGGTTCAACATGCTTTCAGCCTTGACGTGTGAGGTAGCTTGCGGTGGGAGCATTCGCCTAGCTTTACAAGAACTTACGGATGCGATGCATGCTTCCACCCCCGACAGTGCCGACAACCCCAGGAGCGAACATCCTGATGGAACCTACGATGCGTCGATCATTGCGATAGAGGGAGTCGTCTCTCCATTCTGTAGAGAGACATCTCTCGATAGCACGGGTAACCTCGCGTTCTACTTGCATGCATGGCGCATTCCGGGAGAGGCGGTCGTTGAACGACGCTTGATGCTACAGCAGAAGTTCAACGATCCGCGCCGATGGAACGGAGCGTACGAGGCAGGGAGCATACACCGATGGGACGTGCGCCTATCCAAGGATAAGAAGCGTGCACGGGTGATGGACCTTTCGTCGGCGCCAGCCGATACCCTGGGGCTTTCGCTATTCGCAGACGAACTCAACACCCCGGTGATCGTTCATTCCCCGTTGTTGGGTGCATTGACCCTTGATCGCCACCTGCATCTCTTCAACGGGACCGCGAACTGGGACGGTCGGGAGGTTGAGGTGGTCCTTGATGCCGCTAGTGATGGCAAGCACCCTGACGAAAAGGCCCTCGCCTTCGCGGATTCTCTTTGGAGCGCATCCAGCTATTGGTCCCACAAGATCAAGAGCTACATGGTCGACGACCTGTTGCCGACCTACAATGAGCATTGGCGTGACGATGAAGAGTCGGAAACGGATCCCACGTCATTCGCAGCACTGTTCTGGTTCAAGGCGATCGAGATCCGCGAAAGCGGGTGGGTCACATTCTTCTTTGGCACAGACTCGGGCCTGTTCGGGGATCATGCTCCTGATGTGGAATTAGATCTCGCGGATGGCTCGTTGAGCGCAACGCTTTGAGGATCGGGCATCAAGCATTTCCGAGCTGCACACCATTCACGAACCGAAGCCATCGATGGCGAGCCTGGCACCCACCTATTCATCGTTTAGCCGAGGTGCAGACCCTCGCACATAGAGCAGTGAACAAGAATCGCAAGGCGCTCTTGCAAGCGTAACCGCGACTGTTCAAGGTGTACGAGAAGGCAGGGACGCTACGGATCAGTGTGCAGGATGTGAAGAACATCGAGGTGGCGAAAGCGGCGATGGAGAGTGTGGTGGGGGTGAAGGAGGTGGTCTGAACTATCTTCGATCCGTGGCCACGAGATCAAAGCGACCGCAGAAACCGAAGCCGACTTCGGGGAAGGCGCTTACCGTGGTGAGCGAGCCGCAAGCCGTGTACGCGCGACGGTCTCCGCGCAAAGCTGCGCCCAAGCGGCCGAAGCAGAAAGGCTACGATGCTAAGCGCTCCTCCGGGATGATCCCCGGCATAGCTGCGCGCATGAAGGAGTATTTGAAGACCATGCGCGATGACCGCTAAGTCGCTGCTGGTCGATACCAACGTATTGATCCACCACTGGGACGGCGATGCGCGTACAACGCCACTGTTGGAAGACGCTATCATCCACGCCTCCTTCGTCACCGAGATCGAGATCCTCGGTTTCCATGGCTACACGGCCCATGAGCGCGCGAAAGTCATCGCCGACCTGTCATTCATCAAGATCGTGGACCTCGATGCCGGGATCAAGTCAGCAGCCATTGATCTGCGCGTTCGCTATCGAATGAAACTCGCCGATGCGCTGATCGCAGCGACCGCCATCCGGCTCGGAGTACCGCTTGTCACAGAAGACAAGCACTTCAAGAAGCTGAAGGACGAGCTCACACTGCATCTGCTCTAAAGGCTCCCGAATTTCCGCGACACGTCAGGCACCCTGCGCATCAGCGCGCTGAGGTAGCAGCCTCGACCTAAGGCCCGAACCGATTCTTCGATCGCCTCAGGCAGCGAAGAACGCCAACGCCCGCTTCACGAAATCCTCATGGTGTTGGAACACGGCACCATGCGCGGCCTCCTCGTAGATGTGGAGCGCAGCGTTCGGGAAGCGCTTCGCCATGTCGTAGGAGTTGGGTGTGGGAACCATGCGGTCGTTGTCGCCGTTGATCACAAGCACGGGCTGCTTGAACACGGAGAGATCAGCGGGTTGCTCGTGGCCCCAGTCGCGTATCGCGTGCAATTGGGTCCGAATGGTGCTGACCGGCACGGCTTTGTCCCGGTCCGCGGTGCGCTCCTTCAAGCGAGCCAGGAAGTTGCGCGCAGCGTTCTTCCCATTCGTCGTGGTGGTGAAGAACAAGTAGAACTTGGCATCGCGGAAGGTGAAGATCCCTTTGACGATGTCCCAATAGGTGATCCCAACCACATCGCTGACGCCCTTTCCGCCTCGCGGTCCGGAGCCCGCAAGGACAAGCTTTCGCACCAGCGTGGGTTCCATGGCCATCAATTCCTGCGCGATGAAGCCGCCCATGGAGAAGCCGATGATGTCCACTTGCGAATAGCCGAGTGCTTTGATGAAGGCGAGACCATCCTTGGCCATGTCCTGAATGGACGTTGCGACTGTGCCAGAGGTGGATCCCACACCGCGTGTATCAAAGGAGATGATCTCGTGTTTGGCGGCCAAGCCATCCATCACACGCGGATCGCAGTTGTCCAGGTTGGCGGAGAGGTGGTTGAAGTATATGACAGGCACGGCTTGGCGGTTGCCGAGCCTGCGGTAGGCGTATTTGATGCCGTTAGCTGCGGTGATGAACTGCGTGGGTACTGTTGCGTAAGTGGTGTGTGATCGAGCTTCCATCTGTTTCTCTTGAGGGGTGACCTGAGTTTCGTACTATTGCTTGCTATTTGCAAGTGCAAACGTAATGCTCCACTTGTACTATGCAAGTGCTATTGGCAAAAAACTCCCTTCAACCATGAAACCCCTGCGTTCCGATTGCCCCGTGAGCCGCTCCCTGGACATCTGGGGGGACAAGTGGTCCCTGCTGATCATCCGCGACCTGTTCCTCGCGAAGCAGCTTACCTATGGCGAACTCCTGAAGGCTCCCGAAGGGATCGCGACCAACATCCTGGCCGCACGGTTGCAGCTATTGGAGCAGAGCGGACTGATCGAGAAGTTGGAACACCCGGACAGCAAAGCCAAGGTGCTGTACAAGCTGACACCGATGGGCGTGGACCTTCTGCCGATCATGATCGAGATCAACCTCTGGGCGGAGAAGTATTTCCCGATCCCCGCCGACCGCAAGGCCATGCTGAAGGAGGTGAAGAAGGACAAGGAGGGCTTCATCAAGAACGCGATGAAGGAGTTGAAGAGGGCTTAACCCATAGGGTCCCCCTTCCCCGCCCCCTCCAACTCCTCGATCGTCTTCCGCGCCGCCTCCAAGCGCACCCTATTGTTCTTGCCCCCAGCATGTTGGTGGTCCAGTGCTCCATGCGGTGGTGCATCGGAATGAGCGGTGCGGCGATGGCCGCCACCGACCAGGCGACAAGAACACAAGACGCGCATGGGATGCCCCGTTCGGCCAATTACCGGGACCGCCAATGCAGGTTGGTACATTCGCCGGCATGCTAAACTCCCAGCCTCGGAGATCACGCAGTTCGCTCATCGCTTCGCTGCTGCTGTGCGCGGTGACCGGTGCGGCGCAGGATGGCCAGCGACTGAGCGTTTCCCTGTACAACCAAAGCACTGCGATCCCCTATACGCGGTTCTTCACCACACCGGTACATCCTGGCTTTCAGGTGGCGGCGGAATTCGACCTGAACGACAGACCACACGGTCGCGCGTTCGCTGCGGCTCACCTCGGCTACTTCTATCATCGTCACCTCGCGCAAGGGTTCTATGTGGGCGGGGATCTCGGGTATGAGGCACGCACCCGAGCCGGGATCAGCTTCGCCGGCCTCCTTGGGCTGGGCTACCTCCGGACCTACGTCACACAGCCGGAGTACATCTTCCAGAACGGCCAATATCTACGAAGGCCCGACAAAGGCAATGGCCGCTTGATGCCATCGCTCTCCGTGGAGACCGGCTACTACTTCGACCAGGAACGGAACAGCACGCAGCTGTTCGTGCGCTATCAAAGCTGGGTGGAATACCCGTACTCACCCGGCTTCATTGAACTGATGTCCCACATCAACCTGCACCTGGGGGTGCGCTTCACGCTTGGCCAATGAGCTTCCACATGCTTACACGTTCATCCGTGATCGCCGTGCTGCTTTCCGCGCTGCTGTTCTCCTGCGAGAAAGGCGAGAAGATCGAACCGGACTTCTATGCATGCTCCTTCACGCACGCCGACAGCAGCACGAGCCACCCGGAACGCTCCAGCTACCAGGGCCTGCTCCAAGCCATGACCGGCGAAGGCGTTCCAGGCGTGCTGATGAGCGTGAACGATCCCGTGCACGGGGAATGGAACGGCGCGGAAGGGATGGCGGACCTCTTCAACCGTTACCCGATGCGGCCGTGCAACATCTCGCGGTTGGGCAGCACGGTCAAGACCTTCACCGCCACCACCATCATGCTGTTGCAGGAAGAGGGAAAGCTGGACCTGGACGACCGCATCGCCGAGCACCTCAGCGGCGAACCGATCGACCGGTTGGCGAACGCTGACCAGGTGACCATTCGCCAATGTCTTCAGCACAGTAGCGGCATCCCCAACTACATCGCGAGCGCACAGTTCCAGACCGCCTCGCTCAACGACCTGATCCGGGTCTGGCATCCCGAGGACCTACTGGCCTACGCGTACGACAAGCCCGCCGATTTCGAGCCGGGCAGCGACGTGCGCTATTCCAATACACCGTACATCCTGCTGGGCATGCTGATCGAGCACATCGAAGGAAAACCGTTCCATCAGGTCTTTGAGGAGAAGCTCTTTGGTCCCCTGGGGCTCTCGTCGATGCGCTTCGCTGCCACGGACAATGTGCCCGATGGCATCGTGCGCGGCTACGTGGACTTCTACAGCAACCTCAACGTGATCGAAAGCACGTACTACAGCGGCTGGGACTATTTCACTGCGGATGGCGGACTGATCGGCAACCCGCACGACCTGGGCTCGTTCCTGCGTGCGCTCGCTGGCGGACAGGTGATCAACGCAGCATCGCTGGCTGAAATGACCACCTGGAGGGCGCCAAGCGAGACCGACGACGCTTTCTTTCCGATCCAATACGGGCTCGGCATCTTCCGCATGGAGACCCCTTGGGGGGAGGCCTGGTTCCACAGCGGTGATGCGATCGGGTACTACGCATGCATGGCCTACTTCCCGACACAGGGCACGAGCATTACATGGGCCGTGAACGGCAACTACGGCCTGATCGACGAGGCCACGCAGACCCGAACCGCCATGGAACGCATCTTCGGCACCGTCCTGCCATGACCCCTGCAGGCTGGTGAAGTGACCATGCATGAACGTTGGACCAGCGCGAAAGGGATCGCACGGTAGTTGAGCGGGCCGGTCGCCCAAAGCCCGGCCCAAGCCACCTAACTATCACCTTTCCCGGACCCTTCATCCGCCGCAGCGCTGGCGGAAGCGGACTCCAACTCCTCGATCGTCCTCCTCGCCGCCTCCAACCGCACGCGGTTGTTCTTGCTCGCGAGCATGTTGGTGATCCAGTGCTCCATGCGGTGGTGCATGGGAATGAGCAACCCAGCGATCGCCGCCATACAAAGCAACATGAGGATCGGCGAGTGGTCGGTGATGCGATCAAGGAGTGGATGCAGCAACAGGTTGATGAACTCGAAGAAGAGCAGCAGCGCGATGAGCGAGAGGTTCTTGATGGCCTTGGCGCCCACCACCGCCGTGCGGCTGAACACGAGCAGGAAGATGCCGAGCGTGATGACGATGAGCGCGATGATCCCGAACTGGATGTTGCGGGAGCGTGTGGCGAGTTCCTCCGCGCGCACCTTGGCGTCCTCACGGTCCTTCAGTTCCTGCTCCAAGGCCATGTTCTGGAGCTTGTTCAGGTTCGCTGTGCTCCTAAGGCTGTCGTTGAAGAGCGCCTTCATTTCCGAGTAATGGAAAGCACTATCCAAGCGGCCTTGCACCTTGTAGGCTGCGCGCAAGAGGTCTGCCGCGTTGATCGTGCCCGTAAGCCCAAAGCCACGGCTCACCGCCAGACCGCGCTGGCCATCGGTGATCGCTCCGGCCACATTCTGCAAATCAAGATGCATGCGACCGCGCCCCACGAGCGCCTGGATGAGCGGTGCCGCAACATTGAAGGAATCGGCCACTTCGATCGCCCGTGTGAAATGCACCTCGGCCAGAACGCTGTCCCGCTTGGCCGCATAGGCCGCTCCCAGCAAGTAGTAGGATCGCGCATAGCCATAGGGATCATCCGAAGGCCGGTCGATGATGTTCGAGCGCTGTGCGAAGTATAAGGCTGAGTCCGCCTGCCCCATGAGACGATAACAATCGCTCAATTGGCAGTTCGTGCGATTCACCTCCGGCACCGAACGCACGTTCGCGATCGCCTTCTTCAAGAGATCAAGACTGCGCGGATAGTCCCCGAGGTTCTTGTGGACGACCGCGATCTCCTTGTCCGCAACTCCCACGTACTCCACGCTGCCCGCCGTTTCGGCCAGAGCACGGGCCCTGTAGAAGTATTTTAGCGAGCCCTGGGGGTCAGCTGCGGTGGCATTACCGAGGACCATATACGCCTCAACGACAAGGGTGTCCACACCGATCGCCTCAGCAAGATCCAGCGCATCCTTTGCTGACACTGTCGCCGACGCGGTGTTCCCCGCGTAGTAACAAGCCCACGCATGGTTGCTGGTGATCCAGAAGCGTTCGAGAACTGGGCGTGACTTGTCGTGACGGGTGTCAAGCGAATCGTATTCGGGATCGATGCCGTACTTCTGGGCAACAGCGCAAGCACAAGCAGCTAACCCTAGCATGAATACCAATGACCGCATCATCGCTAACGGTTTCATCATTGTGCCTTGTCGCCTTTGGCCTCCAGTTCTTCGATAGTCCTTCTCGCCGCCTCAAGCCTCACCCTATTGTTCTTGCTCACCAGCATGTTGGTGATCCAGTGCTCCATGCGGTGATGCATCGGAATGAGCAGCGCGGCGATGGCGGCCATGCACAGCAGCATCAGCAAGGGCGAATGGTGCGTGATCTCGCCCAGCACCGGATGCACCAGCAGGTTGATGAACTCGAAGAAGAGCAGCAGCGCGATAAGCGAGAGGTTCTTGATGGCCTTCGCGCCCACCACCGCCGTGCGGCTGAACACCAGCAGGAAGATGCCCAGCGTGATGACGATGAGCGCGATGATGCCGAACTGGATGTTGCGGGAGCGCTCCTGCTCGGCTTCTATGCGCGCTTGTTCCTCTTCCTTGTCTTTTAGCTGCTGGCCGAACCGCATGTTCTCCACCTTGCTCAGCTTTTCGGCGCTCACCAGGCTGTCCTGCAAGGTGGCATGCAGTTTCAGGATGAGGTAAGCGCTGTCCGGCTTGCCTGCGGCGTGATAGGCTCGCTCCAATAGGTCAGTGGCCTCGATGGAGGAGGGCAGGTTCTCCGAGCGCTCGGCCACAGCCAGGGCACGCTGTCCAAGACCGACCGCAGCGTTGGGGTCGCCTGCGGAAAGCCGCACATGGGCCGCACCCACCAGCGCAACAGGCATCACCCGCACCACGCCGAACGAATCGCATACGGCGATCGCCTTGCGGAAAAAAAGCTCGGCCATGTCCAACTCATTCTTGGCAGCGTACGCCTTGCCCAGCACCTGCTGCGAACGGGCGTAGCCGTACGGATCCATCGCCGCGGACGTGATGATGTTGGATGCCTGCGCATGGAACATGGCAGAGTCCAACAGGCCGATGGCTGCATACGCCTCGCTCAAATGGCAATGCGTGCGGTTCACTTCCACCCAACCCTTCACATGCCCCTCAGCGCGCTTCATCCAGTTGATCGCTTCGCGGAACTGCCCCATCTGTTTGTACAGGACGCCGATCTCCTTCTCCACCCAGCCGATCAGACTTGACCTCCCGCTCCGCTCCGCGTGCTCCAGCCCCTTGTGCATGTACTCCAGGCCCTTGCCGGGGTCGCTCTCCTTGCACGAATAGCTCACCATCAGGTAGGTCTGGCCCAGCGTCGAGTCCTCCTTCGCTTCGGGCACCAGATCCAGCATGAACAGTGCTGTGCTTCGCAGTTCTTCGGCGCGCCCGGCGTACAAACAAGCGATGGCGTGATCCTTCGCTGCTTCGAGGCGGACGTCTATTGACCGTGACTTGTCATGCCGCACATCGAGCGTGTCCAATTGGGCGATGCCGAATTGCGCATGGCCTACCATCGACGACATGCCGAGCATCACGGTGACAAGCCCAATGCGTAGTGACTTCATTCGGTCCCTAGTGGCTTTCATGAGCTAGTTCGTTGGATCAGTTCCGGGGCGCGCCTCCAACTCCTCGATCGTCCTTCTCGCCGCCTCCAACCGCACCCGGTTGTTCTTGCTCACCAGCATGTCGGTGATCAGCTTCTCCATGCGGTGGTGCAGCGGGATCAGCAGCGCGGCGATGGAGGCCATGCACAACAGCATCAGCAAGGGCGAGTGGTGCGTGATCTCGCCCAGCACCGGATGCACCAGCAGGTTGATGAACTCGAAGAAGAGCAGCAGCGCGATGAGTGAGAGGTTCTTGATCGCCTTGGCGCCCACCACCGCCGTGCGGCTGAACACCAACAGGAAGATGCCCAGCGTGATGACGATCAGTGCGATGATGCCGAACTGGATGTTGCGGGAGCGGGCGGCGACTTCCTCCGCGCGCAGCTTGGCATCCTCGCGGTCCTTCAGTTCCTGCGTGAACAACTGGTTCTGAAGCTGGCTCTTGTTCTGGAGCAAGATCAGCGAATCGCGCCAGGCGTGCGCAAGCTTCGAATACACCAGCGCGCTATCGGTGATGCCGTGCGCGGCAAAGGCATCGGATAGGGCCGTGGTCGACTTCACCAGGAGGTGCGGAAGTCGCGTGTACCCGGTGGATTCGTAGCCCTTTCGCGACCATGCGAGCGCTTCCGCCATACGCCCTTGACCGATCAGCAGCTTGGTATAACCGGCTGCAGCATGGATGAGCGGCTCCGGCACCTCAGCAGAATCAGCAACGGCCAAGGCCCGTTTGAAGTAAGGCTCGGCCAAGTCGTTCTCCCCCCTGGCAGCGTGCACTTGGGCCAGGGTGAGTTGAAAGTTGGCATAGCCATATGGATCATTCCCAGGCTCCTTCAGCACATCGGCTTTGCGGGCATAGTACAGCGCGGAATCAAGGTCTCCAAGTTCCATGTGGCACCTGGCCAGGATGGACATCGAGCGGCCGTAGATCCCGTTGCTCAAGCCATAGGCCTGTGCTTTCCGCATATAGCGCAAGGTGCCTTCGGTATCCCCGGCCCGCTGGTACACGATCGCCGTCTCCTTGCTTACGGCACCCATACCCAGACTATCCCCGGCCTGCTGGAAGCGTGCGAGGGAGATGTTGAAGTGCTTCAGTGCTCCATTCACATCGTTGAGCTGCATGAACGCCCCGCCAATGCCGAAGTGCGCACGGCCGATAAGCGTATCGTTCCCGGTCCGCTCGGCCGCTTCCAGTCCACGGATGGCCGCCTTCATGCAGTCCTCCGAGCGACCGAGGAAGAGGTACTGGCTGACGAGCCTGGCAATGGCAGTGCATTTCACCCGCGGATCGGTCGCCGTCCGCTCAAGTGCTTCGATGGAGTCTACCGGGAGGCCACGAAATCTGGAAGCAAGCGTGTCGAGGGGCTGGGCGTGCAAAGAGCACGCACCGATCAGCAGTAGTCCCAGCGCGAATGCACGGATGTTCACCAGCTTCCAGAACGCGATCATGGATGATGCGAAAGCCTAAAGATGCGCGATCGCGGATGAACGACCCTGCCGATCCACGAACGGTGGCCGACAGCGGACCGCGCGGACGCATCTTCGCATTATGAAGTACAGCGCAACGGTACCCACCCGCATGCAGGCCTGGACCTACCGCCGCTACGGACCGCCGGATGTGCTCCAGCGCGAAGAACTGCCTGTGCCCACACCCGGCCCCAAGGACATTCTGGTCCGCGTGCACGCCACCACCGTGAACCGCACCGACTGCGGCTTCCGATCGGCGGAGTACGTGATCAGCCGCCTGTTCAGTGGGCTATTCAGACCGAAGCGGCCTGTGCTGGGCTGCGAGTTCGCCGGTGAGGTGGTGGCTGTGGGCGAACAGGTGGATCGCTTCAAGGTGGGCGACAAGGTCTTCGGTTACGACGACCAGCGCTTCGGGGCTTATGCGGAATACATGGTGACCGCTGCCGACGGAGGTGCGGCGCTGCTGCCCCAAGGCTGGTCGTATCCCGAAGCGGCCCCGCTCACCGAAGGCATCCACTACGCCTGGTGCGATCTGAAGGCCGCAGACATCGGCCCAGGCAGTAGGGTGCTGGTGTACGGTGCCACCGGCGCGATCGGATCGGGCGCGGTGCAACTGGCCGTGTCGCTGGGCGCCGAGGTGACCGCCGTCTGCACCACACCGCACGTGGAGCGCATCAAAGCCCTGGGCGCGCACAAGGTGATCGACCGCAATACCACCGACTTCCGCACGGAGCCCGGGTCGTTCGACCTGGTGTTCGATGCCGTGGGCAAGAGCCGGTTCAAGCACTGCAGGCACCTGCTCACACCCAACGGCTGCTACATCAGCACGGAGCTCGGACCGCGCAGCGAGAACGTCTTCCTGGCGATGGTCGGCGGGTTGCGCAAGGGGCCGCGTGTGCGCTTCCCCCTGCCCACCATCAGCCAGGCGGACGTGGAGCACTTCCGTAGCATGGCCGAAGCGGGCACCCTGCGTCCGCTGATCGACCGGGTGGTGGGCTTCAAGGAACTGGTGGAGGCCACGCGCTACGTGGAGACCGGACAGAAGATCGGCAACGTGGTGGTGACGATCGGCTGATCGCTCCTCCTTGCACGGCACATTTCACCATTACTTTGGTGCATGCGCGGTCCGCATTTGATCTCCTGCCTTGCGCTGTCGCTCGTTGTGCGCGCGCAGGACACGTGCAGCTGCACGCGCAACCTGGACCTCTTCATCAGCAAGGTGGAGCGCAACTACGCCGGTTACCAGGACAAGGTAACCGAGACCACTCGGCCGCACTACGCGGCGCTGGTGGACTCCGTGAAGCGCATGGCCGTGAACGAGCAGGACAAGTCGCGCTGTTTCGAGCTTCTGGATACTTACCGCGCATTCTTCCGGGACAAGCACCTGCAACTCGCCGGTGCCCACGCCTCCAACGACGATGGCAGTGTGAGCACTCCCCCGCGAACGACCACTTGGACCGCCGCTGCTCTTGAAGGCCGCTTCGGCAACCGCAACGAAATGCCCAGGCCGCTTGAAGGGGCCTGGTCACTCGATGCGTATCGCGTGGGCATCGTTTACAACGACAGCTTGCGCGCATACGACGCGATCATCATGGCCTCGGAGAACCCGAACTGGAAGGAAGGAATGGTGAAGTTCACAGTGACCGAGCCCGTCAACGGCGCATGCCTTGTGCGCTATTGGCGCGGTGACCTTCATTTGATCGAAGTGCAAGGCACATGGGCCACCGGCCATCTGGCGATGACGGGCGTTGGGACCTGGCATATGACCGAGCCTCCCGCCGGAACGATGGACGCAAGCGCGTTCGAGCTGGCGTTCGGATCCGAAGTGCAATGGAAGATGCTGGATGACACCACGCTCTACATCAAGCTCGGCTCATGCGATCTGTCGAACAAGGCCGTGCTCGACAGTTTGGTCAACGCCAACAAGACAGCGCTCGATCGTATCCCCAATTGGATCGTTGACTTCCGTGGCAACGGCGGCGGGTCGACGGACGTTTTCCAAGCGCTAGTGCCCTACCTGTACACCAAACCGTACAAGGAGCATGGCGTCAGCCATTGGATGAGTCCGGAGAACACCACCTTGTTGAAGGCCTGGCTGGAAGAGAACATGAAGGTGGTGGACGCACGTACTGCTCGTTACATCACCAAATGGGTACGCTACGGTGAGAAGCATCCCAATACCTGGCATAAAGGATCCGGGGGCACCACCAGACTCAGGAAGCATGACATGCCGCGCCGCGTGGCCATCCTGGCGGATCGAGGAACAGCCAGCAGCGGCGAATCATTCCTTGAACTGGCGCGTGGCATGAGCGACAAGTCCGTGATCTTCGGGGAGAACACGGGAGGTTTCATGGACTACGGCGATCTGCAACCTCACGACCTCGGATGCGATGGGCTCGTCGCTGCCATTCCCACGTCCCGCATGAACCGGCTCGATCACGGTTTGCGCTACGACCTGGAAGGGATCGCACCCGATGTGCGCGTTGGGCACGACGTTACCGACTGGATCGCCGTGGTGAGGAGGTACTGGGAACAGTAGCGCGCATTGTCCTCTTTCGCGCCTGGTGCGACGATGTCCTTGTTCCTTTGCTGCCCTATCGAAGCCCGCGATCGATCGCCAGGCCACATCCGGTCGTATCCTCCATACCGCGCCCACGGTCTGGCGGACGGGCGGGTTGTGGTGGTCGAACTGCACCGACTTCCACCGGATCACGATGGTACTGTGTCCGCGCAGGTATTTTCGCCACATGCCAGAGACCAACGGCAACGGACGCCATATCGACCTGCGCTTCCTCGAAGGCCCGCGCTCACGCTGGAAGGAATTCGTGGATGTGATGAAGATCGCCCGCGAGTTCGTGTACGGCTTCCGGCGTCTGCATTTCGTCGGACCATGCGTCACTTTCTTCGGCAGCGCGCGCTTCAAGGAGGACCATCCCTACTACAAGGACGCCCGTGAGTTGGCGCGGCGTGTCGGGCGTGTGGGCTTCACGATCATGACCGGTGGAGGGCCCGGCATCATGGAAGCCGCCAACCGGGGCGCTAGGGATGTAGGGGCACTCAGTGTCGGTTGCAACATCGTACTGCCGCACGAACAATACGCGAACCCGTACCTCGACGTGAGCCTGCGCTTCGAGCGCTTCTTCGTACGCAAGGTGCTGCTGGTGAAATACAGCATCTGCTTCGTGGTGATGCCGGGTGGCGCAGGAACGCTGGACGAGCTTTTCGAAGCCATCACCTTGATCCAGACCGGCAAGGTGAAGAACTTCCCCATGTTGCTCTATGGCAAGGATTATTGGGCACCCACATTGCAGCAGATCGAACGCATGGTCCAAGAAGGGACCATCGGTCGCGAGGAACTTCGCTTCCTGTTCGTGGCGGACACCGTAGCCGAGGCCACCGCCTTGCTGCAGGACCGGTTGGTGATCATGTGGCAGGAAGCCCAGCGCAGCAAGGACGCACCCAAGTGGTGGTTCCTGGAGGACCGTGTTAACGGAAGGTTAAGCAAGAAGACCGTAGCCTAACCGATCCTTAACGCGGGATCAAGGACGAGGTAACACGCCGAGAGGACTTTTGCGGCGCGAACGGCCAACAAGGTCGAACGCGCATGCGATGTACCGGAACGTTCTCCTTCTCCTCATCCTGCTGGTCACGAAAGCAGCAGCGCAGAAAGGCACTGTGACGGGCACCATCACGGCGGAAGAGGCCGGACGCATCCAGCCCATGCCCTTCGTGAACGTGGCATTGAAAGGCGCCGGCGTCAGCGCCAACACGGACCTCGATGGCAAGTTCACCATGACCGCCGAACCCGGTGCATACACGTTGGTGGTGAGCTTCGTAGGCTACGAACCCACGGAACGCGCGGTGACCGTCACCGCTGGTGAGCGCACCCTCGTTGATGTGGAGATGAAGGGACAAGGCATCGAGATGAAGAGCCTCGATGTGGTCACGACCAAACGCACCGAGACCGAGACCGCCGTGGTGATGGAGACGCGCAAGAGCGAGCAAGTGGTGAACGGGGTAGGCCGCCAGCAGATCGCCAAGAGCCAGGACCGCAACGCGGGCGATGTGGTGAAGCGCATTCCCGGGGTGACCTTGGTGAACGACCGCTTCGTGATGGTCCGCGGACTTGCGGACCGCTACAATGCGGTGATGTTGAACGACGTGATCGCGCCGAGCCTGGAATCGGACAAGCGGGCCTTCAGTTTCGACCTTATCCCCAGCGGTGCCTTGGACCGTGTGATGTTGTACAAGACCGGTGCGCCGGAACTGCCCGGCGAGTTCGCCGGTGGTGTGGTGAGGATCCACACGTTGAGCGTGCCACAGGAGAACGAGACACGGGTGAACTACTCCGCTTCGTTCCGCGTTGGGACGACGGGATCTTCCTTCCTCACTGACAAGGCCGGGAAGACCGATGCATTGGGCATGGACCTCGGCGCCCGCGCCCTGCCTTCGGACTTTCCCGCGAACGTGAACACATTGAGCGGCAACCAACTCGCCACCGCAGGCCAGTCGCTTTCGAACTATTGGAGCGCGAACACGACCACCGCCCTGCCGGACCAACGCCTCGGCATCCTGATCGCGCGCCGCTTCGGCAAGGAGGGTGGTACGCAGTTCGGGAACGTCACCACGCTGGACTATGCGCTCACCTCCGTTGCTTTCACAGCGAAGAACTACAACTACGGCAGCTTCGTCGCTTCGACCGGTCGCAGCGACAGCCTCTACCGTTATTCCGACCAGGAGAACATCCGCAACGCGCGCATCAGCCTGTTGCACAACTGGACCGCACTGATCGGCACACGTTCCAAGATCGAGTTCAAGAACCTGCTGAACCAGCAAGGCGAAGGCCGCACCACCTCGCGCACCGGCATCGACTTCGATGGTGGTTTCGATGTGAACAATGTCGCCTTCCGCTGGCAGGAGCGCACGATCTACAGCGGGCAGTTGCACGGCACACATGATCTTGCGAACGACCGTACGAACATCCAATGGACGGCAGGCTATGGCCTCGCACTGAGCAAGGAACCGGACTACCGCCGCGCCCGCACCACCCGCGCTGCCGACCAGAGCGATAGCGACACGCCCTATCAGATCCAGATCTCGCCGACCGCCAGCACCACCAACGCCGGCCGTTTCTTCAGCGACCTCGACGAGCACGTGATCACCGGTCGTTTGGACGTGGAAGAGAAAGTGGGCTCTGGAACGGGCAAGGTGGTGGGCAAGCTGCGCGCTGGCGTCTTCACGGAACGGAAGGATCGTGAGTTCAGCGCACGGTGGATGTCGTTCGTGAAAAGCAATTTCAACCAGTTCGACGAGTCCCTTTTGATGAAGCCCCTGGATGTCGCCTTCAGCGATGCGAACATCAACGCCACCACCGGGTTCAAGCTGAGCGAGGGTACGAACCCGAGCGATGCATACACCGCTGCGAACACATTGATGGCCGGTTACCTCGGAAGCACCTTCACCTTCGACAGCACCACCACGGTCTCCGTCGGGGCCCGCGTTGAGCACAACCGCCAGGAACTCACGAGCGGTACGTACACCAATGGGGAAGTGGGCGTTGACAATACGGTGATCAGCGTGCTGCCTTCGTTGAACGCGAGCTACAACCTGACCAAGCGTTCGCTTGTCCGTGTAGCGGTGAGCCAGTCGGTGAACCGTCCCGAGTTCCGTGAACTGGCACCCTTCAGCTTCTACGATTTCAGCAGCAACAGTTCCTTGAGCGGCAATCCCGATCTGAAGACCGCACGCATCCTCAACCTCGACGCTCGTTGGGAATTCTACCCGACGCTGAACGAGACCATGAGCATCGGTGTGTTCTACAAGAGCTTCACCGACCCCATCGAGACCTTCTTCGTGAGCAGCACCGGCGGCGGCACCCGGAACCTGACCTACAAGAACGCCGCAAATGCCAACAGCCTTGGCGTCGAGGCCGAAGTGCGTCGCTCCGCCGCATCGCTTTCCTCCAAGCCGTGGGCGGAGAAGTGGGGGGTGGTGCTCAACGCATCGGTGATCAAGAGCACCGTGGAACTCGGCGACCAGGCCGTGGGTCAGAAGAAGGAGCGTCCGATGATGGGTCAAAGCCCTTACGTCGCGAACGCCGGGATCTACTTCGATGATACCGCGAAAGGGGTTCGTGCGAGCGTGTTGTGGAACGTGTTCGGGCGGCGCCTTTATGCCGTGGGGAACACGCTGTTCCCCGATATCTACGAGATGCCGCGCAACTCGCTGGACGTGACCGCATCGAAACGTGTCGGCAAACACTTCGAAGTGAAGCTGAGCGCACAGGACATCCTGAACCAACATATCCTCCTGGTGCAGGACAGCGATGCGAACGGTTCGATCGATGGGAAGGACGCTGACGTGCTTTCCTTCCGCCGTGGTCAGTACTTCTCGGCAGGGTTGCAGTACACGTTCTGATCGACGTGGTACGAACCGTTCCGAAGTGGACTTCAGCGCACACCGATGTCCGTTTCGCTCTCCCGACTTAACACAATGACAACGCAGCGCAACGATCGCATAAGATCCGCCTTACAACCACGTAAGACCAATGCCGTCCATTTGCGAACGAAAACACAGACAACCACATGGTCATGAACCCGTTCACGCACAAGTCCCTCTGGGCGATCGTCATCGGTAGCGCATTGCTCGCCAACACCGGCTGCAAGAAGGATGACGAGGACCCCGTCGTCCCGGATCCCGCACCACCGTCCAACCTGGTCACCATCGATCAACCGATCAACGCCAGCACCACATGGACCGCAGGCAACCGCTACCTGATCAAAGGGTTCGTCGAGGTCGAACTGGGCGCGACCCTGACCATTGAACCCGGTACGGTCATCTTCGGTGATAAGGCCACGAAAGGCACTCTCATCATCAACCGTGGCGCACAGCTGATCGCTGAAGGCACGGCTGCATCGCCCATCGTCTTCACCAGCCACGAACCTGCCGGAAGCCGCGCTCCCGGCGATTGGGGTGGCATCATCCTGTGCGGTCGTGCCCCCATCAACCTCCCCGGCGGTACGGGTGTTGTCGAAGGTGGTGTGGAGGCCGTGTTCGGCGGCACCGACGCAGCCGACAATAGCGGCACCCTCCGCTATGTGCGCATCGAGTTCCCGGGCATCGCATTCCAAGAGAACAACGAGATCAATGGCCTTACGCTGGCCGGTGTAGGCAGCGGTACCACGATCGACCATATCCAGGTGAGCTACAGTGGCGACGACAGCTTCGAGTGGTTCGGTGGTGCCGTAGGCTGCAAGCGCATGATCTCCTTCGGCGGCCTCGATGACGACTTCGACATGGACAACGGCTTCAGCGGAAAACTGCAGTTCGGACTCGCGCTGCGCGATGTCGATCAGGCTGACCAGAGCGGCAGCAATGGACTGGAGCACGATAATGACGCAAGTGGTTCGACCGCAACGCCCTTCACCACGCCCATCATCACCAACGTCAGCATACTCGGTCCTTTGGCGACCTCCACAGGAACACCGAACGGCAACTACAAGCGCTCAGCGCATCTGCGCCGCAATACGCATACGAACGTGTACAACAGCGTTTTCGCCGGTTTCCCAACGGGCCTGTTGATCGATGGAACGGCCGCTGAGGCCAACGCCACCAACAACGACCTGGTCTTCCGGAGCTCGGTTATCGCCGGGATGACCAGCAACTTCGCTGTCGCCAGCGGAAGCACGTGGGATATCGCAACGTGGTTCGCCACCAGCGGTTGGAACAACACCACGTATACGAACAGCAGCGACCTGCTCCTCGCGGTGCCGCTGGACCTGACCAACCCCGACCTGCTCCCGAACGAAGGCAGCCCGCTGCTGAGCGGTGCGGATTTCACCTGGGGACCATTGGCCGATGGCTTTTTTGAGCAAGTGCCCTACCGTGGCGCCTTCGGTCTGGAGGACTGGACCAGCGGCTGGGCCAACTGGGATCCGCAGAACACCACCTACTGAGCACCGTACATCGCAACAGACCCGCTCGGTCCGTGCGAAAGGCTCCTTCGGGAGCCTTTCGTCGTTCACCATCCCAGCCCGCCGCGCAGAATACCAAGCAACACGGCGTAACGCGCGGTCTTGCCGATGAACATCAGCGCGACGCTGGGCAGCAAGGGCGCGCGAAAAAGACCAAGGGCGATCGCAATGGGATCACCGATCACCGGAAGCCAGCACAGGAGCGCAGCCCAAGCCCCGTAACGGTGCACCAGGCCCCGCCATCGGTCGGCCTTCGCCGTGTCGATCCGAAGACGTCCCATGAGCTTTTCTTCGGGGACCCAGCGACCTAATCCGTAGTTCGTCAACCCACCCAACGTGTTCCCGATGGAAGCCGCGAGCAACAAGGACAGGCTTGACCAGGCACCCGCTGCCATGATACCAAGAAGAGCCTCCGAACTGAACGGCAGGATGGTCGCCGCCAGGAAACTGGCCATGAACAAGCCCCATAGCCCGGCTTCGGCCCACACGGGTCCCAACTCCATGCGGGGAAGATAGACCCGGCTTCCGGCATGTACTTTGGTACGCTCAACACCATGCGAACACTGATCTCGGCCGGTTTCCTGCTCCTGCTCGCTTCCAGTAGTGCCCAGAACGCGAACAATACCAACGCCAATTGGGGAGCCGGCACCTTGGGGGGTGGCCTTCAGATGGGTTTTCCAACAGGCGACTTCAAGGCCCGTTTCGGGGAAACCATCTACGGCCTCTCGGCCAACGTGGCCCTACCCTTGCGCCGCCTCCCTTTACAGATCGGCTACGACTTCGGCTGGGGCCGAATGGGCGCCGAATCCGAGCTGCCTTCGAACAGCGGCGGAATATTCGGCACCCCGACCGGCCCAAAAGTGGAGGTGCGCAGCAGCGTCTACGACCATCTGGGACTCGTGCGCCTGAACCCGTCGCAGGGGCGATACAGGCCATATGGCGACCTTCTGGTCGGTATGCGCCACTTCGTTACCCGATCCACCCTGACCACCCCGAGCCAGGATACCGAGGAGGAAAAGACCACCAATGTCGTTAGCAGCTATGGCTGGGCCGTAGGTGTCATGGTGGGGATAACGGGGAATTTTTATGCCGAAGCCCGTGTGGAGCGCCTGTACACCGGAAGAGTGGAGTATGTGGATGTGGGATCCATCGAGATCGCCAACGACGGCACCGTGACCTATGACAAGCTGACCAGCAACGTGGACGTGATCAACGTCCAACTCGGGGTCGGCTTCCGGTTCTGACCCCGCGCTATGCGCCAACGGGTGTTGGTAACCTTTGCGTAACGCTGCAAAGCCCCCCCGTGGATCGGTGTCAAATGGCCGTAAACTTGTGCCTGAAAAGAGCGACCAGACCGCCTACAAGCCACATTGGACGGGCAAATACGCATTCATAGCGCCCTCCTATCCGTATTCCACAAGGATGGGCTCGAACCTGTCGTTCGCGAACTGGATCGCCTTGGCGTCCACCTCTATTCCACCGGCGGCACGCAAGAGTTCATCGAGGGTTTGGGGGTGAAAGTGACCCCTGTGGAGGACCTCACCACGTATCCCAGCATTCTTGGCGGACGAGTAAAGACCTTGCACCCGAAAGTGTTCGGTGGTATCCTCGGCCGTCGGGACCTGGAAAGCGATGTGGCCCAGTTGGAGGAGTACGCCATACCACCGATCGACCTGGTCATCGTGGACCTCTATCCCTTTGAAGCCACCGTAGCTGCTGGCGGAACCGAGGAGGCCACCATCGAGAAGATCGACATCGGGGGCATCAGCCTGATCCGTGCCGCGGCCAAGAACCATCACGACGTGGTCATCGTTTCCGCCCGCGAGCAGTATGGCGATCTGCTTCGGATGCTGAAGGAGCAGAACGGAACCACCACGCTGGTCCAGCGCAAGGCCCAGGCGGCCAAGGCATTCGGTGTCAGTTCCCGCTATGATAGCGCCATCCACGCCTGGTTCTCGGGGGAGCGTACACATGTGCTCCGTTACGGCGAGAATCCGCACCAGGAAGGCTCGTTCCGTGGTGACCTGGAGGGCTTCTTCGAGCAACTGAACGGAAAGGAACTCAGTTTCAACAATCTGCTCGACCTCGATGCGGCAGTTGAATTGATCGATGATTTGGCCACCATCACCGGTGTGCCGTTCGCGATCCTGAAGCACAACAATGCCTGTGGTGCTGCCGTGCGACCCACGCTGAAAGAAGCGTGGGATGCGGCACTTGCCGGTGATCCGGTAAGCGCATTCGGCGGGGTGCTGATCACCACTGCATCGATAGACAGGACGACCGCCGAAGCCATCGACGGCCTGTTCTTCGAGATCATCGCAGCGCCGGGCTATGATGCTGATGCATTGGAGATCCTCAGCAAGAAGAAGAACCGGATGATCCTGCGCAGGAAACACGCCATACGTCCCAGGACGAAGGTGCGGACCGCCTTGAACGGCATCCTCTTCGAGGACGCGGATCAGGTAGTGGCCTCAAGAGAAGCCATGCGCACGGTGAGTGCCAAGGAACCGAGCGCGCAGGAACTGAAGGACCTGATCTTCGCGTCGATCCTGGTGAAGCATACCAAGAGCAACGCCATCGTGCTGGCCAGGAATGACCAGCTTCTTGCCAGCGGTACCGGACAGACCAGTCGGGTGGACGCACTGGAGCAAGCCATCGCAAAGGCCGGCAAGTTCAGTTTCGACCTGCATGGCGCCGTGATGGCCAGCGACGCCTTCTTTCCCTTCCCCGACTGCGTGGAGATCGCCTTCAAAGCCGGCATCACGGCCGTGGTACATCCGGGAGGGAGCATCCGCGATCAGGACAGCATCGACTTCTGCAACTCACACGGTATGGCCATGGCCATCACCGGTACACGACATTTCAAACACTGATATCGGCCCATGAGCTGGTTCAACTTCTTCACCCAAGAGATCGCGATCGACCTCGGCACTGCGAACACGCTGATCATCCACAACGACAAGGTGGTCGTTGACGAACCCAGTATCGTGGCCATCGACCGCACCACCGGCAAGGTCATCGCCGTGGGCCGACAGGCACAGCAGATGCACGGCAAGACCCACGAGAACATCAAGACCATCCGCCCCTTGCGGGATGGTGTGATCGCCGACTTCAAGGCGGCCGAGGACATGATCAAGGGCATGATCCGCATGATCAAGCCGGGCCGACAGCTCTTCACGCCCAACCTGCGCATGGTGATCTGCATCCCCAGCGGCATCACCGAAGTGGAGAAGCGTGCGGTGAAGGACAGCAGCGAGCACGCCGGCGCCAAGGAGGTGTACCTGATCCACGAGCCGATGGCCGCAGCGATCGGGATCGGGATAGACGTGGAGGAGCCGATGGGCAATATGATCATCGACATCGGGGGCGGTACCAGCGAGATCGCCGTGATCGCACTCGGCGGGATCGTGTGCGACAAGAACATCCGTGTCGCAGGTGATGAGTTCACCAACGACATCGAGGAGTACATGCGCCGCCAGCACAATATCCTGGTGGGTGAACGCACGGCGGAAACGATCAAGATCGAGGTCGGCGCCGCGATGACCGAACTGGACAACCCACCACCCGACTACGCGGTGCGCGGTCGCGACCTGATGACCGGCATACCGAAGGAGATCACCGTGACCTATAGCGAGATCGCGCAGGCGCTCGACAAGTCGATCAGCAAGATCGAAGAAGCCATCCTGAGCGCGCTGGAGGCCACACCACCGGAGTTGAGCGCGGATATCTACAAGACCGGCATCTACCTCGCGGGTGGTGGTGCCTTATTGCGCGGTTTGGACAAACGCATCAGCATCAAGACCAAACTACCCGTACACGTGAGCGAGGACCCCCTGCGCGCCGTGGCCCGCGGTACCGGTATCGCCCTGAAGAACATCGATCGATTCCAGTTCCTGATGCGGGAGTGATGGCGCCCTTGGGCTACCTCATCGCCTTACACCCAGGTTCATAGTATGTGGCAATCCAGTGAGTGGCGAACGGCGAGCGGCGGGTCCGGCGCCCGGTACCGCCGGATCCACCACTTGCCGATCGACAAGCGTCACGCTCCGATCCCATGAGGGACCTCTTCCGCTTCCTGCACCGCATCCGCAGCACGCTGATGTTCCTCGGGCTGTTGCTGGTCTCGCTGGTGCTGCTCTATAGTGGCAACGAGCATCATCAAGCACGTGCGATCAGCTCCAGCAATGCCTTGGTGGGCACCATCTTCACCTGGCGCAAGGAGATCACCGATTACACCAGCCTGAAGGAGGTGAACCGCAAACTCGCGGAAGAGAACGCGGGCTGGCGCAACCGGCACAGCAACGCGTACACCCCCGTGGAGGGTCCGTTCGTCCGCATCAACGACACGATCCGCCAGCAGCAGTACCGCACCATCACCGCGAAAGTGGTGAACAGCACCTGGCACAAGCCGAAGAACTACCTCACCCTGGACAAGGGCAGCAAGGCCGGTGTGCACGGGGACATGGGCGTGATCGGGCCCAGCGGCATCGTCGGTGTGGTGCGTGACGTAAGCCCTTCTTTCGCTTCGGTGATCAGCGTGCTCAGCCCGGATATCAAGACCAGTGTGCAGATGCGGGGGAGCAAACACTTCGGCCTGCTTTTCTGGGACACCAATGATCCGCTCACCTCATCGGTGATCGACATCGCCAAACACGCCCGTGTCGCCGTGGGCGATACCGTGGAGACACGCGGTGGTGACGGGATATTCCCCGCTGGGATAACCGTCGGTGTTGTGGAGACCGTCGAGAACGCCCCCGGCAGCAACTACCACGACATCACGGTTCGGTTGAGCGAGGACATGACCCGTAGCGCGTTCGTGTACGTGGTGGACGACCTGCAGAAGATGGAGCGCGACACCTTGCAACAAGCGAACGAACGGCCATGATCCTCACCGTACTCGCGAACCTGTTGCGCTTCTTGCTTTTGATGCTGCTGCAGGTGCTCGTGCTGGACCATCTCGACGTCGCCAACGGCTTCATGGTCCCCTACCTGTACGTGCTCTTCCTCCTGATGCTGCCCATTGAACTTCCGGCGTGGGCGCACCTGAGCACCGGCGCCGCCACCGGCCTGGTCATGGACCTGTTCAGCAGCACTCCCGGCATGCACATGAGCGCCTGCGTGGTGATGATGTACGCACGAGGCAACCTGCTCCGACTGCTCGCGCCACGGGAAGGGTATGAATTCGGCATGCGACCCACCCTGCCGCGCATGGGCATGGCCTGGTACCTGACCTATGCCGGCTTGCTCATCCTCATCCACCACCTCTGGCTCTTTTTCATAGAGTTGCACCGCTTCGACAGTTTCTTCAGCACTTTCTTCCGTGCCGTGCTCAGCGCGGTCTTCACCTTCGGGCTCTGCCTGCTGGCGCAATTCCTCACCACAAGTCCCGAACGCGGACGACGATGAACACGGAATCGCGCAAATACGTGCTGATCGCCGGCGTGCTCTTCATCAGCACGGTCTTCCTGCTGCGCCTGTTCTGGATCCAGGTGGTGGACGGCAAATGGAAGGCGGAAGCAGCCAACATGGCCGAGCGGAGCGTAACGGTATTCCCGTCGCGCGGCTTGATCTACGATCGCCATGGGGACCTGCTCGTGGCGAACACTCCCGTCTATGACCTGATGGTGATACCGAGGGAGGTGGAGCCGTTCGACACCGCACGTTTCTGCGAGCTGATCGGTGTCCCGGAAAGTGATCTCCGCACACGTCTTTCCGAAGCCACCAAGTACTCGAAGTTCAAACCGAGCATCATCGAGAAGCAGATCCCCGCCGACCAGTTCGCCGCGATCAGTGTACACCTGCATAAGTACCCGGGGTTCTTCGGTCAGTCCCGTACACTGCGCACCTACCCCCCACGGGTCGCCGCCCACCTGCTCGGATACCTGAGCGAGGTGAACGCGAAAAAGGTCGAGCAGGATCCCTACTACAAAGCCGGTGACGTTATCGGAGTTGGCGGACTGGAGCAGTACTACGAAGAGGAGATGCGCGGTCGGCGTGGCGTCAGCTATGTGCTGGTGGACGTACACAACAACCAGAAGGGATCCTTCAAGGACGGCCTGTACGACACCCTTGCTGTGGAGGGCAAGGACCTCTTCACCGGCATCGATCTGGACATGCAAAAGCTGGGTGAGGAGCTGATGGTGAACAAGAAGGGCAGCATCGTGGCGATCGACCCGAAGACCGGCGAGATCCTCTGCCTGGTCAGCAGTCCCACCTACAACCCCGAACTGCTCGTCGGCCGCGTCCGTAACGTCAACTACGGCGAGCTCCAACGCGACCCGATCAAACCGCTCTTCGATCGCGCCTTGCAGGCACAATACCCCCCCGGGTCCATCTACAAGATCGTGCAATCGCTGATCGCCCTGGATGAAGGCGTGATCGACCTGAACACCGGATTCCCCTGCACCAAGTCGCTCGTGGGCTGCCACAACCATCCGGCTGCCGGTGATATCATCCACGCCATCCAGTATTCCTGCAATCCCTATTTCTACCAGGTCTTCAAGCGCATCGTGGAGCAGGACAAGGACCCGAACCGCTTCAAGGACGCTGCGCTCGGACTTACGGATTGGCACCGATACATGCTCACCTTCGGGCTCGGGCAACGTCTACCCATCGACCTTCCATCGGCCAAGGGCGGTAATATCCCCGACGTCGCCTACTACGACCGCAAGTACGGCAAGGAGGGTTGGGCCTTCAGCACCATCTACAGTGTCAGCATCGGTCAGGGGGAGGTGCTGGTGGCTCCACTACAGATGGCCAACCTCGCCGCCATCTTTGCGAACAAAGGGTACTACTATGATCCACACGTGGTGCGTGCCGTCGGGCATCCGGACAGCCTGCAGCAGAAGTACCTCAAGAAACACGTGACCGGCGTGGATCCGAAGTGGTACGACGCGATCCAGGAAGGCATGCGTCGTGTGGTGAACGAACCCGGCGGGACAGCGAAGAACGCGCGATTGAAGGACATCACCGTTTGTGGCAAGACCGGTACAGCGGAAAACCCGCATGGCCAGGACCACGCCGTGTTCGTCTGTTTCGCGCCGATGGAAGATCCCAAGATCGCCATGGCGGTGTACGTGGAGAACTCCGGCTTCGGTGGTACCTGGGCCGCGCCGATCGCCAGTCTGCTCATCGAGCAATACCTCACGGATACCATCACGCGTCCCGATGTTGTAAAGCGCATGAAGGAGGCCGACCTCATCGCCAAGGAAGCAACGTTCGTGAAAAAGGTGAAGCCCAAACGCCGCAGACGATGAGCGCCAGGGAGAACGTCGCCGCCAACTTCGACCGGCCTCTCCTGGTCATGTACCTGCTGCTCATGTTCATGGGCTGGGCCAACATCTATTCCGCCGCCTACGACCCCGAGCACGCGAGCATTTTCGACCAGGGCAAGGAGTACGGGAAACAAGCCGTGTGGATGGGCATCAGCCTGACCCTCGGTGCATGCATGCTCCTGATCCGCGGCGAGATGTTCCGTGAAGCGGCCTATGGGGTATACGGCTTCGTGCTGCTGCTGCTCATGGCAGTGCTACTATTCGGGAAGGAAGTGAACGGGGCCAAGGCCTGGTTCGCCATCGGAGGATTCGGCATCCAGCCTGCGGAGTTCGCCAAATTTGCGACGGCACTGGCCCTCACGCGCTACCTGAGCGGATTGAAAGCGCTCGTTGACACCCGCTCGCGGATCATCAGTGCTGCGATCATCCTGGCGCCAGTGGCCCTTATCATGCTGCAGCCCGACACCGGGACATCGCTCGTCTCCGGCGCCTTCATCCTGGTGCTCTACCGCGAAGGGCTCTCGGGCAACGTGCTGCTGCTCGCCATCCTGGCCGGGGTGCTTTCGGTGCTCTCCCTCATCCTCAAGGAAAGCAGCTTCGACCTTCCCTTCACCGACCGCCAACTGACCGGTCAGTATTTCCTGCTGGCCTTGATCGCCGTGTTCAGCGCGATCGCCTGGTGGGCCGTGAGCAATCTGGTGATGAAACGGGAACGCAAGCGATTGAAAGGTCTTATCCTGATGGGTCTCCTGAGTTCGGCCGTTTTCATCAGCAGCGTGGACTATGCGTTCAACAAGGTGCTTGCGAAGCACCAGCAGGACCGCATCCTCGTCATGCTCGGGCAGAAGGAGGATCCGCAAGGCCTGGGCTACAATGTGAAGCAAAGCCAGACCGCGATAGGTTCCGGTGGTTTCGCTGGTAAAGGATATCTCGAAGGAACTTTGACGAAGTTCAAGTATGTACCGATGCAAAGCACCGACTTCATCTTCTGCACCGTGGGAGAAGAGTGGGGCTTCCTCGGAACGGCCTTCGTGGTGATACTGCTCACTGCGCTCATCCTACGCATCATCCAGATCAGCGACCGACAACGATCGCGGTTCACGAGGATCTACGCTTATTGCGTGGCCAGCATCTTCTTCCTGCACTTGTTGATCAATGTGGGCATGACCATCGGCCTGGCCCCGGTGATCGGCATTCCCCTGCCCTTCTTCAGCTACGGCGGCAGCAGCATGATCTCCTTTACCATCCTGCTCGGGATCCTCGTACGGTTGGATGCGGAACGTTTGAGCCAGTTGAGGTAGCTGACCACGCCCCGCATATCTTGGGCAATACCAAGGTCTTTTGAATGCGCCGTATCCGGATCGCTGGTCGATCATTTCACCAACTGCTGGCTTATGGGGCAACGGCCACGTGTGCGATGCTTGCTTCGAGACTTGTCGCTCAAGACAGCACGTCCACAGCGGAATTCCAGCTCATCGACCGGCTGCTCGAACATAGGATCCTATCGGATCAAGGTGCACGGGAAAATCGTAGTTGGGTCGAGTTCAAGAAGTCACTTCCGGTACCGACCGGTGAAGCGGCGCAACAGGCTTCATTGAACAACCGGATCTTGAACGATCTCGGCCTGGCCGCCACAGCTTACCACAGGATAGCTCGGCTCGCCTACATCGCCGACTCGCTAGCCCGAATCGGCCAGCTTCCGGATACTTCGGATCATTCGCCGAAAGCCGAACGATACCGCTCAACCGCCGCCTACCTATTGGGCGCGCAACAGTACGATCGACCTTTCCCCCCACTTCCGGCCCAGGACCTCGGCGCGCTCAGAAAGGCGGAGACATACGACAACGTCGGCACCGACATCAGGAACCAACGGTTCTTCATCGCCAAGGTCGATACGACCATCTTCCATCGCTACACCCATGCTGGACAGTTGGGGGTCGAACTGTTCGAGATCGGTTTGATCGATAGTCTCCTCCATGCGGATGCCATTGCGTTCTTACGATGTGCCGGAACAACGGAGGTTTTGCAGTTGCTCGAACAACTTCAACAAGAACTAAGGAACCGGGAATGGAACACGCGTTCAAGGGAGAAGCAGCTCGAATTGGTGAACAGTTTGATCGAGAAGGGTTACATGCATGCGGATACGGCACGCCGAATGATCAATGCGTTAGGGCCATATGACGAACCTGACAAATTCGACATCGCGACCAAGAGCAGCCTGCATGTGATCATTCCTTGCCAGGGCAAGGAATGGACGACCGAAGACTACTACACAACCGCGCTCCAGGGCACGGGAGGCCTGGTGCCCGGCTTGTCACCATACGAGATCGCCATCGCTCGAACACCGGCCGATACAACGCTCGTATCGGCGCACTTCGTTGTCGAATTCGGCTTCAAGAATGCCGGCTCCCGCTATTCCTTCCGGGAGTACGAGGGCCGGACCGGGGTCTTCCGGCGCGACACCGGACCTGGCGAATGCCTCATGGTGGGTAATATGCTCTCCGCATTGAACAAAGCGCTTCTCGATGCAGGTTCCGACTACCGCTTAAGGGCCTTCGAAGAACACCGTGGCGATTGCGGAGACTTCACGATGACCCATCAAGCACTGGTGTTCATGGACCCGGAACGGTGCGCATCGTGGTGGCCAACAGAGAAACGGAATACCGATGCACTGGGACAACTGCACGTGGAGAGGCCGGACGGTCGATGCGCACAACTCTTTTCCACCGAATTCTCCAGGGATAGCATAGGGGCCGTGGTCGAGAAGCTCAAGGCCCTAGGGCTACTTGACTACCTTGATGGACCGACGGTCGCAAAGGCCATCGACCTCGCCAACCGTCACATCCCCCGCGAATGGGATGAGGTGCTGGCCCAATTCCCGGACTTGATCTCCTATCCCGAAGTGCACCGCTTTCCCGACAAAGATGGCGAAGTCACACAAGGGCTGGATCAACTATCCCGGATCTCGCATGGTGCGGTCCGGGTCACCGAGGTGAAGGAGAAGTGGATCCGCTCAGAGCACTATCGCTGGCGCGTCAAGCTCTCGTTCAAGGTGAACGGTCAGCCGGTCCGGATCGACCGCACGATCATGGAGCACCGGCTCGAAGATGAGCTCGTCACACGCATCAACCACGCATTGATGGAACAGAACGTCGATGGCCGTTTCGCGCCGGTCCGTTCAGACCGCAAAGTGGCCCTCCTGTTCGTGGACCGCGCACAATACGAAGAACTGAAGGGCGGCATCATCACCCGGTGGTTCGGCGAGATCTGGAAACCTGAGCTGTCGATCTTCGATCGATAACCGCAACGCTCCCTCCAAAGCAGAACGCCGGGCGATGCCCGGCGTTCCAATGGTATGCGATCGGCTCAGTAGAACTTGCTGCGGTCGTCCTTCACGCCCACAGCTTCCTGCAGGGCGTTGAACAGGCCGCCATCCACGCGCGACTGTGCACGTTGCAGCAAGCTGGCCTTGTCGATGTTCAGGTCCTGGGGTTCAGGAGCCGGTGTCTTCGTGGTAATGCTCACAACGTACACACCGGACTCTCCCTTCAGGGGAACGCTCGTCTGGCCGTTCTCCAAGGCGAAGATCTGGCCGACCACCTCGTACTCGTTGGAACCACCCGGGAGGTTGAAGCTGCTCAGGGTAAGGTCGGTCGCCGTCTGCTGCGAAACACCGAGTTCCGTCGCGAGCGCGTTCAGATCGGTCTTGCCCTGCATCTTGGCCACCCACGCCTCGCCCTTCTTCTCCTTCACCACCTCCTTGGTGAAGACGTCGCGTACATCCTCCATTTGCGGGATGCCTTCCTCGCGGATGCCGGTCAGGATGCCCACCACGTAGTTGTCGCCACTTTGGATGGGCTCGCTCAATTTGCCGACCTCCGCACGGTTGGCCCAGGTGATCACGCTGTTCGCGTCCTGCAATCCGGGTACGTAGCGCATGTCGCCGCGCAACTCGTCAACAGGTGTCACTTGCAGGCCTTGCTCCTCTGCCGACTTCTTGAACATGTCAAGGTCCGTGTTGCGCAGGCTGAAATCGTTGGCCTTCTTGTAGATCTCCTTGAACGTTGCGGGTGAAGGCTTCATGGTGCGCTCCACGGTGACTACCCGGCGCTCCTGGCGCGTGCGCTGTCCCAATACCTCAACGATGTGGTAACCGTATGTCGTCTTTGCGATCGTGATGGCACCCACCTTCTCATCGAAGCTTGCGGCAGTGAACTCGGGCACCATCTGCTTCTTGTCGAACCAATCGTACACACCACCTTTCTCCTTGGTGTTGCTGCCCGGATCCTCGCTGAACTTCACCACCAGGTCCTCGAACTTGCTGCGATCGCGCTTCACAACGGCCAGCAGGCTATCGGCGACCTTCTTCTGAACGTCCTCGGTCTTATCCTTGGTCGTGCTCAAGAGGATATGGCGCACCCGTGCCTCGGGCACATCGGCGAGTTCCGCAACCTTCACGACCTTCCACTGCTCGCCCTGCTGGTAAGGGCCAATGACGGCCCCCACCGAGGCGTTCACGATCAGCGAATCGTTCAGCTTGTCGGCGTTGCCCTCCGTGTACGGGGTCTTGTTGTATGTGCGGGATTCGCTGTTGGTCACTGCAAATACGCTGTCGTTCGTGCTGGCTGCGAACGCATCGCGCAGGTCGTTGAGCTCCTGTTGCGTCATCGCGCGATCGGCATCGGACGGCGCGACCGGGAAGAGCACGTACTCGAACTTGCGGGAGGCTTGTTGCTTGTACTTCTTCTCGGTCTTGTGCTGGTCGTAGTAGCGCCGCAGGTCCTTGTCATCCACAGGATACAGGCTGTCCGGCTCGCTGTCGTAACGTTTGGCTACGAAGTTGAAGCTCGACTTCGTGTTCTTCGCGAGGTAGTCGTCCTTGGCCTGGGCACTGTTCACGAAAACGCTCTTCTTCACCAGGGTGGTGTACTTGGAATAGAGGCGGTTCTGGGTGAGGCGACGCTTCTGGATCTCGTAGTACACAGGGGCGTTCAGCTGCACGCTGCTGAAATACTGCTGCAACTTCTCCGGGCTTGGCTGGCCATCTTCCCCCTGGAAGTTGGGCTGTCCCTTGAATTCAGGAAGGATGTTGTCCCCGAAACGGATGTCGTCATACTCGGCCTTGGTCAAGCTGAAACCGGCTTCTTCCACCTGGCCCAACATCACCCTCTCCTTCACCATCTCCTGCCAAACAGTGTTGCGCACCTGCTCGGTCATCTGCGCGTTCACCTGCTGACCGAAGTCATTGCGGTAGCTTTCGATCTCGTCGTTGGCCCGGCGCTCGAACTCCAAGGCACCGATCTCCTCGTCACCAACGGTACCCAGCACCTGGTCCTGACGTCCACTTCCTCGGCCGCTGAAAAGGTCCGTGAGGATGAAGGCCACCATGGCCCCGCCGACCAACACCAACAACAAGCCGCTGCGCTCGCGGATCTTACCAATAACAGCCATTTTCCGTTGAATAGGGGTGCAAATATAGGGGGATGGACCATACGCGGTTTGACCCTATTCATCAGTTGATAGTGAACAGGTTACACCCTTGACGGAGTGGTCAACTAATCCACGAGGTGGTAGCCCGCAACAGGATCCAGTACCTCCAGGCGCACCAGGTCCACACGGCCATGGGCGACTTGGGCGATCGTGATCCGGAAGGGTGGTAATTCCACCACCTGGCCTTGGGCGGGGATCTCGCCGGTGCTATGCACGATATAGCCCGCCAGCGTATCGTACTCCTCGCTTTCCGGAAGGGCCAGCTTGTAGGTCTCGATCAGGTGCGCCACTTCGGTGCGGGCACTCAGCAGGAATTCGTTCGGGCCCAGGCGCTCTTCCACCTCTTCGGGAGTGTCGTGCTCGTCCTCGATGTCGCCGACGATGGTCTCCACCACATCCTCCATGGTGAGCATGCCGGCGGTGCCCCCGAATTCATCCACCACCACGGCCACATGTGTGCGCTGTTTGATGAACATCTGCAGCACTTCGTCCGCTGGCATGGTACCGGGGATGAAGTTCACCGGACGCATCACCGAACGGATGCTGCGCGGATGCCGGAACAGTTCGTAGCCGTGCACGTAACCGATGATGTTGTCGATGCTCTCCTTGTACACGAGCAATTTGCTCATCCCGCTTTCGACGAAACGCTGCTTCAATACCTCCACGCTCTCCTCCACTTGCACGGTCTCGATCTCCGCACGTGGCACCATCAGTTCGCGCACCTTGGTGTTGCTCAATTCCAAGGTGTTGCGGAAATACTCCACCTCGGCATCCATGTTGGCGTTGCTCGGCTGGTTGGTGCCCACGTCCTTCAGGAAATCATCCAGGTCGATGCGACCGAATGCCACCTGCCCGGGTTTGGTCGGGACCCCGAAGAGGCGGAGGATGCCTTCGCTCAAGCCCGTCATCACCATCATGGGCAACCACAGGATGATGTAGAGCACCTGCAAGGGAAGCGCGAAAACGCTCAACGCGCGATTGGGGTCGATCCGGAATACCGCCTTGGGCAGGAATTCCGCTACGACCAGGATGAGCAAAGTGCTCAACACCGTTTGCGCGACCAGCACGAAGGCGCCGCCGAAACCAAAGCTGTGCAACCATGGCTCCAAGACCTTGGCCATGACCATGCCGTAGAGCACCAAGGCGATGCTGTTACCCACGAGCAACGCACCGATCACCCGTGCCGGCCGCTTCAGCAGGATCGAGACCAGCCGCGCCCAGATGGCACCGCGCTTGCGTTCCAGCTCCACATACAACTTGTTGCTGCTCAAGAAGGCGATCTCCAGACCCGAACACAGGGCCGAGACCGCAAGCGAAATGAGGAGAAGAAGAAGGTCGGTACCTGAAATGGCCACGTGCGGGAACGGTCAATGCCGCATGGGCCGAAGGTAATTCCCAGTCCAGGGATCTACTTCCTTCGCTCCTGTTCCCGGTCGTCCATCGCCTCCAATTTGGCGCGGGTGAACCGCCGGAAGAAGAACATGGCCAGCGCGATCCCGGGGAACCAGAGCCACTGGCTGCCAACAGCGAACCCTTCGTTGATGATCACCCAGATGGCGGCCAAGCCGGTACCGATGGCGACCGCCAGCCAGAAGTGTTCCATGAAGCGGGTGACCTGTCGCATGCGCTGGATCTCCATCACCGCTTACGGCGCGGGCACGGCTAAGGTATCATCGGGCTCCATGTACAACTGGCCGGTGATGCGGTGGATCACATAATGGCTGAAATCCTCGGCCGCATCGAGGCCCATCCCGTGGATGATGTCCGGTCCCCGTTGGATGCGCACGGCCTTGTCGGTATTCACGCGCGCACTGTCCTGGTCCCAGGTAAGTTGTTCCGTTTCGAGCCGCTCTCCTTTCGAATTCACGAAGACCACCTGCTCAAAGACCTCCATGCGTTTCTCCTTGGGTAGGATGAGTCCGCGTCGCGCGGTGAGCACGCTGCGTTGCACGCCCGTGGTATCGAAGAAGACAAGCTCCACGCCACCGCTCAGTTCGGTGCGTTTGGGGTCCGTGGCCCATTCAGCGATCCGGCCTGCGCGCAAGCGGTTGCGGACATGGCCCGAATCGGAGTACAGGTACTCGGCATTGTGCGTGATCCGTTCAGGGGAAGAACTTGCGACCTCCACGGCGGCCACTTTGTCCAGGTCGTTGCGGCATCCCGCAAGCACCAAGGACAAGCTCAGGACGAGCAACGTCAGGTACGGGATACGAGGGAAAGAGGAACGCGGCATCGTTGGGCAGATGCGTTGGACATCACTCGATCCGCCGCTTCTTGAACCAGGGTTCGCGGGCGTCCGGTGTGATCGTGATCCCGACGAAGATGGATGCGAAGCGCTCGCGGATGAGCCCATTGTCCGTGGTTCCCCGTTCTCCCAATTCGGTGCCGATGTTCAACCGGCTACGTGTTGAACTACCCATGATCGGGAACGACACCCCCGTGGAGAAGGCCATTTCATGCAGCTGTTCGCCACCGACGATCAAGTAGTCATTGTTGTAGCGGAACCCGGCCCTGTAGATGGAACGCTCCCAGAACGATCCGCCCATTTCCTTGGCCGGCCTGAAGCTGGCGCCGAGGATGTACGTGGTGTTGCTCGCAAGCGTCGTGGGCAGGTCATACCCTTCCACTTTCACGGTCAGGTCGCGCCAGTCCCGTTGTTTCACTTCCGCGGAAACCGACCAATTCAAGTTGTACACTGTGAAGCCGAGACCCAAACCCAGCGGCAGGCTCAGCGTCCCTTTCCTGCCATCGACATACAACACGGTGTCGAATGGTATTTCCACACCGGTTCCGCTCACCCCGTAATTCGTGATCAAGTCCGTACGGCGGGCCGTGAGGTCCGAAGGAATGTCGACCGCTACCCCAGCGAGGTAACGCAAACCCTTGTCTTCGCGATCGCTCCGACGGCGAAGGTCCCCTTGTAATTGGACCCCGGCATTGAACACCGGATTGCGCACCACAAGGGAAGAGACCACGCTTGTATTGTAGTAGCTGGCCGATATCGGGTACACCGCCTTGCGTGTTTCCTCGATGGTCCCGAAGACATAGCCCACGTTGGCCCCTATGGAAAGGCGATAACCGTTGTTCAGCGTGTCGCGCTTCTGTGCTACGATCAACCCTGCGCCCATGTATGCCTTGTTGAGCCCACCGTCGCCGGTGTAGTTGTAGGTGACCGTTCCACCGTCATTGGGCAGCGCCCCCGTATCCGAAATACGATAGCCCACGTTGCTCATCGGGTTCACTCCGAGGGCCATACCCCAACGCCCCTTACCGAACGGGACACCCAAACTGAGGCCGAGCAAGTCCGTCCTGCGGCCATTACGCTCGGCATCGGTGGTCGCATACTTACTGGAACGCACGACTACCGCGGTCTCGAAACAGGTACGCTGCAGGCTGACATAGGACGCGGGATTGGTCGCTATCACGCTGGCGGGGTCCATAACGGCAACACCCAAGCCCCCCATGGTGGCCTGTGCCACCTGGGTGCTGCCGATCAGGTCGCCCAGGCCGTATGCCGAATAGGGCGATCCGCTACCCTGCTGGCCCTGGGCCGCTGCCAGCAACGGGGACAGCAACAGAACCCCCGTGGAGCGAGCGGTGATGGACAAGCAGCGCATGGTAGCCTTCAAGGGTCAGGAACGGGAGCGCAAAGATGCCACTTTCCAAGGCGCGACTGAACCGCACGGCATCCCCGCCGGTCAGGAGAACGGCCAGATCGGGGCGATCCGTGCCATAGCGTTGAATGAATCCCTTGAGTTCGCCCGTTATCCCGTGGTGCAACCCCGCTTCCAACGACGATCCCGTGCTGGTGCCCAACGGCTCCGGCATTGGCCGTGGAACGACCAACGGAAGTCGGGCACTATACTCGTGCATGGCCCTGGCCCGGATCACCAGCCCCGGACTGATGGCCCCACCCGCATAGGTGCTATCGACTTCGCACACATCATAGGTTATGCACGTGCCCAGATCGATGGCCAGAACGGCACGGCCAGGAAAGCGCTGCACGGCGGCCACCACATTGGCCAATCGGTCGGCCCCAAGGGTCCATGGTGTGCCGTAAGTGTTCTTGATGGGCGCTGGTGAAGATCCGTTCAATACGACGACCGGTGCTATTGTCCCGAGCTCTTGAAGGTGAGCGGCATCCGGGGCGGCAACGGAGCCCAAAGCGATGGCAACAGGCCTATCGTCCTTTAGAAAGGCATGCACGCCAGCACCATCTCCATTGGGGACAATGCCGTAACGGACCATCCCATCACCACTGAAAAGGGCCAGTTTGGTGCGGGAGTTCCCTACATCGAGAACAAGATCGAGGGGGCGGCTGGTACGGTCCATTCACTTCTCTATCTTTGCGGCCCTTGTTCGCCCACCTCCAGCATTCGGATGAACAAAGTACGGTGCCTTAGCTCAGCTGGTAGAGCAATGGATTGAAAATCCATGTGTCCCCAGTTCGATTCTGGGAGGCACCACAGAGAAAGCCCCTCCGACCTCCGGGGGGCTTTTTTCATTCCGGGCTGTTGGTGTTCAGTGTGCTTTTACCCCAATTGCGGTATTCCACACAGTCTCAGGCGACGGTTGCTTCGCGGCCGGAATGCGGAACCTTGCACTTGCCATCGCGCTGATCCTGCTGAATACCACGCAGGCCCAAGTACTTACGAAGGAGGATAGTTTGAACGCAGGTCTCGTGCGCAACGACCGGACGACACTCGTGAGCGGCTATGGCGAGATCAAGGTGAGCTACGACCAGCAACTCGGCACAGGCGAGGCGAACCTGACGCGCAATGTGCTTTTCCTGGGGCACCGCTTCAATAGCCGCATAAGCTTCTTCAGCGAAATGGAACTGGAGAACGCGCGGGTGGAAGGCGGCGAAGTGGGCGGCGAGCTCAGCATGGAACAGCTCTTCATCAAGTTCGATCTCACGAAGGAGATCTACCTCACCGGCGGGCTGTTCATTCCGAGGTTGGGGATCATCAACGAGAACCACCTCCCGACCACCTTCAACGGGAACGACCGGCCGTACGTGGAACAGTTCATCATCCCCAGCACATGGCGCGAGATCGGCATCGGGCTCTATGGTCGAAGCACCCGATGGCCGGGACTGAACTGGAGCGTTGCCGTACAGAACGGGCTGGACGCAGGCGCTTTCGAGCACGGTACAGGCATCCGGGAGGGCCGTGGCGACGGGTCCAATGCGAGTGCTTCCAATCTTGGACTGAGCGGATCGTTGCTCTATTACACAGGTGACTTCAGGCTCCAGACAAGCGGCTACTATGGTGGCAGCGCCGGGCTTACACAACGTGAAGCGGACAGTTTGCAACTGGACTATGGTGCGTTCGGCACGCCTGTGCGCCTGTTGGAGGCCAACGCCCAATACCTGGGGGAGAAACTGCGTGTGAAAGTGCTTGCAACGCAGGTGGAGATCGCCGACGCGGAACGGATCAACCGGGCGTATGCGAACAACACACCGGAGCGCATGTTCGGGGCCTATGCCGAGGTGGGCTGCGACCTATGGTCCTTCATCAGACCTGCCGAGAAGCGTGACCTCATCGCCTTCGTACGCTTCGAGCAGTTGGACATGAACGCCGCCATACCTGACAATGGCATCGATGATCCCACGCTGGATCGGACCTATGTCGTGGCCGGCCTCACCTATATCCCAACGGGGGGGATCAGTGTCAAAGCCGACTACATGTTACGCTCGACGGGTGGTCCGAACCCGGACCTGTACATCAACCCGTATCCGCAGGCGCAACCCTATTTCACCGACAACGGATTTATCAATATCGGGTTGGCGTACAGCTTCTGATGGACCGCCGGGCCTTCCTCCGCTCCTCCTGTCTTGGCTGCGCCGGCCTCACGCTCGGTGCAGGCGTGCTTTCGCTTACCGGATGTGCTTCACTTCCTCTTGTGAAAGTGGTGAGCGATGGGAGCACATTGAGCATCCCGCTCTCAGCCTTCACGGAAAGCACTCAGGTGATCGCCCGCGCATCCAAGCTCTCCTATGATGTGCTGGTGATCAAACTCCCCGGTGGCGACTTCCGCAGCCTGTATTTGCGCTGCACACACGAGGACCAACCGCTCACTGCGACCGCCACCGGTCTGCATTGTCCATCGCACGGTAGCCGATTCGCCTTGGACGGCAGCGTGAAGGAAGGTCCGGCAACAACTCCGATCCGTCCATTCCCCGTTCGCCGCGAAGGGGAACTATTGATCATCCAACTCACCGCATGACATGCGCTCCTGGCGCTCTTCATTCCAACACGGCCAATGGAACAGAAACTCCTCCTCATCTCCTCCCTGCTCCTCCTCGCTGCGTGCAAGAAGGACAGTGCAGCACCCACCACGCCAACACCGGAGGACTTCACGACGGCCGATGTCCTCAACGACTTCGCCGACCATGTGGCACAGGACAATTACTCCGATCTGGCCGGCCTCTGTAACGGGCTGCAGGAGCGCATCGCGGCCTTCAGCACATCGTTGAGCGATGTCGACCTCGCCCTGTGCCAGCAGCAATGGCGCGATACCCGCCAAAGCTGGGAACGGTCCGAGGCGTTGCTGTTCGGACCCGTGGCCACGGAGAACATCGATCCACGCATCGATACCTGGCCCGTGAATTTCGTGGACCTCGAAGCCCAGTTGAGCAGTGGCCATGCGTTCACCGCGGAATACATCTCCAGTCTGGAGGACGCGTTGAAGGGGTTCCACCCGATCGAATATCTGCTCTTCGGTGTGAACGGGGAAAAGACCGCCGCACAATTCACCGCCCGCGAGGTCGAGTACATCACGGCGCTGGCAGCGGATCTCGCCGACCTCACTGGATCATTGGACCAACGCTGGGACCCTGCCACGGCGAACAACTACACCACGGCCTTCACCACCGCCGGTAGTGGCAGCGTCGAGTATCCTACGCAGCGCGCCGCCTTCGAGGAACTGGTGAACGCCATGGCGGGTATCTGCGATGAAGTGGCCAACGGAAAAATGGGCGAAGTGCTTCTTGCACAGGATCCCACGATGGAAGAATCACCGTTCGCGAAGAACTCGCTGATCGACTTCACCAACAACATCCGCGGCGTGGAGAACGTGTACCTCGGCCGTTTTGGTGCCGACGGCGCGGGGATGGAGAATTTCGTTCGCGAGCACGACCTCCAATTGGACAATACGATCAAACAGCAACTCGCGTCCTCCATTGCCGCACTGGGCACGATCACCGTCCCGTTCGGGCAGGCGATCATCGAACAACCCGTGCAAGTGCAACAGGCCATCGACGCCATCAACTCGCTCGCAGCAACGCTGAACGATGAGCTGATGCCGCTGGTGCAGCAGCACATCGACTGATGCGATCGATCCAGGACCTCAGCAGACCGATGAGCGCAGGCACGACGAACCTCCGACCTTTCCGGTCGATCGGCGTGTTGGTCTGCGTGCTTGCGCTCGCGTCCTGCCGTAAGGAGCCGGGATCCTGGACGGCGAGCGAAGAGCATCCGTGGGCAAGCGGTGGCTCGCAAACGGTCTTCGATGCCGGGACGGGAGCGTTCAGCCATGGATTCCCGCAGATGAGCGCGACCGCGAGCACGCTGCACGGTATCGGCGACATACAGTTCGAGCAGACGTTCGTGAGCGCCCCCGCCCCGGTGAATCCGGGACTAGGTCCGGTATTCAACAGCGTGAGCTGCACGAGCTGCCACGTCGGCGATGGCCGTGGCAAACCACCCGCCGCAGGGGAACAACCCATCAGCATGCTTTTCCGCCTCAGCGTACCGGGCCAGGATGTCTTCGGAGGACCATTGCCGGCGCCCGGATTCGGGGGGCAACTGCAACCAAGGGCCATTTTCGGCGTGCAACCCGAAGCAGATGTTTCGATCGCCTGGACGGAGGAAGAGGTGATCCTGCCGGACGGCGGAACGGCCCACTTGCGCACACCGCAGATCGCTTTCACCAACGCATACACCGCGTTCCCGGGAGACATGCTCTGGTCGCCGCGAGTTGCACCTCCCGTATTCGGCCTTGGCTTGTTGGAAGCGATCGCCGGGGCGGACATTCGTTCGAACGCCGATGAACAGGATGCGAACGCCGATGGTATCAGCGGAAAGGTGAACGAGGTATGGGACATTGCACAGCAGCGAACGGCCATCGGGCGTTTCGGCTGGAAGGCGGAGCAACCAACGCTTCTTCAGCAATGCGCTGCCGCTTACAACGAGGACATGGGTGTGACCAATCCCCTTTTCATTTTGGAAAGCACCCACGGCCAACCGCAGTATGATGGCTTGAACGACGATGTGGAGCTGACGGACAGTGTGCTGCATGCCGTGGCGTTCTACGTACGCACCCTTGCTGTCCCCGCCCGTCGGAATACCGGTGATCCGCAGGTCGTTCGTGGCGAAGAACTGTTCTCCGCAGCAAAGTGCGATCGCTGCCACATCCCCGAGCACCGCACAGCGGTGAACGTGGCGTTCCCCCCTGTGAGCAACCAGCGCATATTCCCATATACGGATCTGCTCTTGCACGATATGGGTGATGCGCTGAGCGACAACAGGCCGAGTTACAGGGCCGAGGGCGCGGAATGGCGAACGCCACCGCTATGGGGCATCGGACTTACACAAGTGGTGAACGGCCACCAGAATTTCCTGCATGATGGCCGGGCCAGATCCCTGTTGGAAGCGGTGCTCTGGCACGGGGGTGAAGCGGAAGCGAGCGCTCAAGCCGTCCGCATGATGACCGCAAGCGAACGCCAAGCCTTGCTCGCCTTCCTGGGTTCGCTGTGAATCAGGTATTCGCCTGCAACCAAGCCTTCACCTCCAACAGGTGTTCCTGCTTCCGCGGTTCACGCGACTCCTTGTTCGTACGCGTGAAGTACTTGTGCCGCTCCAGGAAACGCACTTGCAGTTCGTTCCATTCGCGCTCGCTCTTCAACACCCCGTAATGCCGCATCTCCTTGAACAAGGTCGTTCCGATCGGTATGAAATCGGGCCGGCCGAGGTAATCCAGGTCGGCATCGCAAAGGATGCGGGCAAGTTTGTTGCGGGGTGATTGGGGAATGCGGGTGGCCATGATCATCTCGCAGATCAGCTCGATCTGTTCCGCGCCGAACCCATACTCGGGAAGCTTGGCCCGTGCGATACGGCAACCTGCTTCCTCATGGTCCAGGTCCTGCTCCGTGAAGCCGGCATCATGGTACAGGGCGGCGATCTTCAACAGGGTGAGCCCATCACCGGAGATCCCTTCCTTTTCCGCGATGTCCACCACGCTGGCGTAAACATCCAGCGTATGCTCCAGCGAATGGTAGGACCTTGCCGCCGGAAGCTCCCTCCGGAGCTTGTCCAAAATGAACGCACGTGCACCCTGTGGATCCATGGCCCTAGGTGCCCAATATAAGCACCCCCGCCGTAGCAGCCCCCTACCTTTGCCGGGCATGTCCTCCACCCCGCGTCGCACATACCTGCTCTTCGGCGCCCTGACCGCCTACATCCTGCTCCAATTCACATGGTGGGCCGTGCTCCTGCTGCGGAAGGAGCGCGAGTTGGCCAGGCTCGCCCTGGAGGTGAACGCGTTGGGAGGGAACCCTGACCACCCAATGGATACTTCGCGCGCCTTGCGCATGATCGTGGGTGAAGGGCTGGTGTTCCTGCTCTTCCTCCTGATCGTCCTGTTCCTGACGTTCCGGGCCATTCGGCGTGATCTGGCACTTGCCCGCACCCAACGGAACTTCCTTATGGCCGTGACCCACGAGCTCCGCACGCCGATCGCCGCGATCAAACTGCAACTACAGACCCTTGCCCGCAGCGGTCTGGCCCCCGACCAGCGCGAAACTCTCCGCACCCAAGCCCTTACGGAGGCCGACCGCCTCAACACACTGGCGGACAAAGTGCTGTTGGCCACCAGCGCGGAGGAAGGCGTACTCGCCTTGGACCTGAAGGAGGTCGAAGTGATGGCGATCATGCGCACGGTGATCGAACGGGCCAGTATACAGATCGCCCCGAGGCACACCCTGGATCTGAGCGGGCCGGATCGTTTCACAGCGCTGACCGACGCCCAGGCATTGCGCAGCATTGCCGATAATTTGATCGAGAACGCCGCCAAGTATGCTCCGGAAGGGACCCGCATCGGTGTCGAGGTCGTGAAAGGAAGGGAAGGTTGGCGCTTGATCGTGAGCGACGAAGGACCAGGCGTACCTCCCTCCGAGCAGGAACGCATCTTCGAGAAGTTCTACCGCGGGGGCAACGAGGAGACCCGAAAAGCCAAGGGCACTGGTCTTGGGCTGTATATCGTGCAGCGGCTCACCCAGCGTCTCGGAGGTGCCGTGTATGTTCGACAAGGCGTTCCCAACGGGGCTATCTTCGCAGCCTCCTTCCCTGATCGCTGATGGCCCACCAAAAAGTCGTGCTGATGATCCTCGATGGCTGGGGCATCGGTGCCGGTGACAGGACCGATGCCATCGCGCAAGCCGAAACGCCGTTCATCGATGGACTTTACAAAACCGTTCCTCATGCAACGCTGCTGACCGACGGAGAGAACGTTGGGCTGCCACATGGCCAGATGGGCAACAGCGAAGTGGGCCATTTGAACATCGGGGCGGGACGTGTGGTCTACCAGGACCTTGTGCGTGTGGACAGGGCGATCGCCGATGGCAGCCTTGAACAGAACCCGGTGTTGCAGGAAGCTTTCCGCCAAGCCGCGCAGACCGGCAAACGGTTGCACTTCATGGGCCTACTATCCGATGGCGGGGTACATGCCATGCGTGCCCACGCCGAGGCCTTGTGCCACATGGCCGGTCGTGCCGGACTGAAGGATGTTCTCGTTCATGCATTCACCGACGGGCGCGATGCCGACCCCCGAAGTGGCAAAGGGTACATGGAACGTTTCCTTGGGAACGTTGCCGGTACTTCAGCGCGGATCGCCACGGTCACCGGCCGCTATTACGCGATGGACCGCGACAAACGGTGGGAGCGAATTGCGAAAGCCTATGATGCGCTGGTACACGGAAAGGGGATCGCGGTAAGCGATCCGTTGGAAGCTTTCACTGCCAGCTACGCCCAGGGGAAGACCGATGAGTTCATTGAACCGCATGTGGTGGTGGACGGAGCCGGTACACCTATCGGGACCATCCGCCCGGGTGATGTCGTTCTCTGCTTCAACTATCGCACCGACCGTTGCCGGGAGATCACACAAGCCTTGACCCAACAGGCCTTCCCTGAGCAGGGCATGGTCCCACTTCCACTTCACTACGTCACCCTGACGCAATACGACCACAGCTTTCGCAACGTCGGTGTCCTCTTCCGCAAGGACGATCTACCGATGACCATTGGTGAGGTGGTTTCGCGTGCCGGAAAGAAGCAGATCCGCATCGCCGAGACCGAGAAATATCCGCATGTGACCTTCTTCTTCAGCGGCGGGCGCGAAGCCCCGTTCAACGGTGAAGAGCGGATCATGCTGCCTTCGCCCAAGGTCAGCACCTACGACCTGCAACCGGAAATGAGCGCGCAAGGCATCGCCGATGCCATTTGCAAGGAGCTACGCAAAGGCGAAGTGGATTTCGTGGCGCTGAACTTCGCCAACCCGGACATGGTGGGTCATACGGGCGTGTTCGATGCCATTGTGAAAGCCGTGGAGACCACCGACCGCTGTGCCCGACAAGTAGTGGAGACCGGAAAAGCGAACGGGTACTCCTTCGTCATCATCGCAGACCACGGCAATGCGGACAAGGCCTTGAACCCGGACGGCTCACCGAACACCGCGCACAGCACCAATCCTGTACCGGTCTTCGTGCTGGACCCTCGTCCGTTCACCGTGAGGAACGGTATCCTCGCCGACGTGGCACCGACCATTCTCCAGTTGATGGGAATGGAAAAGCCCGTCGAGATGACGGGCGTTTCGTTGATCGCCTGAACCTGGTCGAGGTCGTTCCCGGTCAATCGCCGTTCCGCAGGATCGTCACGTGGCCGGTCAGCGGTTTGGGTTCACGGGTCACCATCACTTCGTAGTAGTACGTGCCATCCGAGACCCCATTGGCCCCCCAAGTGTTGCGGTAGTTCTTCGCCTCGAACACGACCTGCCCCCAGCGATTGAAGATCTTCACCGTATTCTCCGTACCCAGGATCCCATCGATATCGAAACGGTCATTGTACCCATCGCCGTTCGGGGTGAATACGTTCGGGATGATGATCTCGCAATCAACATCCACCACGGACTCCGCAGTTGCTGTGCGGCCGCAGGCATCCGTCGCCGTGACGACGTAGGTTCCGCCCGTCTGGATCTGCACATAGGTGGTGGGCCCCACATCACCGGTGCTCCACAAGAGGTCCAGGTCACCAAAACCGCCGCTCGCAACGACCGTGACCGGCAATGAATCCGGTCCGCACGGCACGGTAACGTTGGTGGTCTCGAGGGTGATCGGGGGTGCGTCCAAAATGGTGACTGTGACCGATGCGGTCACCGTACGGCCGCAGGCATCGGTAAAGCTGGCCGTGATCACAGCATCCTCGTCATTGTCGGATGCCCCATCCTCCAGCGGTGCGAAAGGGAATACGGTGTTCAGTACATCAGCGCTCAAGATCTGTGTCGCGGGCCAGGTGAAGTCAGCCCCATTGGTCGCGCTCCCACCGTAGGTCATGTTCAAGACCAGTTCCCCCTGAACACCCGCCGGGCGGATGATGTTGATGGAGGCCGTCTCACAGGCCTCTGTGACCGTGGCCGGGCCAAGTATCGCCATGTTGATGGGCGACGGCGCCAACAGATCCACATCGAAGATGGCGTACGTGGTGTTGTCGCAGGCATCGTTGACGGTGGCCGTATAAGAGGTGGGCGCTATGGGTGCCACCGACAAAGTGGGATCCACGGAACCGTCGCTCCAGAAGAACGTGTAAGGAGCATATCCACCGGTCACGGTGGGGGTCAACACGGTGCTGCCTCCACAAGGGATCGATGGTGCGGCGCCCAAAGCGACCAACTCCGGGGGCGGAGCGATGGAGAACATGTAGGTGAGTGTGGAGAAGCCACCGTTGCAGATGGAGACGTCGCCCAGATCGATGATCAGGGTCTCGTAACTATCGGCGTCCTGGGGGAAATACAATGGGACCGTCACCGCGTTGATCCCCACCGGGAAGATCACGGTCCCCGGTAACAGCGTGTAATCCTCCCCGGCCACGGAATTCCCGCCCAAGGTGATGTACACCGTATCCTCGAATGCTGTGCCTCCCGTGCGCACGAAGTTCAGCATCACCTCATAACAACTCTCGAGTACCGTGGTTCCATCCACCGTTGCCGCAGGGAGCAGTTCCACGAAGAACGGGTTCGGTGTCGGGACCACTTGAACAGGAACATCGGCAGAGGCGGTAAGCCCGCATATGTCGGTGACCGTGACCGGATAACTCGTGTCCGACAAGGGCGCGACGACCAGGGTGGTATCCGTGTTCCCATTGCCCCAATCGTAGGTATACACCCCATATCCTCCTGAGGCACCTGCACCGATCTCCACACTCGCGCCACAATCAACGAACCAAGGTTCGGTTTCCAGCGTGAGCGGAGGGGCATCCACAATGCTGTAGTTGAACACGTTCACGATCGTCTGGCCGGTGCATTCGGAGAAACTCTCCACCGTGATCACCAGGGTCTCCGGTCCATCAGCATCCACAGGAGCACTGAACGTGAAGGGTATTGATGCTTCGCCGGCGGCGAACTGGACGGTCGTTGGCAGTGCTGGTGTGATATCGGTGCCGTTCGTGAAGGTCCCCGAATAGTCCACATCGAACGTCGCCGCCTCGGTGGCATCGCCCAACCGGATGAAGGTCAGTGCCATCGGAAAGCAGCTTTCGAGGATGGTGTTGCCCACGATGCCAGGGCCAGGCGTCAACTGCGGAACGAAGGGGGAACTGCTGAAGCTACCCGCCTCCAGGAATACGCCCGAATCGAAGTTGGTATCAAAATCGCCGCCGTTCAAACCACCGGCATCGGCTATGGCCAGCTTGATGTGGTAGGTCTCCCCGCATTGAACCGGGTACCTTGCCTGGAGTACGGTGGTCATCCCGTCGTATGCGATACTGCTGTTCGTCCCCTCATTGTCCACGTAGTATTCTGCATTGACCGCAGGGCACGTAGGACTGTTCGGGTCGTTGTTCAGGCCGTTGTTCACATTGTTGATCGTGACGGGTGTACCATCAGGGAGCAATGCGATGTTGACCGCGCCGTTGGAGTATGGCCCGGCGATCCCCGGTCCGCTGAGGAAGAAACCGAAACCGTCGTTGAAACTGCAGATGTACTCGGGGTATTCCTCCGACCCGAACACGTAGTTGAACTTCACCGTATCACCGATGGGTACGAAATCGAATTCGAGGATCGCATAGTTGGTGACGTTGAACCCCATCACGGCTTGGAGATCCGGGTCATCCCCATTGTTCAGCAGGTCGTCGCCCGAGAAGTTCGTGGCCGGTCCCGTGGCCGAGGTCGCGAATCCGCAGGAAAGGATCATGCCGGCGCTCACCCCAAGGTTCCCTGATTGGGTGAACGAGCCGGTACCATCCTGAGGAGTACCGGGATCGGCCACCCCGTTGTACACGACGTTCGTAGCCGTTACGCCACTCCCCAACAGCACGTCCTGCACCAATTGGGCAGGTGTGAGGTCGGTGCTCACCACCAGTTGGGCTTGGAGGCCGAAGGACATCAGACCCGCAAGAGCCGTTCCGAGGGTACGCTGGTTCATCCGGTTCATTCTTGTGTGCCTTTCAATAATGTAACATGTCCATACCCCTCGATGGCCGGGAAGTAATGCCCCGTTGCACGGTACTTGTACACGTATACGCCCGTGGTCGCCGCATCCCCCCCGTTCACATCACCGGACCATGGTTTTCCGGTATTGTCCGTCGTGTACATGACCTCGCCCCAGCGGTCGAAGATCGTCATCTCGAATTCATCGATGTAGTGCCCCACTGGGCCGAAGGTCTCGTTCACCCCATCCCCATCCGGCGAGAACGCGTTCGGGAAATAGATGTGGGCAGGTGGTTTCAACAACACCGAATCCACACCGGAACAGCCGTTCGTGGTGGTGATGCGCAAGGTTACCCAGTGTTCCTCCAGGTCGGTATAGCTGTGTACCACTTCATCGCGACGGTACTGCGTGCCATCACCCATGTCCCAAACGTGCGTTACACCCAAAGGCACCGTGGCCGCTTGCAGGTACCAGTCGTCCTGCCCGGTGTTCGTTTCGGTGATATCCATGTAGACCGCTTCAACGGAGACCGTCACAGCATCGCTGAGCACTTCACCGCATTGGTCGGTGACGTTCACCTGATAGGTGGTCTCCTCGGTCGGGATCACTTTGAGGATCGGGTCCGTCCAGCCACGGTCCACCCAATCCACGAAGAAATAGCCCGAACCACCCGTAACGCTCGCCTCCACTACGCTGCTGTCGCCGAAGCAGATCGTATGGTCCTCGGACATGGTCAACCGGAATTGCTCGTAGTGCGGTAGGAAGGTGGCGACCTCCGCCTCGCCCACCGTGCCGCACTGGTCCGCAACGGTGATCGTGTACGACGCATCAACCGGCACACCGACCTCAAGATCACTGGCGGTACCGAGCACGGTGCCGTCGATATCGGTCCACTCCAAAGTGTACACGCCGTTGCCCCCGGCAACATCCGTAACACTCAGCACGGTGGTATCACCGGGACAGATGACGGTGACGTTCCCACTCGTGGAAATGGCGATCGGATCCAGCGGTACCATCGAGACGAGCACACTGTCCTGAGCCACATCACCACACCCTTCTGTCACCGTGGCCACATACCAGGTAGGCGTAGCGGGCGAAGGCACGCTTACCGTGGAGGTGTTGCCTACGGACGCCGTGCCGCGTGTCCATGCATAGGAATACGACCCGTTCCCACCGCCGAGTACGGTGACACTGATCTCATCCTCGCCCAAGCAAGGTATCTCCAAGGCCGGCGAGGCCTCGATGTTCAACGGCGCATAATAGGGCAGGAAAACCGTGAAGCTGCCCGTGAGCGGCTCCACGCTGCAACTATCCGTGACGGTGAATTCGTAGGTCGTGCTCACCTCGGGCGAAACGGAAATGGTCGGGGTGGTTTCCCCCGTGCTCCAGAGGTAGGCATAGTAGCCCACCCCACCGGTGATGCCGGGATCCAACACGTTCACATCGCCACACGTGGCCTCAATGTCCGCGGCGACCGTGGCCAACGGCGGGGGGCTGGTGATATCGAAGGTGAAGACCGTCTCGACGTTCGTGTTGGCGCAAACGATCAACTGGCTGATGGTGATCACCAAGGTCTCGGGTCCATCGGGATCCAATGGCAGGTCGAGGATGAAACTCACCGTGCTGTCCTCAGCGGCAAAATCCAGTTGTGAAGGAAGGATCGGACCGTAATCAACCCCCGGGGTCGCGGTCCCGCCCACGATAATATCCACCGTTTCCGCTGCGGAAAGGTCACCCTGGCGTGTAAAGACCAATTCCACCGGCACACAGCCCTCGTTCATGTCGTTCCCGATGACGCCTGGTCCAAGCACCAATTCGGGGATCACTTGACCTGTGCTGGTGAAACTGCCTGCTTCCAGGAATACGGCGGAATCGTAGGCGGTATCCATATCGAATTCGTTCCCGGCATCGGCGACGGCCAGCTTGATGTGGTACAGCGCGCCGCACTGCACCAAGGCAAAAGCCGTAAGCACCGTGGTGAAGCCTCCGAAGGCAATGGTCTGTCCCTCCTCATTGTCCACGTAGAACTCCGGGTTCACGGCAGGGCACGTGGGGTCGAGCGGGTCGTTGTAGAGGCCATTGTTCACATTGTTTATCGTCACTGGCGTTACCAGATCGGGCAGTACGGCGATGTTCTCGGCACCTCCGGAATATGGACCGGCAATGCCTGGCCCGCTCAGGAAAAACCCGAAAGCATCGTTGAAACTGCATACGAAGCCCGGATATTCCTCCGATGAGAAGACATACCGGAACTTGAGCGAATCACCGGTGGGGACAAAGTCGAACTCCAGGATCGAATAGTTCGTGATATTCCCACCTACCAAGGCCTCCAGATCGGGGTCGTTACCATTGTTCAGAATATCGTCGGTGCTGAAATTATCCGAAGGACCGATGGCCGAAGCGGCGAAGCCCGTTGACAGGATCACCCCGGCGTCGAGCCCAAGATCACCGACCTGCGTGAAGGATCCGCTTCCATCCTGCGGTGTGCCTGGAACAGGAACCCCATTGTAGGTGATGTTGCTGATCGAAACGCCACCGCCGAGCAGGACGTTTTCGACCAGTTCAGCCGGGGTCATCGTGTCGTCCACGACCAATTGGGCCTGACCAGGCAACGAGAAAAGTGCCGCAGAGCAGAACAGTACATATCGAAAACGCATCGGACCGGATCCTAAGGGTGGTGAAAATACGGGTTCGTCGTGGATGGGTGACCGGTCGCCTCCCTAAAAGGTTGCCCCGTCCCGGAAACCCAAGCCGCATCCGAACCCGGCTATCTTTGGCCTCCTTCCAAAACCTGCTTCCCGCGTGAACGCCATCGATACCTACATCAAGACCCACGAGGACCGTTTCCTGAACGAACTGCTGGACCTCTTGCGCATTCCCAGCGTTAGCGCGGACCCCAAGTACAAAGCCGATGTGGCGCGTTGTGCAGAAGCGGTCAAAACGCGGATGGAGGAAGCCGGTCTGGAAAAGGTCGAGATATGCCCCACCGCCGGTCACCCGATCGTGTACGGGGAAAAGATCGTGGACCCCGCCCGTCCAACCGTGCTCGTTTACGGCCATTACGACGTGCAACCACCTGACCCACTGGACCTTTGGCACAGCGGACCCTTTGAGCCGGTGATCAAGGACGGCATGATCTACGCCCGGGGCAGCGCCGACGACAAAGGGCAGTTCTACATGCACATCAAGGCCGTGGAATGCATGGTGAAGAACAACGCCCTGCCCTGCAACGTGAAAGTGATGATCGAGGGCGAGGAAGAGGTCGGTAGTGACAATCTGGGCGTGTTCGTCAAGAACAACAAGGCACGCTTGAAGGCCGATGTCGTGCTGATCAGCGACACGGCCATGATCGCCAACGATGTGCCCAGCATCAACACAGGTCTTCGTGGCCTGAGCTATGTGGAGGTGGAGGTGACCGGGCCTAACCGTGACCTGCACAGCGGTGTTTACGGCGGTGCCGTGGCCAACCCGATCAATGCCCTGTGCGAAATGATCGCCAGCCTGCACGACAAGGACCGCAAGGTGACCGTTCCCGGGTTCTATGATACCGTGCGCGAACTGAGCAAGGCCGAACGTGATGCCCTTGCCGAAGCGCCCTTCAACCTGGACGACTACAAGAAAGACCTCAACGTGAAGGACGTCCGTGGGGAGGCCGGTTACACCAGCGAAGAACGAAGCAGCATCCGCCCGACTTTGGATGTGAACGGCATCTGGGGCGGATACATCGGCGAAGGTGCCAAGACCGTGCTGCCCAGCAAAGCGTTCGCGAAACTGAGCATGCGCCTGGTGCCCGATCAAAAGAGCGAGCCCATCACCAAGCTGTTCAAGGACCATTTCGAGAAGATCGCGCCTCCGGGGATCACCGTGGTCGTGCGCCCGCACCATGGTGGCGAAGCGGCCGTTACACCGATCGATTCACCAGCCTACCTCGCCGCAAGCAAGGCCATGGAAGAGACCTTCGGCAAGAAACCGATCCCCACACGCGGCGGTGGAAGCATCCCCATTGTGGCCCTCTTCGAGGCGGAACTCGGATTGAAGACCGTGCTCTTCGGCTTCGGCTTGGACAGCGACAACATCCATAGCCCCAACGAGAAGTACGGTGTGTTCAATTACTTCCAAGGGATCAAGACCATCCCACGCTTCTTCAAGCACTATTCGGCTTCCGCCAAGTAAGCAGGTGGCCGGGGCAAAAGCAGGATCAGGAATGCGACGGAGCGAACGCTCGTGTTCGCCCCTTCCCCTGCTCCTGCCCCTTGCATTCCTCGTTACCGGTTGCCTCGGCTACAAGCAGGTCGAGCTACGCGACATCGCCAACGTGGAGGTGGAGAAAATGGACGCCAAGGGTATCGCGGTGCGCGTAGATGCCATGATCGAGAACCCCAACGGGTACCGGATCCATGTGCTGGACCCCGATGTGGACCTGTACCTGAACGACAAGTTCATCGGGAAGGGGGTGCTGGATACCGCGCTGGTCCTGGACAAGAAAAGCACCCGCGTGTATTCCGTCCCATTGCACGCCGACCTGCAAGGCGGTTCGTTGTTGATGCTGCTGCTCTCCGGTGCCCTTAACGGGGATGACATGAAACTCGGGGCGAAAGGCACCGTCGTGGGCAAGGCCGGTTTGATCCGCAAGCGCTTCCCCTTCGAATTGGAGGAGATGATCGAACTCTAGCAGAGGAAGGATGGAAAAGTGCGAGGGCGCGAGAGTGGACGATGGTCTCGCCCCGGCCACCGATCGTCATGGGTCTTCAGATGCTTTCCGCCCTCCGGCCCTCTAGTCTTCCCTACCCTCCCAGCGGGAGATCACGTCGTAGCCGAGACAGCCTGGCGATACACCGAGGAGCTGGTGGCCTTCGTATTCGCGTAAGACCTGTTCGGAAGCCGCTTCGTCCGCTGGTGTTCCCAGGTAGGTGTTCGCCGGCAATGCCCCGTGTTCAAGCCAGTGCCTTCGGACATCCAGGTACGGGCTGTCGGAATGGATGTAGTAGAGCCGCTCCGGTCCGTGTACTCCCAGGTTCAACCATAGGGCGATACTGAAGACGAAAGGACCAACGGCCAACAGGTTGAACAGGAACCATTCCAATCGCTCCATCCCCAAACGCAATCCCACCTTCTTGTAAGGCAACAGGTTACCGATGAAGGCGAACAGGGCGAACCACCGGCCCAAGGCGGTGTAGGTGATGAAGGTCCTGGAACCGACCCACCAGAAGGAAACGAGCAGGACGAAGATCCCGAAGACCATCCATGTTCCCGGCCAGGTCTGTTCCTTGGCCATGCCTTCCACGCCCCGGTGTTGATGCTGCGTTCGCCGTGGCGCCCGGTAGCGCTCCAGCATGCTATTCCTTTGGTCGGGCATGGAAGTACGGTCGATCGTGCCGGTCCGGGCATTGGGTGTCCTGGTCGTTGCGATGGGTTGTGCACCCCATGCCGCCCACCGCCCCGAAGCGGTGATCCAAGATACCATGAGCGAACACACCAACCGGCTCATCCATGAAAGCAGCCCTTACCTGCTGCAACATGCGCACAATCCGGTGGACTGGTATCCATGGGGCGAAGAGGCCTTCGCGAAAGCGCGTGCCGAGAACAAACTGATGTTGGTGAGCATCGGGTACAGCAGTTGCCATTGGTGCCATGTGATGGAACGCGAAAGCTTCGAGAACGACAGCATCGCTGCATTGATGAACGAGCGGTTCGTGTGCATCAAGGTGGATCGTGAGGAACGGCCGGATGTGGACCAGGTCTACATGAGCGCCGTGCAACTGATGACGGGTCGTGGCGGCTGGCCCTTGAACTGTTTCGCCCTGGCGGATGGACGGCCCGTGTACGGTGGCACGTATTTCCCGCCGCAGCAATGGGCGCAAGTGCTCACCGAACTGCAGAACACATGGCAACGCGATCCGAAGAAGGTGACCGAATATGCTTCGAGACTGCAACAAGGTATCGCGCAACAGAGCGTGGTGCGACCCGTGGAGGACGTCGGCGAACTGGACAACACGATCCTGAAAGACCTGTTGGAGAACTGGCGGCCGATGTTCGACAATGTGCATGGCGGACCGGACAAGGCGCCGAAGTTCCCCATGCCCAACAACTACGCGTTCCTGCTGCGCTATGCATGGCTGACGGATGATGCGGAACTGAAGCGTCATGTGCAGCTCACCCTGGACAAGATGGCGCTGGGGGGCATCAACGACCAGGTGGGCGGGGGCTTCGCGCGCTACAGCACGGACGTGTTGTGGAAGGCTCCCCACTTCGAGAAGATGCTGTACGACAACGCGCAGCTGGTCTCGCTCTACAGCCAGGCCTACCAAGCCTTCAAGAACCCGCTGTACCGGACCACCGTGGAGCGCACGCTCGCTTTCATCGAACGCGAGATGACCTCTCCGGAAGGCGCCTTCTACAGTGCGCTGGATGCCGATACCGAAGGCGAGGAAGGTCGCTTCTATGTGTGGGAGAAGGATGAGCTGCGGGACCTGCTCGGCACCGAATTCGATCTTGCCGCTGCGTACTACAACGTGGACAATGCCGGCCTTTGGGAACACGGACGCTACATCCTCTTGCGCCGTATGGCCGATCCGGAATTCGCGGCCGAGTTCGGCATCACCGAGCAGGAACTGGAGCAACGCATCGCTGCGATCGACGCGATCCTGTTGGATGCACGCAACAAGCGCGAACGGCCCGGGCTCGACGACAAGTCGTTGACCTCGTGGAACGCGTTGATGGTGAAGGGCTATTGCGATGCATACGAGGTGTTCGGCAACACGGCCTGGCGTGATCGCGCGGTCCGTTCCATGGACCTGTTGCTGACCAAATGCCATCGCAACACAGGTGGTTTGTGGCACCTGTACAAGGATGGAAAAGCGAGCATCAACGGATATCTGGAGGACTATTGCTTCACCATCGAAGCACTGCTCGCGCTCTACGGCATCACCTTCGAGGAACGCTGGCTCAGCGCTGCCCGCACCTTGGCGGACCATGCGATCCGTCATTTCCATGACCCACAAAGCGGGACCTTCCACTTCACCAGCGATCTGGACCCTGCATTGATCGCCCGCCCGACGGAGTTGCATGACAATGTGATCCCAGCCTCCAACAGCAGCATGGCGAACGCGCTCTTCCAACTCGGGCAATTGTTCGATGATGAACGCTACCTCGCCATCAGCCGGAACATGCTCTCCACCATCGCCCCACGCATGACCGCCTATCCTACAGGCCACTCCAACTGGGCCCAACTCCTGCTGGCTGAGACCTTCCCGTACCAGGAGATCGCCATTACCGGGCCCGATGCCCTTGCCCTGCGCCGACAATTCGCACCGCACTACCTCCCCAATAGGCTCTTCCTCGGATGTACCACGCCCAGCGCATTGCCGTTGTTGAAGGACAAGACCAGCCCGGGCAGCACGATCTTTGTATGCGTGGAGAAAGCCTGTCAATTGCCCGTGACCACCGTGGACGCCGCCCTGAAGCAGATCCAATGAAACGCCGCCTCTCCCCCTTCCTTCTTCTTTGCACGGTATGCAGCCTTCAGGGTCAGGCGCTGCTCATCCTGCCCGAGACCAGCGATGTGCATGAACTGCATTTCAATCCGCAGTTCATCCAGCGCAATGGCATCACCGCCATCATCGGGCAGCAGCTGGTGAAACGCGATGGCCAACCGATGCGCGAGAAGAACGAGAAGTACCTCTACCGCTTCAACGCTGCGGGACTTCCGGTCTATACGAACAACTCCTTCGGCCAACCGGGCAGCGGCCGCGATACCGCCAACACCACGTACACCTACGACACCGCCGGCCGCATCCGCCGCCGCTTGCGCAACGACCTCGCCGGCCACTTCGCCTACGACATCGAACTGGATGAAAAGGGCCGTACCATTCGCGAGACCTATACCCGCATCGAGAACCTCGGCACCGATCGCTACAACCTGGTCCCCGGCAAGGTGACCGAGATCAGCGACGAGCACTTCCGCTACGAAACGCCGAACGACACGGTCCTGCGAAAACTGTTCACCAACAACCACGGTCTCCCCTTCCGCGAACAGGTCCACACCAAGGACAAGATGGGCTACCTGCGCAGCATCGATGACCGTTACCTGATCAGCAACCGTCGCTCGCGCACCACCTTCCGCTACGACGAGAAAGGCCGCCTTGCAGAACGCATCGAGCAGCCCGACATGGCATTCCCGCGCACCATCAAACGCACATGGCACTACGATGCCGCCGGGAATGTGCTCGATGGAACGCTGTGGCACGATGATCGCCAGATCGACCGGGAAGAATACCTGTACGACGCACAGACCATGGTGCTCACCGCACGCCTTACCAAGGACCTTGCTTCGGGCGTGATCCACGTGGTGCGCTTCACCACCGAACGCCGATGATCCGCAAGGCCCTTCTCTGCTTCGCGCTCTTTTGCGCCATCGTCGCGCCCGCGCAGAAGGGGATCGTGCAATTCGCGTACGGCCCTTTCGGCAACATCGGCGATGCCGCCTTCATCGTGGAGAACGGCAGGATCTTCCAGGCGTGCGGACCGTTCGGCACCAAAGGCCCATGCCTGTACGTGTTCAACGAGGAGCAGGTATTCCACAGCGCGGATGCGTTCGGCAGCAAGGGCCAGGGCGCGTTCCTCGCCGAGGGTGACAAGTTCTTCCACTGCGATGGCTCGTTCTGCACGAAATCAGCGTGCGCGTTACTGCTGGAGAAGAACAAGATCTTCCGTGGCGATGGGCCGTTCTGCAACAAAGGCAACGGTGCGTTCTTGATCGATGGCAACCTCGTGTTCCTCGCCGAAGGGCCGTTCTGCAACAAGACCGATGCGATCCTCAACGTGCAGGGGGATGTCCCGATTATCGCGCTAATGGCGATACTTGCGGGGATCTAACCGCGTTGCTTCTTAGGCTGCGTAACGTTCGATCCAGCGCCGAATACGAGGGGAAGCTTACAGACCCTAACTAAACCACGCGCTTTTTCGGCTGCGCCACGTTCGCCGCCTTCCCATACTCGGGCACCAGGTAGGCGAGGTCATCGAAGGCCCTTTGCGCAAAGCGCCGTTCCGCTTCCACGAACGCGGCGGCAGCGGAAGGCCGAATGCCGGGAAGGTGGTACACCGCTGCTGCGTTCTTCAAGAGATCCGCTGCCTTGTCGGCGCCGTCGCCGAAGACTACGCGATCTCCTTCTGTCGTGACCAGCCATTCCTCACCGAGGACGAGTGGCGTCACTGGCCCAAGGGCTTTTCCATCCCGAGCGTACGGCTGTGTGAACACTTCCATCCGTCGTGCATCGATCATTGGCCAGAGCACCGCGTCCTGTTGGATCCCTGTGCGCAATGCAGCGTCGACAAGCACCTGCAACGTGCTGATGCCGATCAAGGGTTTGTCCAGTGCATAACACAAGCCCTTGGCCGCACTGAGCCCGATGCGCAGGCCGGTGTACGATCCCGGGCCGATGCCCACCGCAACGGCATCCAGTTCGTTCAGTGCAAGACCGGCCTCTTCCATCACCTCGGCGATGAAGACGTGTACCTTCTCTGCATGGATGTGCTTCTCGCTTTCCAATTCGCGCAACGCCAACACCACGCCATCGCGTGCAACGGCAACGCTGCAGAGCTTGGTGGCGGTCTCTATGGCGAGGATCAGGGCCAGGGGAAGGTCAAATTAGCCGAACGTCACTTCAGCTGATCGATCGCTACAACGTCAACGGCAATCCTTGCATGATCTCCAACGCCTTCAACGCCATCAAGTAGCTGTAGCGCGCGGTGATCATGTCGGCGTTGGAACGGTTCAAGTTGGCTTTGGCCGTGCTCAACTCCAATGCCGTGACCGCACCCTGCTCGAAACGTTCGGTGGCATAACGCACCGATTCCGTCGAAGCTTCGTAGGCGTTCGAGGCCGCGCGGTACTGGCGGTAGGCCGCGCGTTGATCGGCGATGGCCTGTTGCACCGTCAGCTGGAGTTGCTGCTCTTGGTCGGTCTGCTGCAAGCGAGCCTGTTCATAGCGGATCCGCGCCTGCTGGGTGCTGGTGCGGGTATTCATGTTGTTGAAAATGGGAATGCTCAGCGTCCACGCCGTGGAATAGTTCACGTTGTCCTTCAACTGCTGATCGAAGGGCTTGACCTCGGTGTTGTAGGTGACGTTCGGCACGAACACATCCTCACCGGATGCCGTTTGGCCCACCAGCGAAGGAGCACCGTAGATGGGTTCGCCGACGGGCATCTCATCGCGCCCGGAGTAGCCGGAAGCAACGTTGGCACTGAAGCGTAGCGATGGGATACCGCCGGCGCGCGAGATCTCCACGGACCGCTCGGCACTTTCAACATCCAGCTTTCTCCGCTTGTAGGCAGGGTGCGTCTCCAGCACGCGTTGCATCACCTGGTCCACGCTCGCCGTAGGTTCCAGCGGTTCGAAGTCCTTCAGCTCGGGGGCGGTGATGCGGAACGCCATGGACTCCTGTGGATCCAACTGGAGCAACTGGGTCATGCGGAGCTTCGCCTGCTGGTACTGGTTCTCAGCGGTGATGATGTCGTACTCCTCACGCGCCAGCTGCGAACGGATGTCCAACAGTTCCACACGAGCCGTGCGGCCCGCTTCCACCAGTGCTTCGGTCAACGTAAGCTGGCCGCGCGTCCTTTCCGCATTGATCGTCGCCGCCTTGATGCGTTCTTCGGCGCTGAGCATTTCCATGAAGCGCGCCACCACCGCCGACAGCACGTCGACCTTCGCGGCAGCCAGGGATTCCTCCGCAGAGAGGTTGTCCAGTTTCGCCTTCTTGAACTGGTTCTGCTGGCTCAGTCCGCCGAAAAGCGTCCAATTGCTACCCAGATAGAAGTTGTTCGTACGAACGCGGTCCGTGGCGAAGGTGTTGGTGTAGCGGTCGATGGTCTGGCCCCAGTTGTAGCCGTGGGTGGCCGCGGCGTTCAGGTCGGGCAGGAAACCCCACTTGGCACCGCGTTCACCGGCGGCTGCGAGATCACGGTCGTACTGGGCGGCTTGCATGCTCAGGTTCCTTGCTTCGGCGCGCGCTGCGCACTGTTGCAAGGTCCAGGCCTCCTGCGCGTTCGAAATGCCCGCCGCAAGGACCAGGAACAGGGTGGGAATGGTTCGCATGAACGGGATCTCCCAGCCAATGATCTGGGCACGGACAAAAATACCGGGCACGCCCCACCGGTCGGGTGGCTTATGACGAACGGTGGATGAACGGGGCGGGTGGTGAATGCGAATGCAGTTCTACCACAGAGGCACGGAGCCACAGAGAGTTAGGGAATGCGAGTGAAGCATCTTGGAGACACGGAGAATAGGGTGAAGATGGTAGAGGCGATCGGGGTCGGAATACCCTCTGTGTCCCGGTGCCTCTGTGGTGAAGATCCTTAAAGGCCCAGCACCTTCACCTCCACACGGCGGTTCGCCTCGCTCTGCTCCTTGTTCTTGGGCTCGGGATAGAGCATCTGGGAGTTTCCCAGGCCTTGGTAAGAGAGGCGTTCCGGCTCGACCTCGTTCACCAGCAGGAAGTCGTAGACGGTCTTCGCGCGCGCCGTGCTCAGATCGATGAATTCCTTCTTGTTCTTGAAGGTAGGACCGTTGACGTGCCCCTGCACCTCGATCTTCACTTTCGGGTTCTCCTGCATGAAGCGCAACAGCAGGAGCAGGGAAGCTTCGGATTGACGCATCACCTTGTCCTCGTTGCCCACGAAACGGATGTCGTCGAGCACGACCTTTTCCCCGGCACTGATGGGGGCAAGCTTGATATCGACCGTAACGACCGGATCCGTACTGCCTTTCACGCGCACCGTTGTGAACATATAGCCCTTGTTGGTGCAGCCGATCTTCAGGTTGCGGTAAACGTCCATGTCGTACTCGTAGGAACTCTTCCCTTTCGCCTCCACCACTTTGTCGAACTGTATGCCGTCGATGGTGAGCGTGGCTGCGATGGGTTTCCCGCTCTTCGCATCGGAGATGTTCACCACCAGGTGCTGTTTCTCCTTCTTCTCTTCCTCGACCGGTTCGGGCGGCGGCGGCGGGTCGTAATGGAAGCGGATCTCGTATCCGCCACGCGGTGGGTTCTGGTGGTCCAAGACCAAATAGAAAAGCTGGCCGGCCTCCACCTCCATGGAACTGCTGTAGCTGGCCCCAACCCCTGATCGCACGAAGTCCTCGGATGCGGCCTTGCTCAAGCCGCAACGGGAGCCCAAGGCTGGATCGTTGCGCGAGATGTTGGAACGGACTGGTTCCACTTGCTTGCTCGCGATCTTGTCACAGATGCCTGGTATGGCTCCCTCGAAAATGATGAAGTCGATGTCGTCCGAAGTGACGTTCGGCGTGATGTCCATCGTAAGGTTGCACTTCACCGGAACCCGGAATTTGTACCATGTGGTATGGTGTTCTCGCTCGAACCATTGTTTGTGGTCCGAGGAGTTCTCCTTGATCTCCAGCTTGTTGCCGAAACCACGAACGGCCTGCTCCGTGCGGTACACGGAGTCGGTGATGAAGATGGCCCCTGTGCAGTCGCCGTTGTCCTGCGTGAATCTTGCCGGAGCCTGTGCTCGGGCGAGATGCAGCAGGATGACCGCCATCAGGGAGAGCAGTGATCGGATCATCTCGGCCCGTGCATACGCAAAGGCGGGGTCAAGGGTTCAGTAGGCAAGATTGCTCCCCAGCCACTTCTCCATCCACTCTACGGGCTGGGCCTTGCGCCGCGCCAGGTCCTCCACTTGGTCCCTGGCCACACGCCCCACGCCGAAGTACTTGGCCTGCGGGTGCGCGAAGTACCAGCCGCTCACCGCGGCCGCCGGGCTCATGGCCAGGCTCTCGGTGAGGGTGATGCCCGTATGCTTGGTGGCGTCGAGCAGGCGGAAGAGCTCGGGCTTCTCGGTGTGGTCGGGGCAGGCGGGGTAGCCCGGCGCCGGACGGATGCCCTGGTACTCCTCCTTGATGAGCTGCTCGTTGCTGAGTCGGACGGTCTCGTAGCCCCAGAGCTCCTGGCGCACCACCTCGTGCAGCTTTTCCGCGAAGGCTTCGGCCAGACGGTCGGCCAAGGCCTTGAGCAGGATCGCACTGAAGTCGTCGTGCACGGCCTCGAAGCGCTTCACCCGTTCGTCCACGCCGTGGCCCGCGCTCACCGCGAATCCGCCGAGGAAGTCGGGCGTGCCTGCCGGGGCGATGAAGTCGGCGAGGGCGATGTAAGGCACGCCGGGGGCCTTCTTGCTCTGTTGGCGGAGCGTGTGCACGCGTCCGACGACCTTGGTGCGGGCCGGATCACCGTACAGCGCGATATCGTCGTGGTCGATGGCGTTGGCCGGCCAGATCGCCGCGACACCGTGCGCCTGGATCCACTGCTCCTTCACGATGCGGTCGAGCATCTTCTGGGCATCGGCATAGAGCTGCGTGGCCTGCTTGCCGACCACCTCGTCCTCCAGGATGCGCGGGAACTTGCCGGCCAGCTCCCAGGCCATGAAGAAGGGCGTCCAGTCGATGTAGGGTACCAGCTCGGCCAGCGGGTAGTTGCGGTAGGTGAAAATGCCGGTGCTCTTCGGGGCCACAGGTGGCTCGGCGGCGAAGTCGACAGCGAACTTCTTCTCACGCGCCTCAGCGATCGGCACGTACTCCTTCTCGCGCTGGTTGCCTTCGTATTGCGAACGCACCTTGGCGTACTCGTCCTTCACCTCGACCTCGAAGCGCTCGCGCTCGTTGTCGCTGAGCAGGTTGCTCACTACGGGCACGCTGCGGCTGGCGTCGATCACGTGCACCACGGGCTTGCTGTAGTGCGGGGCGATCTTCACGGCGGTGTGCACGCGACTGGTCGTTGCGCCACCGATCAGCAGCGGGGTCTCGAAGCCTTCGCGCTCCATCTCCTTCGCCACGTGCACCATCTCGTCCAGCGAAGGCGTGATGAGGCCACTGAGGCCGATGATGTCCACCTTCATCTCGCGGGCGGTCTTCAGGATGGTGGCGCTCTGCACCATCACGCCCAGGTCGATCACCTGCCAGCCGTTGCAGGCGAGGATCACGCCAACGATGTTCTTGCCGATGTCG
>DEQO01000136.1 GCA_002360495.1 Flavobacteriales bacterium UBA3364
GTCTCTGGCGCACGCGCGGCGGCGGGGGGCAGTTCGGTTGGGACCGATAGTGCCATCAGCCGATCGGCCGATGGGTCGATGAACCGATGTCCTGGGGATGGGTGCAGCCATTTCTCCCTCTTGTCGGCCAACTACGTGATCGTCCGACCAATTCGATCCACCATACGATCGTTCATGGTGAACGAGGAACGACAGCGGACAATGCGGATCGGGCGCGAACTTTGCAGAAGCGCGTTGCGCTGAATAGCGAGCAGGAGCGATGGGATTGCAGGACGACCTACGGACGCAATGGCGCAGCGGTGGCATGGTGGTGAGGCTCATCCTCATCAATGTGGCGGTGTTCGTGGTGCTGCGTCTGGTCGACCTTCCGTTCTGGCTGGCCAATGCACAACCGCCCGATGTGTTGCGCTGGCTCAAGAGCACCAGCGACGTGTACACCCTCCTCTACACGCCGTGGACGGTGATCACGTACATGTTCACGCATTGGGACCTGATGCACATCTTCTTCAACATGCTCGTGCTCTGGTTCGCCGGCCGCATGTTCGAGGATCTCCTGGGCGGAAGGAGGATGCTGGGCAACTACCTCCTCGGTGGCATTTCGGGGTTCGCCCTGTACATGATCAGCTACAACTTCTTCCCGGTCTTCGCACGGTTCAGCGAAGGCAGCACCATTCTGGGAGCCTCGGCAGCGGTCATGGGCGTGTTCATCGGCATTGCAGCGTACCGTCCGGAAATGGAAGTTCAACTGCTGTTGTTCGGTCGCATCAAGCTGAAGTGGATCGCGTTGATCTATGTCTTCATCGATCTCATCAGCATCCGCCAGGGAGGCAACAGCGGCGGACACATCGCCCACTTGGGCGGTGCGTTGTACGGCTACGTGGCCAGCGTGCAATTGCGCAAAGGCAATGACTGGTCCCTGGGGGTCGTGGACCTCCTGGACAAGCTGCGCTCCCCGTTCGTGCGCAACAAGGGCCCGCGCATGCGGGTGGAGAAGCGGTTCGTGCGCAGCACCGTGACCAAGGATGCTGAATTCAACGCCGGCAAACGTGAAAAACAGGCCCGTGTGGATGCCATCCTGGATAAGATCTCACGCGCCGGTTACGATAGTTTGAGCAAGGAGGAAAAGGATTTCCTGTTCAAGGCAAGCAACGGCAACCCGTGATCGATGGTCAGATAGCGTCGACCTTCCGGATCGACCTGCCAACATTGTAGTTGGACCACATGAAGCGGCCCACCGAAACCAAGCAAGCGATCCAGCGCCCATCGCGCTGGCACCGGCCGTTGTGGTGGCTGAACGTGTGCGCGGCGGTGGTCCTTTTGCTCACCTATCTCGCGGCCTACATCAGCCCGCTGCATTCCTGGCCGCTGGCCGTGCTGGCCATGAGCTTCACCTATCAATTGCCGGTGCATGCGTTCTTCCTGGTGTGGTGGTTCCTGTTCCGCCGCAAGCGGATGCTGCTTTCCGGGGCGTTGCTCCTGATCGGTTGGGGCCATGTGGGCGATCACGTCCAGGTATTCGGGAAAAACGCACCGGGCGAGGAGATCGTCGGCGAACCCGTGAAGGTCATGTCCTACAATGTGCGGCTGTTCGACCTGTACGACTGGACCAACGGCAAAGAAGCCCATGATTCCATCTTCGCACAGCTGCACCGTGAAGATCCTGACATCCTGTGCATCCAAGAGTACTTCTACAGCCCTGACCCACGGTTCTTCCGAACACGGGACCTCCTGATGAAGGATTTCCGGTACAAGTATCGCCACGAACGGTTCTCGCATAAGGCCCGGCACCAGTCGCACTTCGGGATCGCTACGTTCAGCGTCCGGCCGACGGTGGCCAGCGGCTTCATCCCGTTCCCGGAGAACCCGGACAACCTCTGCATTTGGACGGATATCGCCCTACCCGCTGACACCATCCGGGTCTACAATGCACACCTGGCCTCCTACCATTTCGGCGATGCCGACTACAAATTCATCCAGGACCTGGATACGGACACGCATTCGGACAGCTTGAAGCAGGGCGGTGAGCGGATCCTGCGCCGCTTGCGCAGGGGGTTCAACCTACGTGCGGATGAAGTACATCGCATCGCTGAACACATGCGCCAAAGCCCGCACCCGGTGGTGTATTGCGGGGACATGAACGATGTGCCCATGAGCTACGGCTACGCCATGCTGCGCGATCTATTGGACGATGCATTCGTGGAGAGCGGCAGCGGCATCGGTGGCACTTACATCGGCGAGCTGCCCACCTTGCGCATCGACCACATCCTCTACAGCCCGGAACTTGAAGCGTGGGGCTTCCGGACCTTACCGGAGCGATGGAGCGACCACCATGCCGTGACCACCATGATCGGGGTGCGGTCCGAGGATTGATCCCGAACGGATCGAACGCCACGAAGCACGACTTGTACAGGGCAGTGCAATAGGGAGCGATCGCGCCCCGTTGTGCAACTCATCACCACCTCCCAACAAAGGCCCCTCCACGATGCGTTCAACTGATCTTGTGATGGCCTTTGCGGCCGTGATCGTGCTTGCCATGGGTTGCGGCCGTGCCGCAGAGAACAGCGACCGCGAACAATGGGCCCCAGCGATGGACCATAGGGTCGAAGCCGGGAACGGGGAAGCAGCAGCGGATGAACCACCCAGCGTATCATCACCCGCCGATCCGAAGGAGGCCCTCTCCTCCTCCGCAGCCCGCGCCATCGGCGACACCACAAGGCGTTTCATCCATACCGCCGATCTGCGCTTCCGCACAAAGGATGCCGTGCAGAGCACTTTCGCGATCGAAGTGTTGGTGGCACGGTTCGATGGCTACGTGGCCAGCACACGACTGGTGACGGAAGTCGACCACCGGTATACCACGCCGATCAGCGCGGACAGTTTGTTGGAGACCACCAAGTTCACCATCACCAATCGCCTCACGATCCGCATACCGAACGCCAACCTTGATACCACCTTGAAGTCCTTGATCCGCTTCGTGGATTTCCTGGATCACCGCACCATCACCGCGACCGACGTGCGACTGATGCTCCTGGGCAACCGCCTGGCTCAGGACCGCGTTTCGGAACACAAGCAGCGCCTCACGGACGCGATCGACGAGCAAGGGCGCAAGTTGAAGGAGACCGTAAGCGCGGAAGAACGGCTGCTGGACCGCCAGGAACAAGCCGACGATGCGAAGCTGCGCAACCTGGAGTTACAGGACCGCATCGCGTACAGCACCATCACGCTGGACCTCTACCAGCGGCAGGACATCCGGCGCGAGATGCTGCCGAACGAGCAGAACATCGAACGCTACGAGCCGGGTTTCTTCGAACAGGCAGGAGACGCGTTGAAGGACGGTTGGGAGCTCTTGGTCCAGTTCGCACTATTCCTGGTGCGCTCGTGGAGCGTGATCTTGATCCTCGGACTAGGCTACATCGGGTTCCGACACCTCATGCGCAAGGGCAAGTAGCACTCAACGCTCCTCTTCCACCGGCACCGGCTTGCGGGCGGTGCTCATCACAGGATGGACGATGAGGCCCTTGTCGCGCAAGCCTTGGATCAGTCCTGTTACTCCCGGCAGGTGGGCCGCGCCGATCGCGAAGAAGACACCCTCGCCACCAGCGATAATGCTGTCCATGCGGTGTACCATACGCGCATTGCGCTCGGTGAGGAGGGCGGTCCCCAAGTCCTCGGGCATGCCACCCGCATCATCGGCGACCTTCATCAGGCCATCCAGGTCCTGCGCGGCGTACGCATTGAGCATGGCCTCCAATTGGGTACTGTGATCACCCTGTTCCAGATGTTCCAACAACATGGCCGCCTGCTCCTTCAAGGGAAGCGCATCCATGGCCCGCAGTTGTTCCTCGACACGCTCCACACCGATCACACGCTTACCCGCGGCCCGCGCGCGATCCTGCAGGTATTGGTCCAGGACGTAGGACCGTTCCCCGGCCATCTCTCCTTCAGTGAGCATCGCCACGATGAAGAAGGGCTTGAGCCGGTACACAGCCGGTGCAGCGATGCCCAGTCGTTCCTCCAAGGCTTCCTCCACCTTTTTCCAATCCTTCTTCTTGTACAGGTCCTCGAGGCGCTTGCCGTCGGCCATGCTGACCCGTTCCAGCAGGGCAAAGCCCTGCGCGCTGGTGGCCAGGTCCAATTCCCCAGCCACCACGGTGCAACGCTCGAAGGCGGGCATCACGCTATCGGCGAACTGGAATGCCCGGTCATCCTTGCTGTGGACCGTGCCGTAGAGGTAGCTGGCCGGTCCTGGTGCAATGGGTTGGATCCGCCAGAGGAGCGTAGGTTCTGTTTGTGCCCCCAAAAAGAGGGCGCAGCACCAACCGAGGATGATCAGGGGCTTGCGCATGGTCCCGAAAGTAGGACCAGCGGACGTTCCGAAGGCGGAAGACTACCAAGCCACGCGGGCCAGGGCGAAAGAGACGACGGCGAGTACGGAGAAGAGCAGCATGCTCACCCGAATGAGGTTGGAGCGGTCTGCGGGGCGTGTACGTTCCATGGTCGGATCCGTGTAGAGTATCCTATTGACGGACCCGTGTTGAAAGGTTGCTTGCCTCAGCATTATTCCTTCACGAAACGGCGTTGATGCCAGTTGCCGGCGCTGGTACGGACCGACACCAAATAGGTTCCGGGAGAAAGCCCATCCAGGGACCATTCCAGCTGATGTAAACCGTTGATATTCCGACGAATGGACCGTCCGTCGATGCTCAGAAGGGCGGCTTCTTCGATCAGACTTCCGTCGCTCATTCGGAGGTCGATACGAGCCTTTGTCGGATTTGGCGAAACAATGAGGTCCGAACCTCCCCGGCTGGTCCTTCCCAAGCCGGTGGAAAGGGCCACGGCGACAGATACGGCCGGGGTCCGCACAGGTGGATTGAAGTCGAAGTAAATATCCGCCTTGTTGGTGATGGTGGTCCCCGGCACGGCATCGGCTGCCGGTTTGATCCGGAAGCTGACCAGGCCATGGCTGGCCGGTTCGTTGACGACGCTGTCCGGCAGTTGGATGTCGGCGAAACGCCACTCCACCACACGACCAGGTTTGAAGGCGACCGTGTAGGGATGCGAAGCGGGCCCCTGGAGAAAGGTGCCCATATCAAG
>DEQO01000199.1 GCA_002360495.1 Flavobacteriales bacterium UBA3364
GCTGGCCTTCGCCGGCGGCCAGGGCGTGAACCAGTTCGGCGTTCGGGTCGACCTCGATCCGGATCTGATCGATGAATTCGACAATAGCAGTAACAACCAGGCGTCGACCACGCTCTTCATCACCTCCGGCGATCTGGTACCCACCTATCCATACAACTATGCCATCGTACCGGACTCAGGTCCCATGCTGAAAGCCAGCACCGGTGATCCCTTGGCCCCACCCCGCGTCTACGTCTTCCAGATCGACACCACCGACCTCTTCAACAGTCCGGTGATGGAAACCACCACGATCACAGCGCCCGGAGGTGTGGTCTCCTGGCAACCGGTCACCGTGTACAACGTTGATGCGCTGCAGGACAGCGTGGTCTACTACTGGCGTTGCAGCATCGACAGCACGGGCAACGGTGGATACACGTGGTACGAACGTTCTTTCCAGTTCATACCGAACAAGCGCGGTTGGGGGCAAGCGCACTATTTCCAGTTCAAGAACGACGATTACTCGTCCGTCGTTTACGATCGCCCGGACCGTGATTTCGAGTTCACCAGCGCCCCGCACGAGATCGCGGCGTGGACACCGGGCAACACCTTCGCCGAACCGATCGGGTGGCGCTTCGATCTGGAGAACGAGGACTATGGTGGGTGTTCAGGTGCACCGTCATGGCATGTGGCCGTGGTGGATCCCTACACCTTCGAGGCATGGGGGACCCGATGGACGGACAACAGTGCGGTCCCGCCGGTGACCTACAATCCGGACCATGCCTTTGGCAACCAGAACGATCTTTCCGCATGCCGCAACCGGGTCATGAAGTACTTCGCGTTCCGGCAGAACTCACCGGAGCAGATGCTTGCGATGGAGGCCATGCTCAACGGCATTCCCGATGGTCACCACATACTGATGTTCACCTGGCTCTACGTAAGCCAGATCGGAATGGGGGCCGCCCCGGGCCTGATACCCTATATGCAGAATGAATTGGGCGTACCGTTCAGCACCATGCAGGACAGCGTGCCCTACATCTTCTACGTGCGCAAAGGCGATCTGGGAACCTTCGTCGATACCGTCGGTGCCACCAGTACCTCGCGCCTGAGCCTTCTCGCGTTGATCGAAAGCGCCGGTGATCGGGGCTTCATCACCACCATGGAAGCCGGTCCTGCCGAAAGCTGGTCCGCGTTGTACTGGAACGAACTGCCCTACGATGCGAATGACAGCACTGTCATCCAGTTGAAGGGAGTGACCGCCTTTGGGGCCGAAGTGGATCTCGCGGAATTCCCTTCGGAACAGGATTCCGTGCCCGACCTGGGGGCCCTGGTCGATGCGCAGGTCTATCCCAAGCTCAGGCTTCGGGGCAAGTTCCACGACCTGAACGCAACGGAACCGAAACCGGCCTACTTGCAACGCTGGCAGTTGCTGCACCAACCCGTGCCGGAGTGCGCCATCGATCCGCCGCTGGGCTACTACCAGGCCTTGGATGGATGGTTCCAGGGGCAGCAAGCGGCTGTTGCCGTGGCTGTGCACAACATCAGTGAGTTCGACATGGACAGCCTGCTGATGGCCGCCTGGGTGATCGATCGCCACAACGAACGCCGTGTGGTCCATTATCGACGCAACGCACCACTGCCGGCGGGCGCAACGCAGATCGATACGATCCGGTTCAGTACGCTCGACATGGGCGGCGCGAATACCTTGGTGGTGGAGGCGAATCCCATCGATACGATCACGAATGTCTACGATCAGGCTGAACAGTACCACTTCAACAACATCGCCCAATGGCGCTTCGATGTGTCGGTTGACCGGGAGAACCCGCTCCTCGATGTGACCTTCGACGGTGTGCACATCCTCGATGGTGACATCGTTTCCGCACGGCCGGAGATCGAGATCTCCCTGAACGACGAGAACACGGTGCTCCTGCTCGATTCCCCTGCCGATACCGTGCAGTTCAAGGTGTTCCTTACGCGCCCCGGTGGATCCGGTGAACGTATCTATTTCCGCGATGGTGCAGGCAACGAGAACCTGCAGTTCATTCCGGCGGACGGTCCGGAGAACGAAGCACGGATCTTCTACCGACCCGTTTTCCCCGTGGATGGCAAGTATATGATGACGGTCCAGGCACAGGACCTGAGCTCGAACGATTCCGGCGACGATGATTACAAAGTGGCCTTCGAGGTGATCAACCGCACCACCATCACCGAGGTGCTCAATTATCCGAACCCGTTCACCACGAGCACGCGCTTCGTCTTCACACTGACCGGCACCGAGATCCCCACCTACATGAAGATCCAGATCATGACCATCACCGGCAAGGTGGTCCGGGAGATCAGGATGCACGAGCTGGGTCCCTTGCACGTGGGCCGCAACATCACCGAGTTCGCGTGGGATGGAACGGATGAGTTCGGTGATCGCCTGGCCCGTGGTGTCTACCTGTACCGTGTGATCGCGCAGATGAACGGCGAGGACATCGAGTACCGCTCCACGGACGCCGCGAGCTACTTCACGAAGGGCTTCGGGAAGATGTACAAGCTGTAAGCATGTCCCCTCGGGCAGCGTTTACTTTCGCCCTGCCCATGCCTCCCTCACGTTCGCGCATCCTGCTTTGGGCCGCTGCCAGCGGGGTGCTTTGGGCGCTGGCCTGGCCCGCGATCGGTGGTTTCACCGTGCTGGCCTTCCTGGCTTGGCTCCCCTTGCTCCATGCGGAGCGGCTGCATGATCTCCGCACCGCCGGGCGCAAGCGTGCGTTCGTGCCATACGTGCTGCTGGCTGTATTCATCTGGAATGCAGTTTGCTCCTGGTGGTTCTTCTGCGTGAGCGAACCGCTCGGTACGCGGTTGCTCAGCGGCTTTTCACCCATGGTCGTCAACTCGCTCTTGATGATCCTGCCATGGTGGCTCAAGAGGGTGGTCCACCGTTCGCTCGGTCCTCGCATCGCCGCCGTCGCATTCATCGCGTTCTGGCTTGCCTTTGAACGGTCGCATCACAACTGGGACATGCAGTGGCCATGGTTCTCCATCGGGAATGTCTTCGGTACACATCCCGTTTGGATCCAGTGGTATGAGTACACGGGCATGTTGGGCGGAAGTCTCTGGGTGTTGTTGGTCACCTACTTCCTGGACAAGGGGATGGAACGGCTGCGTGACGGAACTGCACGACCGGTGGCCCCCTTCGCCCTGGCCATTGGTATCGCTGTCGTTCCATGGTGTTCGTCCATTTGGCGCTTCAACACCTATCGTGCGGACAGCGGTCCCTCCATCGAAGCAGTGGTGGTACAACCCTGCGTGGATCCCTACACCGAGAAGTTCGGTGGTATGGACCCAATGGAGCAATTGGACCGCATGCTGGCACTCGCGGAAGTGGAGATGACGGACAGCACGGCATTGGTCGTGATGCCCGAGACCGCTTTACAGGAAGGTGCGTTCGTGGATGTGCGCGGTCGAACGCCGATCCTTCACGGCCTATGGGAGAACGATCTTCCCGCTGCGCGAAGCACGGAACGGATGGAAGCATTCCAGGACCGCCATCCGCAAGCCGCATTGTTGACCGGAATGTCCGCTGAATACCTGTTCCCCGCAGGGGCTGTATTGCCGCCCACAGCGCGGCCCCTGTTCCGCCCTGATGAAGATGTGCCCGCTTCCGGACAGCGCTGGTACGAGGCGTACAACGCTGCTCTTTTCATTCCCGCTGTGGGACCGGTCGAACACTACAACAAGTCCAAATTGGTCGCCGGCGTGGAAGCGATGCCGTTCGAGAAAATACTTGGAACGCTAGGCGATGTTGCGGTCCATCTCGGTGGCACCTCGGCGAGCCTTGGAACGCAAGCTGAGCGGGAGGTGCTGACCGATCCAAGCAGTGGGCTGCGGTTGATCCCGGCGATCTGCTACGAGTCGGTGTTCGGGGAACACGTTGCGGCGCATGTGCGCAACGGTGGCAACCTGATCGCCGTGATCACCAATGATGGGTGGTGGGATGATTCACCCGGGTATCATCAGCACCTCACATTCTCCTCCATCCGTGCGATAGAGACCCGCCGCGCCGTTGTGCGTTCAGCCAACACCGGGATCTCCTGCTTCGTGGATCGCAGGGGCGTTATCCAACAGCCTACCGACTGGTGGGTACCGACCGCTGATCGCCGGCATGTACACCTCAATGCCGAACTCACCTTTTTCGTCAGGTACGGTGACCTGATCGGTCGCGCTGCCGTGTGGTGCGCAGCATTGATACTCCTTGTCGCCATGGTGCCACCCTTGCGGAGGAATGTGCCGGTCTATTGGACCGACACGCGGCGTACCAACGTTCGGTCCGGCCCGGAAGAGCGGACCACGTAGATGCCCGGTGCCAGGTCCTCCCTCGGGATCCGGATGGTGTTCAAACCGCTGGTGGAACCCCACGACCGGGACAGTATCAGCTTTCCGCTGGCATCGTAAAGAGCAAGACCCCGTTGTTGTTCGCCGGGGATGGAGAAAAGGACGACAATATCCGCATCCACCTGCCAAGCGCTCACGATCTCCGAAACACCGGCGCCTGAGCAACCTCCCACCACCATCGGGCTGTAGTTGACAGAACCGTCCAGATCGACCTGCGCTAGGCGGTAGTAGGCTTGCTCTATCGGTGAAGCATCCTCGAACGCATAGTTCGTCAGTGTCTGGCTGTTGCCCTCGGCTTCAATGCGGGCAAGGTCCTGGAAGAGCGATCCATCGGAGCTGCGTTGTAGTATGAAATGCGAGTTCCCGATCTCGCTCGCCGTGCTCCAACGAAGGTCGACCGTTCTGCCTACGCATGTGGCATCGAAACGGGCCAGTTCGATGGGCAGTGGGTGGGTCAGTTCAGAGAGTGTCCAGGATCGGAAAAAGGCGGCGGCCGGGATGTTCGCGTTCGTCACACTGTTCGTTGGCCCTGCCGTGAAGGTGCCTTGCGCTGGCATATCACCCCATTGGTTCGTTCCAGGATTGAACCGCTGCGCCAGGACAGTGCTCGCCGCGGTAAAGGAATTACCGGTCCGGATCTCACCCGTCGCAGCACCGGGATCGAAAGTGAACCCCAGGCGTACATCCGGCTTCGTGGTATAGGCGTACCCGCTCATCCCCGGATCGATGATCCAGAAGCGGTCCACTACATAGTCCGAATTGTCCAAGGAGGTGGACAGGTTGTTCATGTGGGTGACATCGGAAGGACGGTACAGGTTGTTGTTCCAGTTCGTCGCTCCAACGGTCCCGTAGTTATACGTTGAGAACCCGATCGAGGCGTTCGCTCCATTGTCGCCTGCAGTGGTGACCTCGTAGGTCAATGGCATCTTCACACCACCGGCCGTGGTGAAGGGGACCGTATAGATGTTCGTTGTGCCACGGATGTTCCAACGGATCCGGTTGAACTCTCCTTCACTGCGGATGTTCCCACCCGTGCCAAGGGTTTGTATCCCTGTCGGATCCGGATTCCCGATCACCACCCAGGCACCATTGTCTATCCGGAGCCAGGCATTGTTGTTCAGCACCAAACGGGCCTGCGCCCATGCCGCGGTTGGCAGGGCAAGCACGATCAATATAGACAACCCTATGCTCTCCGCACGAGGTATGGGACGAACGCTTGACATGGAAGCAGCAAAAGGCCAAACCAAGGTACGATATTCGGGACGATCCCCAACGACGTTCGCGGCCCCCAAGCCCCCAGGACCTGTACGCCCCTTCAGGTTGCCACGGGTTCACGCGATATCTTGCTGCGGACCGCCATGCGCAGGACGATCCCACTGCCCTACACCGGCCCCGTCGATTGGGCTTTCCTTCGTTCGCAGGACCGGTTCCTCTATCGACGTATCGCCGATCGCGACCGAGCAGTTCTTGCGGTCGGCATGCTTGAGGAGGTTCCCGCACCGGAATTTGGATCCGACGGGCGGGTCGATGATTGGGTCTTCGGCGCCTTGCGTTACGAATGGAGGAATGTGCTCGAACCAGGGGTTTTCGGGGACGCGTCGGATGCGGATGCCGACTATTGTGCGTGGTTCATTCCGCGTTATGTGGTGGAGTGGACCGGGTCGAACGTGTGCTTGCACGCCCTGCCAGGTGAGGAGCAAGACGCTTCGGAGTGGGCCCGTTCGTTATTCCGGCCAGCCCAGGCCAGCCGCGAGCCGGGCCCTCTTGATTGGGTGGAGCAGTGCTCACACGAGGACTACGTGACCAATGTCCGAAGGCTCTTGGCCCACATCCATCGCGGTGACATTTACGAGCTGAACTATTGTACCACGCGATCCGCAACGCACTACGGCTTCGATCCGTTCGCAGCTTTCGGCCGGATGCTGAGGCGTTCCGCTGCGCCCTTCGCCGGTTTCTATCGGGACCACAACGATTTCGTCCTGTGCGCCAGTCCGGAACGGTTCCTCGCTTTCGATGGGGACAGGGTTATGGGCCAACCGATGAAAGGCACCCGCCCACGCTCCAAAGACCGTCATGAGGATGCACGCCTTGCTCTTGAACTGACAGCGGATATCAAGGAGCGAAGCGAGAACATCATGGCATTGGACGTGATGCGGCACGATCTTTCACGCATCGCTGCCAGTCGTTCCGTACACGTCGACCATCTGTGCGCGGTGGTATCGCTTCCACAGGTACACCAGATGATCAGTACTGTTTCCGCGCGGATGCGGGTCGGTTCAACACCATTGGACGCGATCCGTGCGGCCTTCCCGATGGCGAGCATGACCGGCGCACCGAAAGTCCGGGCCATGCAGCTGATCCAGGAGGCGGAGGGCGTTGCGCGCGGTCGGTTCAGCGGCAGCTTGGGTTTCTTCGCACCGGACGGCACTGGCGACTTCAACGTGGTGATCCGCTCCGTGCTCCATGATGCAGCTTCCGGTCGCCTTTCGATCACCACGGGAAGCGCGATCACAGCCTTGTGCGACCCCGAACGGGAATGGGCGGAATGTCGATTGAAGGCACGATCCGTCATTGATGCCATCTGCAATGCTTGAAACGGTCCGCAGCTTCATGCAGAGGAACCACCTGCTTGCGTCAGGCGAGCCGGTCCGGGTGGCGGTCAGCGGTGGTGTGGACAGCATGGTGTTGTTGCACGTGCTACGGGAACTCGGGCACCAGTGCCATGTGGCCCATGTGGACCACGGCTTGCGCGGGAAGGAAAGTGATGCCGACCGAGCTTTTGTCCAGGATCATTGCCAGGCGCACGGGATCCCCTTCGTCGCACGGCGTGTTGATGTAGGCGCGCAGGCGGCGGACACTGGAACGAGTACACAAATGGCCGCACGTTCACTGCGCCATGTTTGGTTCAACGAATTGGTCATGCAGGGACCGCATAAAATGGCCCTCGCGCATCATGCGGATGATGCGATCGAGACCTTCTTTCTGGGGATGATGCAAGGCATGGGCTTGCAAGGATGGGAGGGCATCCCGGCCCGCAGCGGTCCGTTCATCAGGCCCTTGCTCGGGTGCCGGCGGGAGGCCATCGTGGACTACGCCCGGTCGAACATGATCCCATGGCGCGAGGACGCAAGCAACGCGGACACCACTTATCTGCGCAACCGTATCCGGCATGAACTACTGCCGCAACTCGAGCATTGGCGTCCGGGCACTCATCACAATCTGGCGCGCAATGTCCGGCTGTTCCGTGAATTGGACCGATTGGCACAGGACGCGGTCAACGAGGCGACCCAAGATCTGGTCCCGGGTCCGGACGGGACGCTGCGTGTGCCGTTCGATAGACTTCGGTCCCACGGTGCTCCGTTGCTGACCTTGCATCATCTTCTCCGGGCCAAGGGATTCCATCCGGATCAGCTGGAGGGCATTCTGCAGGCGATCGATCACGCGCGAACGGGTGCCGTTTTCTACCGGGGGAGCCACCAGGTCCTTGTTGATCGGGCCGAAATGGTGATCGGTACGGTACCGGGACAGTTGAAAGCATGGCGTATCCCTTCTGCGCATGATGTTCCCGAGGATGCCCCGTTGCGCATCAGTGCTGAAGTGCCGGTCCGTACCGGACGGGGTGGGGGGGCGGATCGGGTCTGGCTGGATCCGGCCGCTTTGGAATTCCCATTGGAATTGCGTTGTTGGCGGGCTGGCGACCGCATGCGTCCTGCGGGGCTGGGGGGCAGCAAGCTCATCAGCGATATCCTCATCGACGCCAAAGTGCCTAGGGACCGTAAGCAACGGACCTATGTCCTCGTCCAGGGTGATCGCATCCTTTGGCTCTGTGGTCATCGCATTGCCGAGGGTATCCAGGCACCGGACAACGGTTCCGAGGCCCTTCGCTTCGAGTGGTCGGGCCAGTGACATGGTGGAAGAGAATTTTCCACAACGTGTCGGAACCGGCTTTCCAGGAGCATAACTTATGGCTCCACAAGCCCAACACCATGCTGCCAACGAACGCCCTGATCATCCCCAAGGAGCAGATCTCCTCGTTGCGGTTCCCCCGCCAACCCCTCATGCTCACCCAGAGTGAACGGACGGGCATCCTGCACAACATGGAGGAAGCCACCCGCTTGGGCAATAGTGAGCACGGCAAATGCCGTATCGTTTTCCAGGACGATGAAGGCCTGAAGGCCGTGGAGACCACCATTTGGACCTTCGACCCGGAGAACATCGTGCTGAAATACGGCATGACCATTCCTGTGTCACGGGTGGTGAGCGTTGATATCCCTTGATCGGTCGGGCCGGATAGGATCCCTAGTATCTTGTTAACGGCTGGAATTCCTGCGTCAGGGGGGATCTATTTTTGCCACCACCCAAGCCTGATGCATCCATTGGTCTTATCAGCGGCGTTGTCCATACTGGGCCCAACAGGTCCGGTGAAATGGGCTTTCACGACCGCACCTGCCAGGGATGGGTTCGTTGCCGTGGAGATGACAGCAACGGTGGACGAAGGATGGCATCTGTACGCCACCCGGCTTGAGAGCGACTTGGGGCCAGTACCGACCTCGATCAGGTTCACCCCGAACGAGACCGTGCAACCGGTCGGTGGTCTTGAAGAACCGAAGCCGGTGGAGGTGTTCGATCCGAACTTCGGAATGCAGGTGCGCTATCACTCCGGTTCGGTCGTTTTCGTACAGCATTTCAAGGAGACCGGCGTTGGGGTGCCCGTTCTGACGGGTGAAGTGGAGTTCATGGTCTGCAACGACAGGACATGCCTTCCGCCCAAGGTGGTGTCCTTCTCTTTGGACCTGCCAAAAACAGAGGCCAAGCCCTGATCCATGAGAGCCTTACTGAGTTTCTTGTCCGGGTTGTTGTTCATCGCTGTCCAAGCGCAACCACCTGGTGCCGATACTCCCGAGGAACCGACCCGATGGTCCATTTCCGCCGAGCAGATCGGTGACGATTGGAACCTTGTCTTCACCGCCCGTATCGAACACGGATGGTCGGTCTATTCGACCAACAACTACGGCGACATGGGTCCGTGGCCAACGTCCATCAAAGTGGATCCGACGGCCGGTCGTACGATAGTGGGTGTGCCCACGGAAACGGGTCATAAGGTGATCGAGGGTGTCGACGAGATGTTCGGCATGGTGGTGAAGAAGTTCAAGGAAGAAGCCGTCTTCACGCAACGCATCAAGGTGGATGACCCGAGCGCCCCGGTGACGGGATCGTTCGAGTACATGACGTGCAACGATGAAATGTGCCTGCCACCGACCACGGTCTTCTTCATCGTTCCGGGGCTCACAAGCGGCAAATTCGAGTTGAGCGGTTTCCCGATCAAAGGCGACGCGTTGACCAAGGCCGTCCCGGCGGTGCAGGAACCGGTCGTTTGGACCCTGGCTACCGAGAAGGTGAAGGACGGACTCTGGCGGTTGCGCTACACCGCTGCCGTGCAGGACGGCTGGTACATCTACTCGCAGGAGAGCTTCGGTGATGGTCCGATACCGACCAGTTTCGTGCTCGACAGCGCTGTGGCCCACGCGCGCTTCATGGCCAAGGCCGTGGAGGATGGGAAGGAGATGCACCAAGGCATGGACGAAATGTTCGGCATCGAAGTGCGGAAGTACGAGCATGCCGTTTCGTTCGCGCAGGAAGTGTATGTGACCGATGAGGCGAAGGACATCACCGGCGTGGTGAACTACCAGGCTTGTGATGATACCCAATGCATTTTCCCGGATCCAGTGCCCTTTACCGTGAATTTGAGCACTGGCGCGATCAGTATCGGTGTAAAGACCGTGACCGCAGGTGGTGAGTGCAAATACAAGTTGAGCACCGTTGACCTGGATTCTCCGGTGGTGCCGGCCCCTGTCGCAGAAGGTGGTGATGGGGCTTCGGCGATCGCGGAAGGTCCTGATCCATTTTGGTTGACCTTCCTGAAAGGGTTCCTGGGCGGGCTGCTGGCCTTGATCACTCCCTGCTTCTTCCCCATGATACCCCTCACGGTGAGCTTCTTCACCAAGGGCGAACAGAGCAAGAAGAAAGGGATCATGAACGGGCTCCTTTACGGGTTCTTCATCTTCGCCATCTACGTGCTCTGCGCGTTGCCGTTCCACCTGGTGGATTCCATCTCCGGTGACATCTTCAACGACATCAGTACGAACCAGTGGTTGAATGCGGTGTTCTTCATCGTTTTCCTGGTCTTCGCCTTCTCCTTCTTCGGGTATTACGAGATCACACTGCCGAGCAGTTGGGTGAACCGGATGGACCAGAACGCGAGCAAGTACACCGGCGTTCTAGGGACCTTCTTCATGGCTTTGGTGCTGGTGCTGGTCTCGTTCTCCTGCACCGGGTTGATCTTGGGGACCTTGTTGGCAGGTACCGTAGCGGAGGGGCCGTGGCCATTGACCGTCGGACTGGCCGGCTTCGGATTGGCGTTGGCCCTGCCCTTCGCACTGTTCGCCATGTTCCCGAGCTGGTTGAACAGCTTGCCGCGTTCCGGTGGGTGGCTCAACAGTGTAAAAGTGGTACTGGGTTTCGCTGAAGTGGCGCTGGCCTTCAAATTCCTCAGCAACGCGGATCTGGTAAAACAATGGCATATCGTTCCTTACGAACTTTTCATGGTCGTCTGGATCGTATGCTCCATCGGCATCGTACTGTACCTCTTTGGCGTCATTCGTTTCCCGCACGACAGCCCGGTGAAGTCGCGTTCGGCATTGCGTTGGGGTTTCATCGCATTGTTCACGGTCGTTACCGGATACCTGGCCTTCGGCTTGCGTGTGGACAAGGAGAAGGGAACCTTCACCCCATTGGCCCTGATGAGCGGCCTGGCTCCACCTGTCTGGTACAGTTGGATCCTCCCGGCGGAGTCGGAGGTTTTCCATGATCTCGATGAAGCTTTGGCCCATGCAAAGGCGGTGGGTAAGCCCGTCATGCTCGACTTCACGGGTTGGGCCTGTGTGAACTGTCGCAAGATGGAGGAGCATGTGTGGCCGGTGGATGGCGTGAAGGAGATCATCGAGAACGACTACGTGCTTGTTTCGCTTTATGTGGATGACAAGCGCGAACTGCCCAAGGAACAACAGCACGAATACGTCACCTGTACCGGGAAACAGAAGCTCATTCTGACCAAGGGCAACAAGTGGAGCACCGTTCAGTTGGAGACCTTCGTCATCAGCAGCCAGCCGTATTACGCATTGTTGAGTCCGGAGGGCAAATTGCTCACCGATCCGGTGGGCTACACCCCGGATGTAACGGAGTACAAGTCGTTCCTGGAGCGCGGGCTGGAGGGCATGCGTACCCTGGGCCTGCAGGCAAGTCGTTAAGGAATTCCGCTCCGTGTCAATGTATCTGCGATCTTCGCCGGTACGATGAGCGTCGACCGGATCCGTTCCCATTTCACGGAAGCCAGTGATGTGCTGGGTCGTTTCCTGGCCGACCCGGCCAATATCACCGCCGTGGAACAGGCCGCGGCTTTCATGAGCTACTGCCTCAAGCAAGGGGCCAAGGTAATCAGTTGCGGCAACGGTGGTAGCATGTGCGATGCCATGCACTTCGCAGAGGAGCTTACCGGTAAGTTCCGTGACGATCGTGGCCCGATCGCTGCGCTCAGCATCAGTGACCCCAGCCACCTTTCGTGCGTTGGGAACGATCATGGGTTCGAGCATGTGTTCTCCCGGTTCGTGCAGGCCCATGGGCGGGAGGGTGATGTGCTTCTCGCTATCAGCACCAGCGGGAACAGCCCCAACGTATTGCGGGCTGCGGAAATGGCCCGCGATAAACACATGCATGTGATCGGCCTTACCGGCAAGGACGGTGGTCGCCTTGCTGAACTGTGCACCGTGGAAGTGCGTGTACCGCACAACGGTTATGCAGACCGCATCCAGGAAGTGCACATCAAGATCATCCACGCCTTCATCGATCACATCGAACGCGATCTCGCCCTCCCGCGCCGCGCCGAACAGCATTAGGGAACGCATGCTCGTCAAGGTCTTCGGCAGCGCCGTGTTCGGCATCAACGCCACCATCGTCACCGCCGAGGTGAACGTGGAGAACGGTGCGTTCTTCTTCCTCGTGGGCCTGCCCGACAGCGCCGTAAAAGAGAGCCAGCAGCGGATGGATGCCGCCTTGCGGAACAACGGCCTCTATTTCCCGCGTGGAAAAGGCGTTACGATCAACCTTGCTCCTGCCGATATCCGAAAGGAGGGCACGGCGTACGATCTGCCGTTGGCCGTCGGACTTCTCGCGGCCACCGAACAAGTGCCTGCTGAAATGCTGGAGACCCACCTGGTGATGGGGGAGCTTTCCCTGGACGGCGGTGTTCGGCCGATCAAGGGCGCCTTGCCCATCGCACTGGAGGCGAAGCGCCAGGGATTCAAAGGCATCATCCTACCAGCTGCGAATGCACGCGAAGCGGCCATCGTTACGGGACTTACGGTGTATGGCGTGGACCAGCTTCGCGAAGTAGTGGACCTGTTGCACGGACGAGCGCCCGTCCAGCCGACCGTCGTGGACATCGAGGCGGAGTTCGCCAACAGCAGCCGCACCTATCCGGTGGACATCGCCGATGTGAAAGGGCAGGA
>DEQO01000168.1 GCA_002360495.1 Flavobacteriales bacterium UBA3364
GGCTGCTGGATGGACGTGAAACTGCCCGACGGTGATGTGATGAAGGTGCGTTTCAAGGACTATGGCTTCTTTGTGCCAACAAAAGGACTTGAAGGCAAGCGCGCCGTAATGCAGGGCACCGCCACCCGCGAGGAGTTGGATGTGGCCACGCTGCGCCACTATGCTGAAGATGCAGGCAAGAGCAAGGAGGAGATCGAGAAGATCACCGAGCCGGAGAACAACCTCATGTTCCTCGCGGACGGCGTATTGATCACCTACTGACCCTGCCGGCCGGACCTGTTGACCGAAGCCCCGGACCACCGGGGCTTCTTCATTCCACCGGCGCGGGGCGATCATGCCCGATCCGCTGTTGACAGCTTCCTGCCCACCCTGGCAGGCGGTCCTTGGCCGGGTCTACATTCGTGGCTCCCAGATAGAACGGAAATGACGAAGACAGCATTGGCGGTCCACGGAGGCGCCGGGACGATCGCTCCCGAATTGATGACCCCGGCGCGAGAGAAGGCCTACCGCGAAGCGCTGGATCTGGCATTGCGTCGCGGTCATGCGGTGCTGCAACAAGGTGGCCCCGCATTGGATGCGGTCGAGGCCGCGATCCGCGCCTTGGAGGACTCGCCGTTGTTCAATGCGGGGAAGGGATCGGTGTTCAATGCCGACGGGCAGCACGAGATGGATGCCAGCCTGATGAACGGCAGCGACCTGCGGGCCGGTGCTGTTGCCAGCGTCCAGAACGTGAAGAACCCCATCACCTTGGCACGCATCGTCATGGACCGCAGCGGCCATGTGCTGATCAGCGGGGCAGGCGCCTTTGAATTCGCGCATAAGCAGAAAGCCGTCCTGGAGGATGATCTCTACTTCTTCGACGACTTCCGTTACCAGCAATGGAAGGAGATGGCGGGGACGGATCGGGTCCAGTTGGACCACAGTGACAAGGAGAAGAAATTCGGGACCGTCGGTGCGGTGGCCTTGGATGGGAACGGCCATCTGGCTGCAGGGACGAGCACGGGTGGAATGACGAACAAGAAATGGCAGCGCATCGGGGACAGCCCGATCATCGGAGCGGGCACCTATGCCAACGATGCCACCTGCGCGGTGAGTTGTACCGGTCACGGCGAGAGTTTCATCCGGGCTGTTGCTGCGCATGATGTACATGCCCTGATGAGCTACAAGGGCTTGTCATTGCAGGAAGCGGTGCGCATTGTCGTGCATGAGAAGCTGCCACCCTTGGACGGCGATGGCGGTTTGATCGCGATCGATCGCAACGGCAACATCGTATTGGACTTCAATTGCAGCGGAATGTACCGCGGGCATGTGGGTCCCGATGGTGAGTTCCACACCGCGATCTTCCGGTAGGTATTGTTCAACTGGAAGGACGTCCATGGACATGAATGTCCATGCCCATACGTTGAGGAGTGTTACCTCCCCAAACCTTCGCTGGGCGGCACGATCAGCGGTGCCTTCACCTTACGCGGATTGATGAACGGCAGGTGGATCTGTTGTTCATCCGGATAATCCACGTCCTCTCCGAGGATATAGCCGTACGGCTTCAACGACGGGATCGAATCACAAACGATCTTCAGCATACCGGTGATGGGGATCGCAAGCACCATGCCCACAACGCCCCATAACAGTCCGAAGCCGATCAATGCGGCGATGCTGGCCAACGGGTTCACACTTACACTGGAGCCCACGATCTTGGGTGTGATGAAGTTGTTCTCCAGGAACTGCGTGATCAAGCAAACACCTAGCGCGCCCACGGCGTACATGATGGAGTCCTTGGTCACCAAGGCGATCACGATCGGGATGAGGCTGCCGACCAGAACGCCGACATAGGGGATCACATTCAGGAAGCCTATGGTGAAGCCCAGCAGGATGGCATATTTCAGGTCGAGCAGGAGGAACCCCAAACTGCTCAGAGCGCCCAGGATCACGATCACAAGTAGGACGCCACGCAAGTACTTCCGTGACAGCTTCGAGACGTTCTGCATGATCTCGAGCACAAGTCCATCGCGGGTCTTCCCCAATTGTTCGAAGAAGGTGCGGAATTTGTCCTTCAACAACAACAGCAGGAAAACGATGATCGGGATGGGCACGATGGAAGCCAGCACGGCACCGGTCCCGGAGAATAGCTGCATCACGATCATGCCTCCGGAGCTGGCCATCTCGGCAACGCGTGCGTTGAACCACTTGAGTTGGTCGCGCTGGCTGATGTGCGCCCGGTCCTCGATATAGGAACGGAGCGTCTTTCCCTTTTCGGAGAAGGCCGCCTGCAGGGTGGGAAGGTCATCTCCGAAGCGGGTGAGCTGCCAGCCGGCCAGGAAGAAGGTGCCGAGCACCAGGAAGAGCATGACCAACGTAGCGGTGAGCGCTCCAGCCCAGCGTGGAAGTCCCATCACCTCCACCTTGCGCGCCATCGGCAGCAACAGGAAGGCCAGCAGCCCGGAAACAACGAAGAGCAGGATAAGGTCCTTGCCGAAGTACAAGGCCACCACCGTCAGGATGACGGCCATCAGTGTATACACGTACCGCTGCAGCCCGTCGGAACCGGTCATTCGTTGTGTGCTTCTTCCCGCGCTGTGCGGCGTTCGTTCACGTACTCCTTCACCCGTTCCCACGAAACGCCGAGTTCGCGTTGAAGCTTCTCGGAGGTCATTCCGGATGCCGTGCCGAATTTCTCCATCAAGGCGGGCAATACGAAGCCCGCAAGGGCCACCATGATCCTGCCTGTAGGTGTCTTCGCCTTTGCACCCAGGGCCACACCAAGCACCTTACTGGTGGTGCCAGCGGTTCCGCCCAGCAAATGGGAAATGCGTTTCAGGGGCCGCCAGGCCTGGAGCATATCGCCAAAGGCATCGCCCATCAGGCCCTTGCGGAAAGCGGGTTCACGGACCAATTCAAGCTGTGCCTTCAGCCCTTCCTGGACCCGATCGCGCTCGGCCCTGAGCCGCTGCTTATGGTCGCGTACCTCGGCCAGACTTCGGTATGCCTCAATCTTCCCCATGCATCGCGTTGATAACGGCCAGCGTCACCTTGTCCCGCAGGACGGAACGCCAGACCAGGAAGAAGATCCCGCCCAACACCAGGAAGACACCACCTGCCAGCAGGAAGCCCAGTGCGTTGTTGGCCAGCAATTGACCGAACCAGAGGGCGAGAGCGACGAACCACAGCATCAACGCCGTGGCGACGATCAAGCCGACGACGGCCACGAGCATCACCTTGCTGGACAGCTTGCCGAGTTGTTCGCTCACTTCCAACTTGGTCACGGCCTTCTGGGCCTCGAACCAGGCCTTGGCATCATCGCTCACGGCCTGCATGTACAGACCGATATCCGGTCCGTCCTCTTCAGGTCGCGTGTAGCGAGCGTAACGTTGGTGGGATCCGCTCATCTTAGTTCGCGCTGTGGCGGATGTTCTCCGCCGCCTTTTTCGCCCGGGCAGCGGCCTCTTCGGCCGACTCCGCGGCATCGCGCCCCAGGCGGTCCTTCAGGTCCCTGCCCTCCTCGAATAGGAAGCGCACGAAATCGGTGACCTCATCCTTCGTCATGGAAGCAGCATCGGCGGCCCGGCCTTTGGCCTTGCTCCATTCGCCCTGCGCTCGCTCGATAAGGTCATCCAGCTCGTCCTTCGCCTCTCCGGCCTTGCTGCGGATGCGGTCGCGCGTCTCCTTGCCGGAACGAGGTGCGAAGAGTACGCCGAGGGCTGCGCCAACAGCGGCACCTGCGAGGAATCCGAGGATCCCATTGGTTCTTTCGTTGCTCATGATGGGTCGGTTTGTTCGGGTGATCGGAGAAATTCGTCCCTCCGTTGGACCGTCAGGTACAAGGTACGCACCGATCTCGACCGACCGTCCTTCCGTTGTCGTTATGATCGGCCGGGACCATCGCTGGAAGGTCGTTCAAATACCAGCTCCTACTGCCGGGGGCGACCCGCAAAACAGTGGAACATGGGGAACGATCTCCTCACTTGTGGGGCCGATCACCGCAGCCACTTGCGTTCCATGACGAAGGTGCCGAAGGGGAGGAGGGACGCAAGTCCCAGTCCGATGATGCGCTCAAGGTCCCACTTCAATTTCGTGAAGAGCGGCACGGCCAGGACCCAATACCCGATGAAAAGCACACCATGCGCCCACCCGACGATCTTGACGGCCAGTGGTGCATCGAAGATGTATTTCAAGGGCATGGCTACGAACAGCAGGAGCAGGAAGCTCCAGCCTTCGGCGATGGCGACAGTGCGGAAACGCTTGATGATAGGGTCGGTGGACATGGGGCGCGAAGTTATCGGCGCGGCCGATCCTCTTTGCGTAGGCCATGCCAGAGTCCTTCCGCGTAGATGCCGGCATCAACAGTGACCAAAACGCTCAAGTGTTGTGGTTTGAAGCTGGCGTCGAGGAAGTCGATCACCAGGTGATCGTCGCTGAACTTCAATTGTTGCACTTTGGCGAAGGGGATGCGGAAGACCGGTCCGAAGTCGTCGTTCAGAAGCTGGTACATCTTGAAGATCCCGAGCCCGACCAGGCCCAGTGCGAGCACTATGGAGCCGCCGCCGGTCGCGGAACGAAGCTTCCCCAGGCCGAAGAACAAGCCACCGACAACGACCAGGATGACGCCCGTCAAGATCCTGGGTAACTGGCTTGCCTGCTGCACCGTGGAGCGCTCTTGCGCAGCTTCGGCCTCCTGCCAGTTGCCCGAGCGGGTGAAGATCAATGCATCGGCATCGATGTTCAGATAGCCTTGGGCAAGCTTGAAATGTCGGCGTTCCATGCTCACGGTATCCGGTTCTTGGGTCTTTCCAGGAACTCGACGAGACCGATGCAACCGTACCATAACCCACTGTTCGTGTCCCCTTGCTTGAAACGCGGCAGCATCTCGCGATCGATGATCCGTTGGCAAATGCTGTCGTGCAGCACCTTGGCGGTCCCGCGGCCGGTGGCGATGAAAACCTCGCGCCGTGCTTTGCTGAAAGCGATCGTTACGCCGTTGTCCCGGACCTTCTTTCCTACGCCCGTCGAATCACCGAAGGATATGGCGAAGTCCTTGGCACTTCTTCCATGGAAGGTCGCGTGCGTTACCAAGGCGATCTCGTTCCCCGTGCGGTCCTCATGGGATCGGAAAAGGCTGTCGAGACGTGTTCCCATCCGCGGATCGAGCGCGCCTTCCGTATCAAGAACGTAATGTGCAGCCGGTTCCGACGGTGAGCAAGCGAACAGGAACGCACAGAGCGGACCGATGAAGAAGACCACGTGCATAGGTCGAAAGTAGCACTGTACGGATGTGCTGCGCTCAGCCTGGCAGCGCCCCCATGGTCGGAGGCCGTTCCATCAACTCCGCACCGGCACCCTCACCGCCGAGAAAGCCCGCTGTTGCACACTATAACTGTGGCCCTTGGAGATGATGTGGACCTTCATGCCTTCAATGCTGAAGGGTTCACCTTCTTCCACATCGGCATAGTCGCTGTAGGTGATATCGTGTCCGTCGAAGATCATCACTTGCCCGCTGCCAATGGTCTCCAGCATGTCCGCATTGGTGATCACCACACCGGTATCCTCGCCCAAGCCGATCCCGATCGCCGCGGGATTCGCCGCCACGGCCTGTGTCAGACGGCTGAAACGCCCACGTTCCACGAAATGGCTGTCGATGATCACATCGTGGATGAGCGCCGCGCCGGTGGTGAGTTTCACACCGCCCTTGATGAGACCACTACTGCTGTGGCCCTGGTAGATCATGGTGCTGCTCATGCACATGGCACCTGCGCTGGTGCCGGCGATCACGAAGCCCGCTTCCTCTTCGTACCGCCGCTTCATCAATTGAAGGAAGGCCGTGCCACCGAATATGGTGGTCAGTCGGAGCTGGTTGCCGCCGCTCATCATCACACCATCGGCCTTCGCCAGCCGTTTGATCATGTCCGGCCTCACATCACCCCGATCACGGATGTCCATGATATCGATGTTCGTCGCCCCCAACCGTCCGAAGGCCTCCACGTAGTTCTGGCCCACCTCCTCCGGGATGCTGCTTGCGCTGGTGATCACCGCGATGCGTTTACCGGGGCCACCGATCTCGTCCACTACGCGGCGGAGGATGCCTTCTTCGATGAAGCTGTGGGTGAAGACCTTCGAGTTGTGGCCGGCTTCCGGCTCCTTGCCCTTGTCCTCGTTACCGCCGATGGCGATGAGCTTGCCTTTGGGTGTCATTCCAGGTGTTTATCCCCCGCCCCCGTAAGATCCGTAGCCTAGGTGCCTAGGACCGACCTGATGCGAAAGTAGGGGGATCGTACCGGGAGGTGAAGTCCGCATGGAGTTTTGATGAACAACCGGCTGTCCCTATCTTCCGCCATTGACGGCCGGAAGGTCCGTTCCAAGGCCGTCGAACACAGCACACTTACCATGCGCATCCTCGAACTCAAGGCCATGCGTGGCCCCAACTATTGGTCGGTCAAACGGCACCACCTCATCGTCATGCGCCTCGATATCGAGGATCTGGAGCAGCGGCCGACCGATAAGATCCCTGGTTTCCTCGAACGCATCCAAGCCCTGCTGCCCAGCATGTACAGCCATCGGTGCAGTGAGGACCATGAGGGCGGGTTCTGGTCGCGCGTCAAGCGCGGTACCTGGATGGGCCACGTCATCGAACACATCGCCCTGGAGATCCAAACGCTGGCCGGCATGGATACCGGCTTTGGGCGCACGCGAAGTACGCGTGAACGCGGTGTGTACAACGTGGTCTTCAGCTACATCGA
>DEQO01000089.1 GCA_002360495.1 Flavobacteriales bacterium UBA3364
CAATGGCGCGGATACGGATCGGTCTATCCCTTCATCGAGTTGGGTCTGGGCCTTGCCTATCTCGTGGATGCCGCGCCCTTCATCACGAACGTGGTGACGGTCGTGGTCATGGGCTTCAGCCTGGTCGGGGTCGTGCGTGCGGTGCTCAACAAGCAGAGCATCCGTTGTGCCTGCCTGGGCACGGGTTTCAACCTGCCCATGAGTACGGTCACCATCGTTGAAGACCTGGTGATGGTGGTCATGGCCGCCGCGATGGCGATCATGGTGTAGGGGAACGGCCTTGGTTCGCACCTTTGCGCACCCATCGACCCCACATCATGTACGGCAGCCTGCAACAGCACCTCAAGAACGAACTCGCCACCATCGAAGAGGCCGGCCTCTTCAAGCGCGAACGCGTCATCACCAGCGAGCAAGGGGCGGAGATCACCGTCAACGGTCGCTCCGTCCTGAACTTCTGTGCCAACAACTACTTGGGATTGTCCTCACACCCCGCTGTGGTGAAGGCCGCGCACGCCGCGCTGGATTCGCATGGATTCGGCATGAGCAGTGTGCGCTTCATCTGCGGAACACAGGACATCCACAAGGAGCTGGAGGCGAAACTCTCGGCCTTCCACTCCACCGAGGACACGATCCTGTACGCGGCATGCTTCGATGCGAACGGTGGCGTGTTCGAGCCGCTGCTCACCGAGATGGATGCCATCGTCAGCGATGCACTCAACCATGCGAGCATCATCGACGGTGTGCGGTTGTGCAAGGCCCGTCGGTACCGGTACGAGAACAACGACATGGCCGATCTCGAAGGCCAGCTGAAAATGGCCCGCGCCGACGGTGCGCGCCACATCCTGATCGTTACCGATGGGGTCTTTAGCATGGATGGTATCGTGGCGGACCTGAAGGGCGTGTGTGATCTGGCCGATAGGTACGAGGCCTTGGTGATGGTGGACGAATGCCACGCCGCGGGGTTCATCGGCAAGACCGGTCGCGGCAGCATCGAGCACTGCGGGGTCACCGGGCGTGTGGACATCATCACCGGCACGTTGGGCAAAGCGCTGGGCGGCGCCATGGGTGGTTATACCAGTGCCCGCAAAGAGATCATCGACCTCTTGCGCCAGCGCAGTAGGCCGTATTTGTTCAGTAACTCATTGGCTCCATCGATCGTCGGTGCGTCCATCACTGTGCTCGATCTGTTGAGCAGGTCGACCGAGCTACGGGACAAGCTGGAGGCGAACGTGGTCCGGTTCCGGACAGGGATCGAAAAGCTCGGGTTCAAGACGGTCGGCGCTGGAGCGGCGATCGTACCGGTGATGCTCGGTGATGCCAAGTTGAGCCAGGTCATGGCCGACAGGCTGTTGGATGAGGGGATCTATGTGATCGGCTTCTTCTATCCGGTTGTCCCGAAGGACAAGGCGCGGATCCGGGTGCAACTGAGCGCGGCGCATTCCGAGGCGCATATCGATCGGGCATTATCGGCTTTCGCCAAGGTCGGGAAGGAGCTGGGTGTGATCTGAGAGTATCTCCCCCAGGCGCCCCCCACTATAGATCCGCTGTGAACAAGGGTTTGTTGGTTTTCCCGAAGAAGGATCTATCTTCGCACCCCGTTTCCGGGAAAATAGCCCATTAAACCCACGTTCAAGTGGCATCGACGACCTACACCACCAGCATGGCCAACACGGCCACCGTGCAGCAAGAATGGCTGCTGGTAGACGCTGAAAATGAAGTACTTGGCCGCTTCGCCAGTAAAGTGGCGATGCTCGTCCGCGGCAAACACAAGACCACCTTCACCCCGCACGTGAACTGCGGTGACCATGTGATCATCATCAACGCCGATAAGATCCGTCTTACCGGCAAGAAGATGGCCGAGAAGGAATATCAGCGGTACAGCATGTACCCCGGAGGTCAGACCCGCGAGCCTGCCAAGAACCTGATGGCCCGCAAGCCTGAGGCCATGTTGGAGATCGCAGTTCGTGGCATGCTCCCGAAGAACCGCCTCGGCCGTCGTCTCTTCAGCAACCTGCATGTGGTTGTTGGTTCCGAGCACAAGCATGCCGCGCAGAAGCCTCGAAAGTTCGATCTGAACACCATCAAGTAAGCATGGAGCCTACCCTCAGCCTCGGCCGTCGCAAGACCGCGATCGCCCGCATCACCCTCACTCCAGGCACGGGTGAGATCACCGTGAACGGCCGTGATGGCCAGGATTATTTCCCGGTGACCATGCAGCAGTTCAAACTGCAGCAACCGTTCAAGCTCACCGATACCGTAGGCAAATACGATGTGGTCGCTACCGTGGATGGTGGTGGCATCACCGGCCAGGTGGATGCAGTGCGCCTGGGCATCGCTCGCGCCTTGGTGAAGATCGACGCCGAGCACAAACCGAAACTCAAGGCCGAAGAACTCATGACCCGTGACCCACGCGCCGTGGAACGGAAGAAGTTCGGACGCAAGAAAGCGCGTAAGCGTTACCAGTTCAGCAAGCGTTAAGGTCCCAACGCTTGTTCAGGATCCAATCCCGCTGGACTCTTCGGCAACGAAGGCTACCAGCGGGATGCCTGTATCAACGGGAACAAGGAAAGTGAACTAAACAACATGGCACGTCTCGAATTCAAGCAATTGCTCGACGCTGGTGTCCACTTCGGCCACCTCAAGCGCAAGTGGAACCCCAATATGGCCCCCTACATCTTCGATGAGAAGAAGGGGATCCACATCATCGACCTGAACAAGACCGCAGTGAAGCTCGAAGAGGCTGCTGCGGCCATGAAGAGCATCGCCCGTGGTGGCAAGAAGGTGTTGTTCGTTGCTACCAAGAAGCAGGCGAAGGACATCGTCACCGAGAAGGTGAAGCCGACCGGCATGCCCTATGTCACCGAGCGCTGGAGCGGTGGTATGCTCACGAACTTCGGCACCATCCGCCGTACGATCAAGAAGATGGCGACCATCGATCGCATGAAGACCGATGGTACCTTCGAGAACATGAGCAAGCGCGAGCGTCTCCAAGTAAGCCGCCAGCGCGAGAAGATGGAGAAGAACCTGGGTTCCATCGCCGACCTCACCCGCCTGCCCAGCGCACTGTTCGTGGTGGACATCGTGAAGGAGCACATCGCGATCGCCGAGGCGCGCAAGCTCGGTATCCCCACTTTCGCCATGGTCGATACCAACAGCGATCCGAGCAAAGTGGACTTCCCGATCCCTGCCAACGACGACGCCACCAAGAGCATCGAATTGATCGTGGACGTGATGATCGCCGCGATCAACGAAGGTGTCGAGGAGCGCAAGAACGACAAGACCGCTACTGACGAAGCGCCCGAAGAAGGTGCCGAGGAAGCTGGTGAGGAGGTGGCTGCAACCAACGATACCTCTGCCGAGGAGAACGCCTGATCCATTCCTACGGGCCGATGAACGTCGGCCCCAATGATCTTCAACTATGAGCACGATGGCAATTACCGCCGCTGATGTGAACAAGCTGCGCCAGATCACCGGCGCTGGCATGATGGATTGCAAGAAGGCCCTCACCGAGGCCAACGGCGACTTCGATCTCGCGATCGATGTCCTGCGCAAACAAGGCCAGAAAGTGGCCGCGAAGCGCGCTGACCGCGATGCTACGGAAGGCCTCGTGATCGCAAAGACGAGCGCGGACGGCACGCATGGTGTACTCGTTTGCGTGAACTGCGAAACCGACTTCGTTGCCAAGAACGGCGACTTCTCCGCTATGGCCGAGCGTATGGCCACCATCGCCCTTGAGAAGGGGATCGACAGCGTGGAAAGACTGAAAGCCACTGCCTATGATACAAACGGGCTCACCATCGCAGAAAAGCTCATCGAACAGACAGGCGTGATCGGCGAGAAGATCGACGTGAGCGCATGTGCCGAAGTGAAGGCCCCCTTCGTCTACGCATACAACCACCCCGGGAACAAGGTGGCCAGCATCGTAGGATTGAACAAGACCGGATTCGAGACGGCGGCAAAGGATGTTGCGATGCAGATCGCCGCCATGGGCCCCATTGCCTTGGACAAGGCCAGCACTCCCCAGAGCGTGATCGACAAGGAACTCGAGATCGGCAAGGAACTCGCCATCCAGGAGGGCAAGCCCGCCGATATGGCCGAGAAGATCGCGCAAGGTCGCTTGAACAAGTTCTTCAAGGAGAGCACCCTGCTCGCCCAGGAGTTCATCAAGGACAACAAGCTGAGCGTGGAGCAATACCTGAAGAACCAGGACAAGGACCTGACCGCGACCGGCTTCAAACGTCACTCGCTCACGGTGTGATCACGGTGATCATCCTTGGAACGGCCCCTTCGTACAGGGGCCGTTCTTTTTTGCGGCATCGACGAGCGGTCAAGAAGACGCACGTATTTTTCACCCGCACAACACCCGATACCTTCACCACCCCAAGGCGCATTGAAGCATGGCACACAAGTACAAACGCATCCTCCTGAAGCTCTCCGGTGAAAGCCTCATGGGTGGCAAGAACTACGGCATCGAAAGCGATCGCCTGAACCAATACGCCGATGAGATCATAGCGATCGCCAACGCCGGTGTGCAAGTGGCGGTGGTGATCGGTGGAGGCAATATCTATCGCGGCATGCAGGCGGAAGGCGCCATCGATCGTGTGCAAGGTGATCATATGGGCATGCTGGCCACAGTGATCAACAGCCTGGCCTTGCAGAGCGCGTTGGAGGCAAAGAACTATAAAACACGACTGCTCACTGCCATCAAGATGGAGCAGATCGCCGAGCCCTTCATCCGGCGTCGTGCCGTGCGCCATCTGGAGAAAGGGCGCGTGGTGATCTTCGGGGCTGGCACGGGCAATCCCTATTTCACGACGGATACCGCGGCCAGTTTGCGCGCCATCGAGATCGAAGCGGATGTCATCCTGAAAGGCACCCGCGTGGATGGCATCTACACGGCCGATCCCGAAAAGGACAAGACCGCCACCAAGTATGACAGCATCTCCTTCGCCGAGGTCTACGACAAGGGCCTGAACGTGATGGACATGACCGCCTTCACGTTGTGCAAGGAGAACAACCTGCCCATCATCGTATTCGACATGAACAAGCCCGGCAACCTGGGCCGCCTGGTGGCCGGTGAGAAGGTGGGCACACTGGTGGAGTTCTGATCACCTCGTCAACCGAACGAGCCGCTATTTTTGCGCTCCTCTATTCCCTACGACCATGATCGATGCAGCAGCAGCCGTGAAGCAGTGCGAGGAGCATATGCGCAAAGCCGTTGACCACCTTGAGCAGGAACTGACCAAAGTGCGCGCCGGAGCCGCCAGCCCGGGTATGTTGGATACTGTTCGGGTGGACTACTACGGCCAGATGGTGCCGCTTTCGCAAGTGTCTTCCGTGAACACGGGTGATGCTCGAACGCTTTTTGTGAAGCCTTGGGAGAAGAAGCTGATCGACGCGATCGAAAAGGCGATCATCGGTGCCAACCTGGGTTTCAACCCCAGCAACAACGGCGAGAGCGTGATCATCCACGTCCCCATGCTGACCGAGGAGCGCCGCAAAGCGCTGGTGAAAGCTGCACACGCCGAGGGCGAACACGCCAAAGTGGGCATTCGCAGCAGCCGTCAAAAAGCGATGGAAACCATCAAGGCCGCCAAGAAGGAGGGCCTGCCTGAGGACACCGCGAAGGGTTTCGAAGCCGATGTGGAGAAGCTGACGGGCATCTACAATAAGAAGGCCGAAGCGCATGTCGAGGCGAAGGAGAAGGACATCATGAAGGTCTAGGCCCAGACCGGCGAACCCTCCGAGCAATTCCTGCACATCTCGATGCTGCTGCGCGAATGCAGCAGTGACCGCCTGAAGTCATTGTAGGCTTCACTGTGCCAGAGTTCGCGGAAACTGTGCGTGCGCAGATCGCCGAGCACATGGTGCGCGTCCTTGTCGAAGCAGCAGGGTACGACACGCCCATCCCAAGTGATGACGCAACTGTGCCACATCTTCCAGCAGTTGTCCTCCAGCTTGTTCTTCACTTCCCACACGCCGCTTGCACTGCGGCGATACCGCGCATACCGTTGTTGCGTCGGGATCAGTGGATGGTCGTCCTTCGGCTCGTAGACCTGCGCGGTCTTCAGCCAGAGATCGTCCACCCCGATCCGTTTGGCCAGTGCCCGTGCTTCAGGGATCTGGTGTTCGTTCGGCTTCACCACCAGGAACTGGAACACCACATGCGGCGTGAGGCTCTTCAGCTTCTTCTTCCATTTCACGATCCGCTCGGCACCCTCGATCACCTTCGCCAGCTCCCCCTCACGGCGATAGGCGGAGTATGTGCCCTGGTCCGTGCCGTCCAAGGAGATGATGAGCCGTGACAAACCGCTCCGCACCGTGGCCTCTGCTTTCTCCTCGGTCAGGAAATGCGCATTCGTGCTGGTGTTGGTGTACAAGCCACGACCGCTCGCCACCTGCACCATGTCCAGGAAATCCGGGTTGATGTACGGCTCGCCTTGGAAATAGAAGGTGAGCGCCCAGAGGTCGGGGGCCAGCTCGTCGATTACCCGGTTGAAGAGGTCCTGCTTCAAATTGCCGGTGGGCCTGGTGAAGCTGCGCAAGCCACTCGGACATTCGGGACAGCGCAGGTTGCAAGCGGTGGTCGGCTCGAAGCTGATGCTGAAGGGCAGACCTCCGATGCGCGGATCCTTCGTTCGCTTCGCGCTTTGGTAGCTTGTCCACAGACCGGCCGCATTGCGCAGGCGGCGCGGTGTGGTCTTGCGCGACCATTCAAGGGCATCCCGGGCGGCGGCGAACATGACCGCAAGTTACAGGTGGTGCAGCGTGATGCGGGGTTGAAGGTCACCCCTGTTACTTTCGGCACCCCTCCATCGTCCTACGGCCGATGTCCCTGCCCATGCTGCGATCTTTTTCTCTGCTCCTGCTGCTTGGTGTGCTCGGCACGGTCAGCTCCCATGCCCAGACCCTTGTGCAGGGGCGTGTGGTGGATGAACGCAGCGGCGAGCCGCTGGCCTTCGTTCCGGTCATCGTCATCGGGGAGCGCGAAGGTGCGACCACCGACATCGATGGCAAATTCAGCCTGCGCGTGCCAGGCTTGCCGGCGCGCCTCAGGCTTACATACGTGGGGTACGCCACCGTGGAGGTCGTTGTGGATGGAACGGCTCCCGTCGTCGTGAAGATGACCGAGGTGGTGGCGGAGTTGAGAGCTGTGGACATTCTTCCCACGGAGAACCCGGCGCATAGGATCATCAAGCGAGCGACCGCGGATCGAAGGCTGAACGATGGCATGCGCGAACGACCGCATCGCTACACCAGTTACAGCAAGACGGTGTTCACCGCCGAAGTGGACAGCGCATTACGGACCGACAGCGCGCGCATGGCCGCGTTGGACACGAGCGACCGTGAGACCCTGGCCTTCTTCGACAGTCAGTATCTGTTCCTGATGGAGAGCGCCACGCGGAAGAGCTTCATTCCGCCGGCTTCCGAGAAGGAGGAGGTGCTGGCCATGCGCGTGAGCGGGTTGAAGGACCCCTCTTTCCTTGCGCTCGCTGCGCAGACCAAGACCTTCAGCATCTACGAGCCGCAGATAAGCATCGGTCAGAAGTTCTATCTGGGTCCGTTGGCACCGGGCAGTACCAACAAGTACCTCTTCCTGCTCGAGGACACGCTGTACAGCGGGGTCGACAGTATTTATGTGATCAGCTACCGGCCGCGCAGCCGTACCAATTTCGACGGGCTCAAAGGCTTGCTTTACATCCACACGGGTGGATACGCGGTGCAGAACGTCACGGCCGAAGCGGCGGAGCGTGATGAGAACTTCAGTATCCGTTTCCAGCAGTTGCATGAGAAGGTGGAAGGGAAGGCCTGGTTCCCGACACAGTTGAACGCGTTCATCTACATGGACAATGTTTCGCTCGGTATCGGTAAACCCTATGGCGTAACGCGCACCTACCTGCGCGGGATCGAGGTGGATGCGGATGTGCAACGCAAGGAAGTGCGCGGGCCCGAACTGGTGATGGACCGCATGAGCACGCGTCAATCAGAGGATTACTGGAACTCCTTGCGCACCGACCCGCTCGATGCCAAGGCGTTGAAGACCTACCACGTCATCGATAGCCTTGGCGATGCGATCGATCTGGACAAGAAGGTGAAGTGGTTCACCGCATTGACCACGGGTCGATTGCCTATCGGGCCGATCGATCTGCTGCTCGATAAGGTGATGCGCTACAACGCATACGAAGGATTCCGGTTGGGTATGGGGTTGGCCACGAACGACAGGGTGACGCGCTACGCTTCCTTGGGCGGATACTATGGCTATGGCTTCAAGGACGAGACCGCCAAGTATGGCGGCTTCCTGACGATCAAACCGTGGTATGGCAGGGATCTTTCCTTGCGCATGTTCTACGAGAACGATGTGGTCGAAAGTGGTGGCGTGGCCTTCGAGGGACCGCGACCGTTGATCACCAGCGAGAGCACACGCCTGATCTACATGGACCGGATGGATCGCAATGAACGTTACGGTGCCCAATTCGCGTTCCGGGTGAACAGTTCGTTGAAGATGTGGCTTGGCACCGAACGCGAGCTTCGCCAGAACCTGATCGGCTACAACTACCTGGACCGACGTTCGGAAGGGGTGACGGTGTTGCGCAACGAGTTCCTGACCGGGGGTATCACCATGGGGATCCGTTTCGCTTTCCGCGAGCGCATCGCCCGCCTTCCGGACCGCGAACTGGCGCTGGGCACGAAATGGCCGGTTCTCTCGGTCAGTGCTTTCCGCTCATTCTCCGGGCTCTGGGAAGGAGATCTGGAGACATGGCGGTTCAATGCATCCATCGACAAGGTGTTCCATTTGCGGCTGGTGGGTGATCTCAGCTTGCGCCTCATGGGAGGGATCGCCGATCCGAACGCCCCGTACCCCTACCTGTACGACCTCCGGGGAACCAACGGGAAGAGCTTGGAAAAGGAGAAGAACACCCTCTTGCTCGCTGCGGACAATACATTCCAGACCATGGTCGCGAACGAGTTCCTGGCGGACCGTTACGTGGCGTTCCACCTGAAGCACAGCTTCGGTACGCTCCTGGCCAAGGGCAAGCACTTCAAGCCGCGTCCCGGTGTGGTGTACAATGCTGCGGTCGGGGCATTGGACCGGCCCCAGGACCATGTCGGCTACACCTTCAAGCCATTGGCCCAGCCGTTCCTGGAGGGAGGGGTCGTCATCGACGGGGTGTTCAGCAATCTGGGTGTCGGCGTGTACTACCGCCACGGATCCTATGCCTTCGACGCTTCCTCGGACAATTTCGTGTTCAAACTGACGAGTTCCTTCGTCTTCTGATCGCAGCCTGTCGGTCCACCGCGCATTTCGCACCTTTGCCCGTCACTTCCCGCACATCGGGAACGTGGGCACCCTGAGCATGTGGTCCTGGCTGGCGAACCGAGTGTTGCGGAACCGTATGGCGATGTTGATCGCCGTGGGGATCATCACCGTGTTCATGGGCTACATGGCCACCCGCGTGGAGATGAACTACAAGCACGGGGGCCTGCTACCGGAAACGGATAGCGCTTACGTCGAGTACCAACGTTTCCTCCACACCTTCGCGGAGGACGGCAACGTGCTTGTGATCGGCACGCAGGGAGGCCAGCTTTATACACCGGCGAATTTCGGAGCATGGTATGAACTCGGCCGTTCGTTGCACTCCATCCGTGGGGTCGACAGTGTGTTCAGCGAAGCACATCTGTACGAGTTGATCCGGGATGATTCGTTGAAACGTTTCAAGGTGCAACCGGTCATGCGGAAGGCACCGGCGAATGCGGCGGAGATGGATTCGCTGCTGGCGCATATCCGTTCACTGCCGTTCTACGATGGGTTGTTGTACAACGACAGTTCGAAGGCCAGCCTGATGATGGTGTTCGTGAACGCCAAGCTCTTCAATACCGATGAACGCCGCACTGTCGTTGCGGAGATCGAGGATCAGGTGGAGGCCTTCCACGACCGGACCGGGCTCGACATGCATGTGAGCGGGCTGCCATGGATCCGGGTGAAGAGCACCAACCTGGTCAAAGCGGAGATGCCGTTGTTCATGGCCTTGAGCATGTTCGTCTGCGGGCTGCTGCTGCTGCTCTTCTTCCGGAGTTGGCGCGTGATGTGGATCTGCATGGGCGTGGTGGGGGTCAGCGTCGTCTGGTCCTTCGGTGCCATGGCGTTGCTCGGATACAAGATCAGCATCCTGCAATCCGTCATCGCACCGTTGGTGATCGTCACCGGAGTACCCAACTGTGTTTTCCTGATCAATGCCTACCACTACGAATTCGTGCGCCATGGCAACCAGATCAAATCACTGCAGCGTGTGATCAGCAGGGTGGGAGCTGCGGCGTTCATGACCAATGCCACCACCGCTGTCGGGTTCACCACGTTCTGTCTTACCAGCAGCGATACGCTCATTGAATTCGGCTGGATAGCGACCATCGGGATCATGGTGTTATGGGCCCTCAGCATGTTGCTCATTCCGACCCTGTTCAGTTATATGCCACCGCCCTCCGTTAAGCACCTCAGCCACTTGGACCGGCGCTGGCTCGACCGCACCGTGGAGTGGATCGTGCGTTCATCGAAGGAAAGCAGGCCGATGATCTACGCGATCACCGCGCTCTGCTCCGTCGTGGCGTGCATAGGTATCCTCCGACTGAAGGACGAAAGCCGCATCGTGGACGATCTCCCAGCGGACAATCCCGTACTGACGGACCTACGCTTCTTCGAGGCGAATTTCCATGGTGTGATGCCGTTGGAGATCGTGGTTGATACACGCAAGAAAGGGGGGGCTTTGAAGGACGCTGCGCTGAAGCGTATCGAAAATCTCGAGGACACGCTTCGGACCTATCCGCAATTCAGCAGGCCGATCAGTGTGGCGGATGCGGTGAAGTTCACCAAACAAGCCTTCTATGGTGGCAACCCGGAGAAGTACGCCTTGCTGAACAGTTCCGAGAAGACGTTCATCCTGCCCTATCTCGATGGGGCCAACGCCAAGGAGTCCATGACCAAGGCCTTCATCGATAGCACGCGCAGCACCACGCGCGTGACCGTCCAGATGGCCGATGTGGGCACCACCCGCATGAACGACCTCCTGGTGCGCTTGCGAGCACAGGTGGACAGCATATTCGATCCCGGGAAGTACACTGTGACCATGACCGGTACATCGGTGGTCTTCCTGAAGGGCAGCAGTTACATGGTCACCAATTTGATCACCAGCTTGTTCTGGGCCATCGTGATCATCGTTGCGCTGATGGCGCTGCTTTTCAGTTCGGCGCGGATCCTGTTGGTCGCCTTGATCCCGAACATGATCCCGTTGTTCTTCACGGCCGGGCTCATGGGTTTCCTGCACATCCCGATCAAGCCGAGCACCATGCTCGTGTTCGGCATCGCATTGGGCATCGCCGTGGATAACGCGATCCATTTCCTCGCCCGGTACCGTCTCGAACTGAGGTTGACGGGGAACGACCTGCAGCGCAGCGTGGATCATGCCACACGCGAGGTCAGCGTGGGGATCATTTACACGAGCGTGGTGCTGCTGGCAGGGTTCTCGTTGTTCGCCTTCTCACATTTCGGAGGGATCCAGGCACTGGGGGTGCTTACCTCCATTACGTTGCTCGTGGCGATGCTCACGAACCTCTTGGTACTGCCTTCCCTGCTGTTGAGCCTCAACCAGCGGATCATCAGCAGGTCATTCCAGGAACCCCTCCTGGTCATCCTCGATGAGGATGAGGATATCGACCTCACCGAATTGAAGTTGGAAATGCCGACCCCGGTCCCGTCGAACGGGATCAGCGAGGCGGAAGGAACGAACTGGGCGGTGGATCCGTCCGAACGCAAATGAAAGGGATCATCCTCGCCGGGGGCTCCGGCACCCGCCTGCACCCGTTGACGCTCGCCGTGAGCAAGCAGCTCATGCCCGTCTACGACAAACCCATGATATACTACCCGCTGAGCACCTTGTTGGCCGCAGGGATCAGGGAGGTATTGATCATCAGCACACCACACGACCTGCCGAACTTCAAGAAACTGCTGGGTGATGGGAAGAACCTTGGATGTTCCTTCACCTACGCGGAACAGAAAGTGCCGAACGGCCTTGCACAGGCTTTCGTGATCGGCAGGGAGCATGTCGGCAAGGACAGTGCTGCGCTGATCCTCGGTGACAACATCTTCTATGGGACCGGACTCGGTCGCAAGTTGAGCGAGCATGTGGAACCCGATGGTGGACTTGTTTTCGCTTACCACGTGAGCGATCCGGAGCGCTATGGTGTGGTTGAATTCGATGCGGAGAACCGCGCATTGAGCATCGAGGAGAAACCCGCCGAACCGAAGAGCAACTACGCTGTGCCCGGCCTTTATTTCTACGACAACAGCGTGATCGATATCGCCCGTGACCTGAAGCCCAGTCCACGAGGTGAATACGAGATCACGGATGTCAACAAGGAGTACCTGCGCCGCGGTAAACTGAAGGTCGAGATCCTGGACCGTGGCACGGCATGGCTGGATACGGGGACCTTCGCATCGCTTACCCAGGCCGGCCAGTTCGTGCAGGTGATCGAGGAACGCCAAGGTTTGCGGATCGGTTGTATCGAAGAGGTGGCCTACAAGAAAGGGTTCATCAACGCAGAGCAACTCAGGGCTCTGGCGCAACCCTTGTTGAAGAGCGGCTACGGCGAATACCTCATGCAGCTGTTGCCGAAGTGATGGAGCGGTACCGGGCGCTGATCGAGGCGCATGTGGAACGCTGGATCGGGGAGCTGCCTGGTGACGCGCTCTATGGACCGATGGCCTATCTCATGCGGTTGCCGGCGAAGCGCGTGCGGCCGGCGTTGACGTTGATCGGCTGCGAACTCTTCGGTGGTCGACCGGAGAACGTGTTGGATGAAGCCATCGGGATCGAACTCTTCCACAACTTCACCCTGATGCACGATGACATCATGGATGCTTCGCCATTGCGACGGGGTATGCCCACCGTTCATATGAAGTGGGATGTGAACAGCGCGATCCTCAGCGGCGACGCCATGTTGGTGAAAGCCTATCAGCTCATGGGTTCCAATGCCCATGTGTTGAAGATCTTCAACGAACATGCCTTGGCGGTCTGTGAAGGACAGCAGCGTGACATGGACTTCGAACGACGTGCGGATGTTTCGTTCCAGGAGTACCGGGAGATGATCCGGTTGAAGACGGCGGTCCTGCTCTCTTGTGCATTGCGCATCGGAGCATGCAAGGCTGGCGCTGGCGCTGATGATCAGGAGAGCATCGGCGCGTTCGGGGAGAACCTCGGACTGGCCTTCCAGTTGCGCGATGATCTGCTTGATGCGTTCGGCGATCCCGCCGTGACCGGCAAACGGAGGGGAGGGGACTTGCTGAACGGGAAGAAGACCTGGCTGCTCATTCGGGGGTTGGAGCGCGCAACGGATGAGGGCAGTGGTCTTCTGCGCGGCGAATTGGCAAAGCCCATCCCCGAACGCAACGTGGATGTCATGATCGAACAGTTGCGTGGTCTTGGGGTAGAGCGCGAGGCGAACGACGAAGTGTTGCGATTGGAAACAGCTGCCTTCGCCCAGTTGGACGGGATCGCAGTCCCGGACGAACGCAAGTTGCCGCTGCGCGCACTTGCACGGACGCTCCAGGCCCGTACTTCTTGAACGAGCTACTTCAGGAGGTCGCGCAGAGCTGCTTCAAGTGTCGTATAACGGAACGTGAAACCTGTATCGAGCAGTTTCCTGTTCGATGCACGGCTACCCTTCAGCAGTACGCTGGCCAGGTCGCCAAGGACCGCTTTCAGCGCGAACGCGGGAACATTGGGCAGGAAGTACGGGCGGTCCAGCACCCTTGCGACGGTGCGCATGAACTCTTCGTTCGTCACATCGGCGCCCGTATTCACGTTGTAGCTGCCGGTGGCGCGATCGTCGAAGATGACGGCAGTATAGATCCGGACAAGGTCGTCCAGGTGTACCCACGGCATCCATTGTTTGCCACTGCCGAATGCGGCACCAAGCCCCCATCTGACCGGTGCAGCGAGTTTCGCCAGAGCGCCACCTTCGGGAGATAGCACCACCGGCGTGCGCAATTTCACCACGCGAGTGTAAGGCGACCATTCATCGACGGCGTTCTCCCATGCGAGGCTTATCCTACCGATCGTGTCGGTGGCTGCGGGGTCCGGTTCCGAGTGGATATGCTCGCTCGTGACCGCACCGTAGTAATTGATCCCGGCCGCGCTGACGAAGCTCTTCACTCGGATCTGCTGCTGCTGTGCTATTCGCAGGAGCAAACGAGCGCTTTCCGTCCTGCTGTCGATCAGTTCCTTAATACGGTCCTTGGTCCATCGTTCGTCCGCAATACCTGCACCAGCGAGGTGAACGATATGGTCCACATCCGCCAAGGCGGCCACATCCACGGTGCCGCGTGCCAGGTCCCAGTGGAAACGACCCTCGTCGACCATGGATGGTCGTCGACCGACCCAACGTACTGTATGGCCCATCTGTAGCAGGGCCATGCTCAGTCGACGACCGATAAGCCCACTTCCGCCGGTGATCAGAACGATAGCCATATTGAGCCTGTCGCAGGATGGAGCGACCGTGCCCAAAGGAAACGACCACCGCACCCAACGGTCCGGACATTCACAACCCGTTCACAAAAAGGAACGGCCTAGCGCACAACGATCCTGGCAGTGGATAGGCCACCGCCAGTGTTCGATACCATGCGCAATACATAGGCCCCGGGCGATAGGCCGCTAAGATCGAGCGGGTGCGTGCTTTCGGTGGACAACCGGACGCGTTGGCCCAATACCCAGCGCCCATCGGAGGAGAGCACGGCGATATCGAAGGTGCCACCCTGCGATGCGATCAGTTGGAAGCGTGCGCCATCGGAGGCATCGGGTAGTACGCGGACGGTGGTCCCAGAGCGCTCCGGCACCGAGAGGCCTATGCACAGCGGATGGTTGGGTTCGCGCAAGATCAAGGAAAGCGTGGCCGAAGCTGTGCAATCCTCGGAACCGGTGAACGTGTACACGTAATCGCCGGGTGCATCCTCCCCAGGTGTGAAGAAACCATCGAACGGAGCTCCCGCTCCATCGGTCCAAGTGCCACCGACGCTGGGGTTGCCGTCGAGAACATCGATCAACGCGAATGGTGGTGTCGCGGTACAATACTCCTCATCCGTATCCACACCCGCCAGCCCTGCACTTCCGAAGGTGACCGTGTAGGCGAATTGCTGGAAGCCTTCGACCGGACAGGCATCATCGGTGGCCGTCATCGTGAACTGGTAGTCCCCTTCCTCAGCTCCCGTACTGTTCCAGCAGATCTCCACCGTCGCCGGATTGGTACCCACCACTTCCATGGTCGCCCCGGGAAGGACATCAGCGATGTTCGACGTGATCGTCAATGCCTGGCCCAGATCGCTATCGGTGAAATTGAGCGAGGCGCAGAAGGCGGCTTCCGAACAGATCAACAGTGAACGATCCCCGCTGATCGTAGCTGGTCCCGTGACATTGGTGAAGGTCCCGCTGCTTATCGACGGCACGGAGTTGTCGCAAGCCGAGACAATGAACGGGAAATCACGCATGGCCGTACCGATCAACACACCTTCGTCGTCGTATTGGCTTACTTCCACAACGGTCACGATATAGCCCGTTACGGTCGGTTGAAAGGTGATGCGCCCGGTGATCGAATCGAGGACCATGCCCGTGAAAGGCTCCGCCCCTGAGTAGCCGCCGGAGTAGATCACAGGCGTAGGCTCCGGTGCACCAAAGCGGGCATCGATGAAACGGTAGCGCAATGTGTTGCCGTCCGCATCGGTCGCGCTGGCATCGTAGCTCACGGGTTGACCGACACAGACCAGCGGAATGGTGTTGTCAACGAATACCGGAGCCGCATTGCAACGACCTCCGGCATTGTTCACGACGTTCTCGATCCATAGGCCGGGGGTCTGTTCAAGGTTCAATGACCCGCTCCGGCAGCAGATGGACCAATTGATGTTCCAGCTATCGCATGGGCTCAGGTACGCGATGGTCGTATAGGTGTACAACTCAAGCCCGACCAGGTTCCCGCCATTGCACGTGCTGTTCGGGATCTGGTCCGCGCACAACGGTGAAACCTCCACCACGCTCTGCGGTTCAAGGCCCGTCACATCGAACACGACCCCACAGTCGTTGGTCAATCTCAAGTTTTGGGGCACCATCGCAGATCCACTGCAGGCCCGGAACAGCTTCAAGGTGATCTCATGGAAATTGCCCCCGGTGCAGCGTGTACTGATGGTCCCGCCAAGAAGATGCTCGGCCGAGGCGCGGGTCGTGAGAATGCCGATGAGCGACAGGATGAGGTAACGTTGTAGCATGGAGGTGCTGTTCGGTGACGTGAAGATATTGGAACTGCCTGAACCGTAGGAATTCTCGGCCATGGTAACGATACCACGGCATCCCACGGGCGGGGTATGATCGACGAAGGTTCAGGCAAGGGGAACCGACCCATCGCCCACCTCCGTGGATGGAACGTGGCGAACAACGCGATCGGGACCGTACCATCGAGATAGGCGTACGCCCCTAACGTGCGTACCCATGATGGTCAATGACCTGCGGTCAAGGATACGAGGAGGACGGGGGGATGTATCAACGACCGCCCATCCTTCATCGAACTACCGTGCCCGCTCGATCGTTTTCAGGTCCTCGTCGATGAAGCCCTCCTTCTTTCCGAAGATCGCCGCATCGTCGCGAAGAAGCATCAATTCGCCGGTGCCGGCATTGAAGATCCGCTTGAAGCAGTACTTGTTCTTGTTGTCACCGGTCAGGACCATGTCGCTCACGGTGATGTTGCGGTCCTCCTTCTCCACAGCGCTGGCCAATTGGGTCAAGGCCATGACCTGGCAAGGTGCGCTGTAGCTCTCCTTCAACTTGGCAGCATTGGGGATGCTCTTGTCAAGATGCTCCTGGGCCATCCAAAGTTCAGTGTCACGGATGAGGCGTGTGCGGCCCGAATAGGTGCGGTCAGCGGTAGCCTTGTCCGTGATCTTGCCGGTCTCTACCAACGAGAGGTAGTTCAGCAGGTGCTTCACGTACACATTCAACATCGCGCTCATGTTCTTCTCATTGATCGCTTTCGGGTCGATCTGGATATAGGCCAGTTCATGCTCGGCCGGTATCGACGTGAAGGCGTTGTCGGTCTGGGCCAAGACCTCCCCCTTTTTCGGTTTCCAGCCCTTCACCAGCGTCAGGAAGGTGCCTTGGTACTTCACGGGATCCGTCTTCAGGGTCTTCAAGAGATAGGTCCGGTCGGGCGAAATGGGTTGTGCAGCCAGTTCCGCCGTCGTCACGAACTCCATGGCCGCGGTGAACTTCCAACCCGCCTTCACCGCGGTCATCAGTGTGCGGTTGTACGGGGAGTCCCCGGCGTCGAGTACGACCACCGTTTTCGTGGTCTTCGCCGCCTTGACGATGGCGGAATTGAACGTGCCGTACTGTGCTGCTGCGGTGAACGTGATCAGCGTGGAAAGGACTGGAAGGAAATTGCGCATGGGATGATGGTTCTGTTTCAGGATGGGTCGTCCTCGTACGCTCGAGCGACATGATCATGTCGAGGATCGACCGCCGTGGGCAAGACCGGGCGAAAATAGTGCCACACCCTTCCCACCTTTGCCGGACTTGTCAACAGCATGGACCAACCCTTGTCAAGATCCGATCGGGAAGGGGTGCAACGCTACCTCGATCGGGCGGAGGTGTTGCAGTCCACGGTCGATCAATTGCGGAAGGATCTTTCCCTTGTCGATGAAGCCCTGCCGCTGCCGGCGATAGGGGAGACCGCTTTCGAAGCCCTCCGGGCGGAGGTCCTGGTCGTGTTGCAGCGCCTCGCATCCCAGGGAGACCATGCGCTGAAGGTCGCCATGTACCGAATTGACATTCCCGAGCCCCATTTGCGCCGGACCCTGGCCAGGGACGGGCTTTTCGGGCTGGCCGGGGAGGTGGTGTTGCGTGCCTTGCAGAAAGTGCTCACGAGGTGGCGCTATGCAGGTCGCTTTTAAGTGGAGTAGTGAGCCCTGAACTGTGGACAATCACCATGCGTTCAAAGGGGTCGCTTCCCTGAAGAACTACCTTTGGCATCGGATCCTCCGGACCGCTCCATGGACAAGTATTCCTACCTAAGCAATGTCGACAGCGCCTGGCTGGACGACCTGCACGAACAGTACCAGAAAGACCCCGCCAGCGTAGAGACCGGATGGGCCCGCTTTTTCGAGGGCTTCGACTTCGCCAAGTCGTTGGAGGGCGACACCCGCCTGAGCGCCGCCCCGTCGGCGCCCGCTCCTGGAAGCAACGATCGCTTCGAGAAGGAGTTCAAGGTGCTGGACCTCATCAATGCGTACCGGCACCGTGGACACCTCTTCACGAAGACGAACCCCGTTCGCGACCGGCGATCGTACTCCCCTACGCTCGCGCTGGAGAACTACGGACTCGCCCAGACCGATCTGGACACGGTATTCTCCGCCGGGAATGAAGTGGGCATGGGCCCGAGCAAATTGCGCGACATCGTGGCGCTGTTGGAGCAGACCTACTGCCAGAGCATCGGCGTTGAGTTCAAGTACATCCGCGACCCGGAGAAGCTGAAGTGGATGCAGGAGCGCATGGAAGGCTCCCGCAACACGCCATCATTCTCGCTGGACCAGAAGAAGGACATCCTGGAAAAGCTGAACGAAGCTGTCGTATTCGAGCGGTTCCTCGGCAAGAAATTCATCGGGGCCAAGCGCTTCAGTATCGAAGGTGCTGAAGCGTTGATCCCGGCGTTGGATACCGTTATCGAGCATGGCGCCGAGCTGGGTATCACGGAGTACGTGATCGGCATGGCACACCGCGGCAGACTGAACGTGCTGGCCAATACGCTGCGCAAGAGCTACGACCAGATCTTCTCCGAGTTCGAGGGCAAGGACTACGAGGACCAGCTCGTGGAGGGTGACGTGAAGTACCACATGGGCTACAGCAGCCTGGTGAGGACGAACACCGGCAAGGAGGTCCGTCTCACGCTCGCGCCGAACCCAAGCCACCTGGAAACGGTGGGCCCGATCATGGAAGGCATCTCGCGCGCCATCATCGAGCATGACGACAAGTTCGCGAAAGGCGTCACCGCGCCCATCCTCATCCACGGCGATGCTGCGGTGGCTGGCCAAGGTGTCGTGTACGAGGTGGTCCAGATGGCCGGTCTGAAGGCATACGAGGTCGGTGGCACCATCCATATCGTGGTGAACAACCAGGTGGGGTTCACCACGAACTACATCGACGCACGCACCAGCACCTATTGCACCGACGTCGCGAAAGTGACGCACTGTCCGGTCTTCCATGTCAACGGCGACGATGCGGAGGCCGTGGCATACACCGTGCAGTTCGCCATGGATTTCCGCCAGCGCTATAGCAAGGATGTGTGGGTGGACATCCTTTGCTACCGCAAGCACGGCCACAACGAGGGCGATGAGCCCAAGTTCACGCAGCCGGTGCTGTACAAGGCGATCGCAGCGCATCCCGATCCGCGCGAGATCTATACCGAGAAGCTCATCGCCAGCGGTGTGGAGGGCGCGCGCGAAATGGCCCGCGAGATGGAGGAGTCGTTCACGAACATGCTCGACGACCGCCTCAACGAAGCGAAGCAGGTGCGCGTAGGGAAGATCACGAACTTCATGGAGGAGCGCTGGAAAGGATTCAAGCGCGCCGAAGCGAAGGATTTCCTGAAGTCGCCGGAGACAGGTGTGAAGAAGGAAACGCTCCAGCTGATCGGCGAGAAGCTGAGCGTACTGCATCCGGACGGTAAGAAGTTCTTCAGCAAACTCGAAAAGATCCTCGGCGACCGGAAGAGGATGATGGAGACCGGTGTGCTCGACTGGAGCATGGGCGAATTGCTCGCGTACGGTTCGCTCCTTCTCGAAGGCCACTCCGTGAGGTTCACCGGTCAGGACGTGGAGCGCGGCACCTTCTCGCATCGCCACGCCGTGGTGAAGGTCGAGGACAGCGAGGAGGAGTTCATCCACCTGAAGCATATCCAGGAGGGGCAGGCGTTGCTGCAGATCTACAACTCGCTGTTGAGCGAATATGCCGTGCTCGGATTCGAGTATGGCTATGCGCTCGCGATGCCCAATTCGCTCACCATTTGGGAGGCGCAGTTCGGCGATTTCGTCAACGGCGCGCAGATCGTGCTGGACCAATACCTCTGCTGCGCAGAAGAGAAGTGGGGCACGCAGAACGGCGTTGTGCTGTTGTTGCCGCACGGCTACGAAGGACAGGGCGCAGAGCATAGCAGCGCGCGCATGGAGCGCTTCCTCCAAAGCTGCGCCGATGAGAACCTGGTGGTGGTCAACTGCACGACACCGGCCAATTTCTTCCATGTGCTGCGCCGGCAGTTGAAGTGGGATTTCCGCAAGCCGTTGGTGGTCTTCTCGCCCAAGAGCCTGCTGCGCCACCCGAAGTGCGTGAGCAAGCTGGATGAGCTGACGAAAGGCTCGTTCCAAGAGCTGATCGACGATACCGCTGCCGATCCCAATGAGGTGAGGACCGTGATCTTCACGCAGGGCAAGATCCATTACGACCTTGCCGAGCATCGCGAGAAGAACGGTATCACGGACACCGCCCTGGTGCGCATCGAACAGATCCATCCGTTGCCTGCCGAGCAGATGCGCGCGGTGATCAAGAAGTATGCGAAGGCGGACCGCTATATCTGGGTGCAGGAAGAACCGCTGAACATGGGCGCATGGCAGTACATGGCCATGAACTTCAACGACGTGAAGTGGGAAGTTATCGCGCGCCCAGCCAGCGGAGCACCGGCCACCGGCAGCAGCAAGCGCAGCGCCAACCAGCAGATCGCGATCATCGAGAAGGCATTCGCACCCGTTAAGTCCAAAACCAAAGCGAAGGCCTGAACAAGACCCCGACCCACAAGTCACGAGGCGAAAGACACAAGTAGAACCACCAAGCACTCGGACCTTGACACATGAGTCTTGCGTCTTGTGACTTGGGTCTTCAATCACGAACGATCATGGCAATAGTCGATATCAAAGTCCCGAGTCCAGGAGAGAGCATCAGCGAAGTGCGCATTGCGCGGTGGTTGGTGAAGGATGGTGATGTGGTGGGCAAGGACCAGGTGCTGGGCGAGATCGACAGCGACAAGGCCACGCTGGAGCTCAGCGCGGAAGCCGAGGGCAAGGTCCAGTTGATGGCGAAGGAGGACCAGACCGTGAACGTGGGTGATGTGGTGGTGAAGGTCGACACCTCGTTCAAAGCGGAGAAGAAGGAGAAAGCCGCAGCACCAGCTGCCGCCGCGCCTGCGCCCGCAGCGAAAACTGAGGCCCCCAAAGCTGCACCGGCCCCGACCGCAGCGCACGCGACCCCGGTCGCCAAGGCCATGCTCGACGACAAGGGCGTGAGCGCTGACAAGGTGAAGGGCAGTGGCCCCAACGGCCGCATCACCAAGAGCGATGTGGCAGCCTATGTGGCTGGCGGCGTTAATGCAGGAGCGATCGCGCTCAATGGCTGGGGCGGCTCACGCAACCTGAACCGCCAGAAGATGACCACCCTCCGCAAGAAGGTGGCCGAGCGACTGGTAGCCGTGAAGAACCAGACCGCCATGCTCACCACCTTCAACGAGGTGGACATGCACGCGGTGATGGCCTTGCGCGACAAGTACAAGGACAAGTTCAAGGAGACCCATGGCGTGAACCTGGGCTTCATGAGCTTCTTCACGAAGGCGGTCACGGAGGCATTGCGCCTCTTCCCCGCGGTGAATGGCCAGATCGACGGAGAGGAACTTGTGATGCACGACTACGCCGATATCGGCATCGCCGTAAGCTCCCCGAAAGGCCTCATGGTTCCCGTGCTGCGCAATGCGGAGAAGATGTCGCTCGCAGAGATCGAAGCGGGTATCAAGGCGCTCGCCGTGAAAGCCCGCGACGGCAAGCTGAGCATCGACGAGATGACCGGCGGCACCTTCACCATCACCAACGGCGGCGTGTTCGGCAGCATGCTCAGCACGCCCATCATCAACCCGCCGCAGAGCGCCATCCTGGGCATGCACAACATCGTCGAGCGCCCCGTGGCGGTGAACGGTCAGGTCGTCATCCGCCCCGTCATGTACGTGGCGCTCAGCTACGATCATCGCATCATCGACGGCAAGGAGAGCGTGAGCTTCCTCATGGCCGTGAAACAGATGATCGAGAACCCGGACAAGATGGTGTTCGGGAACCGTGAGCCGGGGGAGGTGTTGTTGGGCTTGTGAGTTCCCGTTCATACGGTTACTCCATCATGTCCACTGCGATCATCTCGGAGCTGTCGAGGCTCATATAGATCCAGCGCGAGCGAACATTCGATGCGAAGGGCTCCGAGCGATGGCACCACACGGTATCACCCAGGACCTCGGGCGCGAATTCGCCGGATACGTAAACGCTGGCATCAGGGCGTGGAACAACCTCCGCAGCACCTCTTGATGCGCGGAATGCGCCTGTTGCATTGATGCGCTTCAGTTCAGCACCGCAAATGCGCGCCCTGATGCGGATCGCTTTGTCGATGCGGGGTACAAGCCTGTCGCGATAATGGGTCACAGAGACGCATGCGTCCGGACCGGGGCCGAACATCGAGCGATAGATCTCCATTCCGCTGCGCTTCGACGTCGCATACGTCCGCGCCGCCGGTACCTGGTTGTTCGCTGCAAGAACGGCGCCGATACCCGAACCCAATGCCACTGCCAAAGCGACGACCGCGCCGCCTACCATGTTGTTGGAACGCTGCAGCAGACCAAGTATCAATAGCCCGAAGAAGATGAGGAATGCCGTGCAGGAGATCCCGGCCCAGATCATCACGGTACCCATGGCTGCATCTGTGCCATCAAGATACGCATTGGAAGGGTCACAGATCCTGACCGTGGGCGGGTGCGCCGGTCGTAGGATCGCGGTGGGACCATCGACGTCAAGTACAGTTTGGGCTTCCTTGATCACCGCGAAGCAGGTGATCGAGAACCCGTCCGGGGGTTCGTGTATCGGTATCCCGATCGGCATTGGATGCGGGCCTTGACAAAACGATCGTAACCGCCTTGATCTACTCTTTCAGAAAGAGCAGTGTACCTCCTTTCCCGGTGATGGCATAGGTCCCTGGTGCCAGCCCTTCCACATCCAGTTCCCAACCCGTGCCTACACGTTGCGCGTGAAGAGGGACCTCCTGGCCCAAGGTGTTCGTGATCCGTGGTGGGAGCGTCCCATGGTACCCCTCTACGTGCAGCTTGCTGGAGGCCGGATTCGGCCATAGGCGAAGGACCGGTCGTTCCTGCACGGGACTGAGGTCCGTCGTCAGGTCGGTCGTATAGCAGGAGACATATGCCGTGTCGGAGACATCGGAGGAGCCGATGAAGAAGAGGCGACCGTTCCCGCCGATGGCAACGCTGTTGTTCGAGTAGCCCGCAGGATGCGGCACGACGTACTTCCCATCGGTCCCGAACGCGGGGTCCGGATCGCCATTCGGCAATAAGCGAACAATGATCCCTTCGCCGTCGGATCCGAATTGCGGGGATTGATACCCCGCGATCACCAACCGCCCGGCGGGGTCCCAGGCGTAGTCCGTGAAGTAGATGTTCCGGTTCTCTTCCCAAGCGTAGAAGCGCCGTCCGTATTCGCCGAACGACTCATCCGGAATGCCATTGATGATGAGGCGTGAGACCTGTCCGTTCATGACCGGGGTTTGGAAGCTGTTGCCGATCAACAGGATCTTGCCATCGGGCCAGAAGCCGATGCGCTTGGCACCGCCTGAATAGCCGTAGTAGGCGCTATTGTTGTTGTCGAAGGTGTAGTCGCGATAGCCATCCGCACGCAGTCGAATGGCCCAACTGGTGCCCTCATTATTCACGGCGAGCAGGAAGCGTCCGCTTTGGTCCACAGTGGCATCGACGGCACGTTCACCACTACCGCCGTCCAACTGTACCATGGTCTGGGCAGTACCGTCGGTGAATGAGATGTCGTTCTGTCCCGTGCTGATGATGCTGGCCGTGGTCACTGCGTTGAACGCGAATCCTTCGTTGCCGGATCCATAGAGCAGGATCTTTCCATTGGGGCGCACATACGCTCCATAGCCGATCACGCCATCGCAATTGCTCATGTTGAACACGCGTGAACCTTCCCAGTTGAAGGTGGCCAAGTTCCCGTTGGGCAGGAACTTGCTCACCCCCATGGATTCGTAGTCACCAAAAGGGTATTTCAAGTTCCCTGATGCGTAGATATCGCCGCTGCCATCGGGTACCAGCGCCACGCGTTTGTACTCATTGTGGCTTCCGGGAGTGAACTTGGTGTAAACGCCATCACCGGCAAAGTTGGGATCGAGTGTTCCATCAAGGTTCACGGCGATCACCAGTCCTGTGTGTGCGGTTTGGATGCTGTCGAGATAGCCCACCACGATGAGGCGACCACTTGCCTCCTGCACCAGGTCCGTGAAATAGGTGTCACTCTCCGGATGCACGAAGCTCATCACACCTTGGTCACCGAAAGATGGATCAGGCACTTGCGCGCGCAGCGTAATTGCAAACGAGATGATCGCGAGAAGTAGGAATGTGTGACGGACCATGCGTAATGGGTTGGTACGTAAAAATGGAAGATCCCATTCGATCGCAGAACGAACGCACGGCCCCTTTGCGATGCGTTGGCGGGGCTTGCCGGTCAATGTCAGGGCTTCATATAGAATGCCACATGCGCAGAACGTGGATTGGCTTCGTTCCGGGTACCTACCTTGCGCGCCCTTCTTCGCAGGACAGCGGAGCCCCAACCGAACTCTTTTGACATGGCCGACCAACAAGACCTCGACGCGCATTACACCACCATGGACAAGATCTTCCGCCTGAGCTTGGGCGAGAAGGGCGGCTACAGCGGCGCACGGTTCGATGGCGACTTCTCGCTTACACTTGAACAGGCGCAGGAGAAGAAGCACAAGTTCATCATGGACCACTGCAACATCAAGCCGGGCAGCAAGGTGCTGGATATCGGTTGCGGCTGGGGCGCTTTCATCGACTATTTGAACCGCCATGGTGTTTCGACCACCGGCGTTGTGCTCGCGAAAGGCCAGGCCGATGCGTGCCGCAAGAACGGGCTGAACGTCCATCATATGGACTCCAAGGACATCACGCCGAAGACCTTCGGGAAGTTCGACGCGGTGTGTGCGATGGGCAGCCCGGAACATCTCTGTTCCGTGGAGGAGTTCCGCGCCGGGAAGCAGGACGAGATCTACCGCACCTACTTCAAGCAAGTGAGCGACCTGCTGCCGGTGGGTGGTCGTTTCTATTGCCAGACCATGGTGTTCGGTCCCAACATGGTGAAGTTCGAGGACATCAAGTTCGGGCAGACCAACGTATGGAAGAACCGCAAGGACTACAGTGGCGAAGAGTTGATGGACCTTGTGTGCGATGTTTTTCCCGGTTCGTGGTTGCCCTATGGAAGTGAAGGCATGATCGAACCGGCGAAACCCAATTTCAAATTGGTGTCCATCGACAGTGGTCGTCTGGATTACATCGAGACGATCGATCGCTGGACGAAGGCCTTCAACAAATTCAACCTCCAGAAGTACGCGCTGTATGCGACGCTGTTGCCGAAGTTGCTGAACAGCGATTTCCGCAAGTGGGTGCGTCGCTACCAGATCGCACCGAACCTGCAGGTGTTCGAACGACAGATCTTCGAGCACTACCGCATGGTGTTCGAGAAGGTGAACGACTGACCGGCTCCTGTCATGGTCGATCGTCCATCGGGTCCCCGGAGGCCGAAAGGTGGGTCGTCCACGGGAGGGTGCTGTGTACCTTTGGTCGGATGGTATTCCGCCTGCGCCCTTTCCTTCTGTCCACTCCGTTCGCTGTCCTCCTCGTTGCCCAAGCCAACGGACAAGGCGGGGAGTTGCCGGTGACCAACCAGCGCATCGTCGATTTCGTTCGTGCCCATGAGGGACAAAAGGTGGGGCGCGGGGAGTGTTGGGACCTGGCGGCCGAAGCGTTGAACGCCGCCGGGGCGAAGTGGAACGGGGCCTATGACTTCGGCACACTCGTGGACTGGAAACGGAACGATGTAATGCCCGGTGACATCGTGCAGTTCGCGAACGTGGAGATCGAATACCGCGAGGGTAATGCGATATCGCGTGAACAGTATGGCCAGCACACCGCTGTGGTCATGGTGGTGAACGGCCGTGGTGATTTCGTGATCGCCCAGCAGAACATGCGACCGATCGGGAAGAAGGTTGCAACCGGTCCCTTGCGGATGTCCAACGTCCGTGCGGGTAAGTTGACCTTCTATCGTCCTGTGGAATGACCGGTCAACTGTCCGGCCCAGATCGGTGTGGCAGGACCTATCAGCACCGTGTGCATGCGATTCCGGGGCGATCGTCCCTACCTTTCCGATGTCTGATCAGGGATCAGGTCGTTCCCCGGACCACAATGCAAGAAACCACCTCCATGAAAACGAGCATTACACGAACTTCTTCGACTTTCCTCGGGGCGATGGCCTTGGGGCTTTCTTTTCCGATCACTTCGAACGCCCAAGTGGTCCTGGAAGAGCACTTCACCGGCGGTACCAGCACCACGGGTTTCACGATCGTATCAGTGGAAAGCGATTGCGATTGGATCTTCGCGCCAGGCGGCCTGACGGAAAACATGTTCAGCGTGGATGCTGGTGGGTCCCTTCCAACAGGAGGTGGATTCGATGGTGATTTCGCCTTTCTCGATAGTGATGCATGCGGTGCAACGGATGTCGTGGTGAACAGTACATTGATCTCGCCGGCGTTCGATGCCAGTTCGGCTACGGTGCTCAACCTTTCCTTCTCGCACCAGTTCCGAGCACGGTTGGAGTCCTTCGGCAAGGTGGATGTCTACGATGGGACAACGTGGACGGAGGTGGCCCTGTATACCGGGGACAATGTGGGGTACCCCAACCCCGCTGCGGAAGAGATCATCGACATCACCGATGCGGCCGGCGGTTCCGCTGCGGCCCAGGTGCGATTCCAGTTCAGTGCAGGTTGGGACTGGTGGTGGGCTTTGGACAACATCGTCGTTACCGCTGCGGACTGCGCCTATCCATCAGGACTTGCCGCGAACAACATAACGACCACCGGGGCTACGTTCTCCTGGCAGGACAATGGTAGTACGGGTTATGAGTGGGTGGTGACGGCCGGTGGTGCCCCTGATGGGTCGAACACTATTGCCAATGGCGACGGCAGTAACATGTCCGCCACCGGGCTCAATTCCGGCACGTCCTACGCCGTCTTCATCCGTTCCCTATGCCCCGGAGGTGGGACCAGCTCCTGGAGTACGGGCGTTCCCTTCACCACATTGATCACGAACGATGAGTGTTCGGGTGCCATTGGCTTGACCGTGAACACGGACTATGAGTGCATGGATATTACCCCGGCTACCATCGCGGGAGCCACTGCGTCGAACATTACCACCACTTGTTTCGGAACACCCGATGATGATGTGTGGTTCAGTTTCACGGCGCTCACGGCAACGCACCGCATATCATTGTTGGATATCGCGGGATCGACCGGCGATCTCTACCACGCTCTGTGGACCGGCAGTTGTGAAGCCCTGACCCTGGTGGAGAATTCGTGCAGTGATCCCGAGAGCAGCGATCCCGTGGCATTGGTCGCTGGGCAGGTCTACTATCTGCAGGTCTATTCCTGGACCGGCATCCCCGACCAGAACTCCACCTTCAATGTCTGTATCGGCTCGGATCCCTCCATCGGGATCCAGGAGCAAGGAACACGGGAGCCGCTCTCTGTCTTCCCTAACCCGGTCCACGATGACTTTACGCTCAGTACGGCGATTCCGAATGCGCATCATTTCGATGTGATGGATGCTTTGGGTCGCCGGGTCTCGCAGCATGCGGTAGCGCGCACCATCGATGTCCAGGGCTTGACAACGGGTACCTACGTCCTGCTGGTCGTGGATCGCACTGGTGCGGTGTTGTCACGTACTACGTTCGTCAAGGAGTAGTCGCCGATCGACTTCCATGGAAGCCCGTCCGTGTCCAACACGGGCGGGCTCTTCATTTGGAAAGGGCATTCGGATGCGCGAACACCTCCCACAGTTGTCTGTTGACAAGTGAAGGATCTGCAGGGTCGATGGCCCTATACACCGCGACTAGGTTTGCCCGGCACCTTTCTGGAACATGCGTGGATCGTGGAAGATCGGATGGTCGGGTGCATCGGCTCAATTCCTGCCGGTGAACGGACACACTGAGCGATCCGCAGGTCAGGTCTGAACATCGGAGCTGAGCGATGTTCCAGCGGGGTGCCACCATACAGGTCGGTACATGGCTGAACAACGACGCTTTTTGAACGCGGCCCGCACGGCGGTTTCCGCAACGATCAAATCCCTGCGCACCCTGCTTCCCGCTTTTGCGGTTTTTCTGCTTTGGCAGGGAGAAGCACGCGCCACCCACGCCATGGGTGGGGACATCACCTACGAGTGCCTGGGCAATAACCAGTACCGGGTGAACATGAACTTCTTCCGGGATTGCAACGGTGTGGCAGCGCCCACCAGTTGCAGCAACGGTCTTGGTTTCACGGTCCGTTCCACCGCGTGTGGGGCCAGTATCAATGCATGCTTTGTCCTGCAGAACGTACAGATCGTTACACCGATATGTCCGGGAGCACCCGATCGTTGCAACAATGCGTCCGGTACTTACGGCGTGGAGCGCTACCGCTACAGCGCAGTGATCAATCTTTCACAGTGGGCCGGTTGTGGCACGGATTGGAACATCGAGTGGGAACTATGCTGCCGGAACAACGCGATCACCTCCTTGAACAATCCTGGCGGTCGCAACCTCTACATCAATGCGCGGCTGAACAATACCATCACGCCGTGCAACAGCTCGCCACGCTTCTTGAACGATCCGGTCCCATTCGGTTGTGTCGGACAGCCCATCGTCTACAACCACGGGGTTTCCGACCTCGCGGGCGATTCGCTGCGTTTCGAATTGGCCCCGGCACGTGGCGCCGGGGGTGCCACGATCCCGTACAGCCCGGGGTACTCGTCCACCCAGCCCGTGATCACGAGCGGTGGCGCAAATGCCGTGACCATCGATCCGGCAACGGGTACGATCCGGTTCACCCCCAGCGTCGCCCAGTTCGCGGTGGTCACGGTCCTGGTGCGCGAGTTCCGCAACGGTGTGCAGATCGGCAGTTACACACGCGACCTGCAGTTCGCGATCATCGCGTGCAACAACAACAACCCCAGCGCGAGCGGCATCAACAACACGAACAGCTACGTGTATGACGTGTGCGCAGGCACGAACTTCTGCTTCACCGTGAACTCCACGGACCCCGATGCCGCGCAGAACGTGACCATGACGTGGAACGGTGCCATCCCCGGTGCCACCTTCACCACCAGCGCGGGCTCGCGACCAGTGGGTACGTTCTGTTGGACGCCCGGTCCGGCTGATGTCGGCCAGCAGATCTTCACCGTGACGGTGGAGGACAATGCATGCGTATTGAACGGACAGGCAACGGTCGGTTATTTGATCAACATCACGCCGCCGTTGACCCCGGCGGTCGCAGGACCCGATCAAAGCGTCTGCGGCTTCTCGACCCCCCTGGCCGGCCAGCAACCGTTTGCCACGGCGCCGGGTACCTGGTCGGTGGTAAGCGGTACGGGAACCTTCGCCAATGCTGGTGCTCCGACGACCACGGTGAGCGGTCTGAGCACCGGACCCAACGTCCTCCGATGGACGGTCAATTACGGGACTTGCGGAACAACGCAGGATGATGTTACCGTTTCTGCCTACGACCCTGGTCATCCAGTTGCCAATGCCGGCCCAACACAATCACTTTGTCTTCCGACCACCAACACGGTCCTCGCGGGCAACCCGGCGATCCTTCCAGCGGTGGGTACATGGACGCTGGTGAGCGGGACCGGTACGATCGCATCGCCCAACAGCCCGACATCGGCTGTCACGAACCTCGGTCAGGGGACGAACGTATTCCGGTGGACCATCGACAATGGCGCCTGCACGCCGCCCACCAGCGCCCAGGTTTCCATACTTGTATACAGCGACCAGCAAGCAGCGGCCAATGCCGGACCTGACCAGCAGCTTTGTTCGCCGACATTGAGCACCACGCTTGCCGGGAATGCGACCATCGCACCTGCAACGGGGCAATGGACCGTGGTGAGCGGTACTGGAACGTTCGCGAATGCCAGCCAGCGTAATACTATAGTGAGCGGCTTGAGCATCGGTGTGAACCGCCTGCGCTGGACGATCACGAACGGACCATGTACACCCCCTTCCACAGCGGATGAGGTGGACATCATCGTCTTCAACCCGGCCAGCCCCAACGCCAATGCAGGACCTGCTCAGCAGGTGTGCGCCAGCACGGCAACGCTTGCAGGCAATTCGCCCATTTCACCTGCGACCGGGGTATGGACCGTGGTGAGCGGCTCGGGAACATTCGCGAATGCGAACAGTCCGACCACCGGGGTTTCAGGGCTTGCGATAGGGGCCAACGTGTTCCAGTGGACCTTGAACAACGGTCCGTGCGCGAACGGGGTGACCACCTCCCAGGTGACGGTAACACGATTCGATGGCACCGCACCGCCCGCGAACGCCGGCCCTGACCAGAACCTCTGTACCAACCCCAGTACCGTTTTCGGGAGCACCACGCTCGCTGCCAACGCCGCAACGGCCCCGGGAACAGGGACCTGGACCGTCGTCAGTGGTTCCGCCACCATCGCTACCCCGGGGTCGCCGACCACTGCCGTCAGCAATATTCCGGTCGGTACCACCACCCTTCGCTGGACGATCAACAATGGCCCTTGCGTACCGAACACCACGAACGATGATGTCGTGATCCGCGTGTTCGATCGTAATGCGGCCGCCGCAAACGCAGGTCCGGCACAGAATCTCTGCGCCCCGGTGACCAGCGTGACCTTGGCGGCCAATGCGGCGACAGCACCGGCCAGTGGCTCATGGAGCGTTGTGTCCGGCACCGGGACCTTCGCCAATGCGGCTAGCCCGAACACGACAGTGACCGGAATGGCGACCGGTGTGAACGTTTACCGTTGGACCCTGAACAACGGCCCATGCCCCGCTGCGTTGACGACCAGTGATGTCACTGTCACCCTGTTCGATCCGGCGACGGCTGTGGCCGCTGCAGGAACGGACCAGGAATTGTGCGGTACCTCGACGGCCACGCTCGCGGGGAATGCCGTGGCGCTCCCCGCCTTGGGAACGTGGACCGTGATCAGTGGCGCGGCAACGATCGCCAACGTGAACACGGCCAATACGTCGATCTCAGGATTCCCTATCGGAACAACGGTGCTGCGTTGGACGGTGAACAATGGACCGTGTGGCACCACCACGGATGATGTCGCCATCCGGCGCTTCGACCCTGCGAACCCGGTGGCGAATGCGGGCCCCGATCAGAGTATATGCGTTCCGGTGTCCCCGAACATCGTCACCATGGCCGCAAGCAGTGTGATCGCACCTGCCGTGGGAACATGGACGTTGGTGACCGGCGGCGGCACCATCGTGAACCCGAACAGCCCGACCACGCAGATCACCGGGTTACCTGTCGGGATCAACGAGTTCCGTTGGACCGTGAGCAATGGTCCCTGTCCGAACGGGCTCACGAACGACCTCGTCCGGATCCTGGTCTACAATGCAGGCAATCCGACCGCGAATGCGGGACCGGACCTGTCCTTCTGCGCCTCCAATGGTACCGCCACATTGGCCGGTAGTGGGATCATCGTTCCCGCCATTGGAACATGGACCTTGGTAAGCGGTACGGGGACCATCACCAACCCGAACAGTCCGACCTCGACCATCACTGGTCTTTCCGTGGGCCAGAACATCTTCCAGTGGACCGTGGACAACGGACCGTGCGCGAGCGGGATCACAACGGACCAGCTGAGCATCTTCATCTATGACCCGAACAACGCAGCTGCGAACGCCGGTCCCGACCAGAATTTCTGCACACCATTGAGCAGTACCACCATGGCCGGTAGTGCTGTAACCTTCCCAGCGACGGGGACCTGGTCGTTGGTCTCCGGTGCAGGAACGATCACCAACGTGAACGACCCGAATACGACGATCACCAACCTTGGCCTTGGCACCAATCGGTTCACATGGACAGTGAACAACGGCGCCTGCCCGGGCCCGATCACCAGCGACGTGGTCGATATCATCCTCTTCAACGGTAACGCACAAGCGGCGGCAGCAGGTCCTGACCTCAGTCTATGCGGCACCGCCTCCACCGCAGTTATGTCCGCCAACGCACCTACGGGGGTTGCCACGGCGCAATGGAGCGTGGTGCAAGGGACCGCGAACTTCAGCAGTGCTAGTTCACCGACCGCTACCGTGAGCGGACTCAGTATCGGCGTGAACATCCTGCGCTGGAGCATCGACAACGGGGCATGCGGTATCACCAGCGATCTGGTCACGATCCTCGTTTACGACCCGAACAACCCTGTTGCGAACGCGGGTACCGACCAGCAGTTATGCACACCGAACACCAGCACGACGCTCAGTGGCAGCAGCCTCACGATCCCGGCCGTTGGTCAATGGACCTTGGTGAGCGGTGCAGGGACCATCGCAAACCCCACAGCATCCAGCACGGTAGTGAGCGGATTGGCGGTAGGGGAGAACGTGTTCCGCTGGCAGGTGAACAATGGCGCCTGCACGAACCCGATCACTTCGGACCTCATCAGCATATTCGTCTTCGATCAAGCCGCCGCCGTTGCCAATGCCGGCCCTGATCAGGAGATCTGTACGCCCGTAGCCAGTGTGACCATGGTCGGGAATGCCACGGTCGGTTCCGCTGTTGGAACATGGACCCGTATCCAAGGAACTGGAACGATCACGGCAGCGAACAACCCGAATACGACCATAACTGCGCTCGGCGTCGGGGCGAACATCTTCGCTTGGACGATCAACAACGGACCCTGCGGCACCACGACCGATCAGGTGACCATCTATGTGTTCGATGGAACCAACCCGATCGCGAACGCTGGTCCTGACCAGGAGATCTGCACACCGCAAAGTACCGCGACCCTGGCTGGTAGCAACGTGATCTTCCCGGCCACTGGGACCTGGTCGCTCGTCAGCGGAACCGGAACGATCACCGACCCCAACTCGCCGAATTCCGGTGTAACAGGCCTTGGGATCGGTGAGAACATCTTCCAGTGGACCGTATCCAATGGTCCATGCGCCGATCCGTTGACCACCAGCCAGGTGAGCATCTTCGTGTTCGACGAGAACAACCCGGTGGCCGATGCGGGCGACGACCAGGAGCTCTGCACACCGAACGTCGATACCAACCTTTCCGGCAGTGCGGTCACATTCCCGGCAACAGGAACCTGGACGTTGACACAAGGGACCGGTACGATCGCGGACCCCAATGATCCGAACAGTGCGGTGACCGGTCTTGGTGTCGGCATCAACATCTTCACCTGGACCGTTGACAATGGACCTTGTGCCAGCGGTATCACCAGCGATCCGGTGAGCATCCTGGTCTTCGATGAGAACAACCTGGTGGCAGATGCCGGTCCGGATCAGGAACTGTGCACGCCAACAACAGGAACGACCCTTGCTGGTAGCGCAGTGATCGTTCCCGCCATCGGCACCTGGACCGTGATCAGCGGCGGTGCGGTCGTGAGCGACCCCAATGATCCGAACAGTGCGGTGACCGGTCTTACCGTAGGCGAGAACGTATTCGAGTGGACCGTGAGCAACGGGCCTTGCGCGAACGGTCTCACCACCAGCCGCGTGAGCGTATTCCTCTTCGACGAGAACAATCTTGATGCCGATGCCGGTGCTCCACAGGAACTCTGTACGCCGAACACCATCGCGACCCTTGCCGGCAGTGCGGTGATCTTCCCGGCCACAGGCCAGTGGGTGCTCGTGAGCGGAATGGGTACCATCACCGATCCGACCGCGCCGACAACCACCGTGACCGACCTCGGGGTCGGTGAGAACGTATTCTCCTGGACCGTGGATAATGGTCCCTGCGCGAATGGCTCCACCACCGATGAGACGACGATCTTCCTCTTCGACCTGAACAATCCACCGGCCAATGCCGGGCCGGATCAGGAACTGTGTACGCCGACCACCTCGACCAACTTGCAGGGTAGTAGCATCATTTTCCCGGCCGTGGGAACCTGGACCGTGGTGAGCGGGCAGGGAACCTTCGCCGATGCCAACGACCCGAACACGCTGGTGAGCGGCCTCGCCGTGGGTGAGAACATCTTCCAATGGACATTGGACAACGGTCCTTGCGAGAACAGCGGAGGCTTCGATCAGGTAAGCATCTTCCTCTACGATGCGAACAACCCTGTTGCGAATGCCGGCCCGGGGCAGGAATTGTGTACCACCAACATCGCTACGACAACGATGGCGGGCAGTGCGGTCATCTTCCCGGCCACCGGGACGTGGACATTGGTCAGCGGCACAGGAACGATCGCCAACCCCAACGATCCGCTGACGACCATCTTCGACTTGAGCATCGGTGACAACGTATTCGAGTGGACCGTGAGCAACGGACCCTGCGCGAATGGACTTACATCGTCGCAGGTGACCATATCGGTGTTCGATGAGAACAACATCGACGCCGACGCCGGCGACGACCAGGACCTCTGCACACCGACCACCAGCGCAACGCTGCAAGGAAGCGCCCTTGTATTCCCCGCAGTGGGCACGTGGACCGTGGTGAGCGGCACCGGTACGATCACCGATCCGACAAGTCCTACAACCGAGATCACCGGTTTGGGTGTCGGTACCATCATCTGTGCTTGGACAGTGGACAATGGGCCTTGTTCCAGCGGCATAACGAGCGATCAGATGGTGATCCAGCTGTTCGATGAGAACAATCCGATCGCGGACGCGGGTCTTGACCAGGAGCTGTGTTCCAACGACCCCACCACGACCCTGCAAGGCAGCAACATCATCGCACCGGCAACGGGCTTCTGGCAACTGGTGAGCGGGACCGGGGACATCTCGGATCCCAACATCCCGAACCCGACGGTGACGAACCTGAGCATTGGTGAGAACATCTTCCGCTGGACTGTTTCCAACGGCCCCTGTACGAACCCGCTGACAGAGGACATCGTCAGCATCTTCGTCTTCGATGTGGACAATCCGGACGCGGATGCCGGTCCGAACCAGCAGGTGTGTACGCCCGTCACGGAAACCACGCTCGCGGGTAGTCCGATCACCTTCCCGGCGAGCGGAACGTGGACCTTGGTCAGCGGGGTGGGTACCATCACCGACCCGGCGGATCCATTGACCACCGTCACCGGTCTGGATATCGGCGTGAACATCTTCCAATGGGAGGTATACAACGGCGGCTGTGCGAACCAGCTCACGAACGACCAGGTGACCATCGTCCTGTTCGACGCTTCCGCTCCGCCTGCGAACGCAGGTGCCGACCAGGAACTATGTGCTCCCGACTTCACTGCGACCCTCGCCGGGAACCCGCCTGTGGGTGCTGCCACCGGTACATGGACACGCGTGCAGGGCACCGGTACCGTTGTGAACCCGAACTCACCGTTGACCGCCGTGAACGGCCTTAGCGTGGGTGAGAACATCTTCGTTTGGACCCTGTCCGGAGGTATCTGCGTGACCACCGCGGATTCGACGAGCATCTTCGTCTTCGACCCGAACAACCCCAATGCGAACGCTGGCCTCGATCAGGAACTCTGCATGCCTCAAGACACCGTTCTCATGGCCGGCAGCAACTTGATCTTCCCGGCGAGCGGCACTTGGACGACATTGGTCGGAACAGGTGTTCCGCAAGTGCCAGGCGACCCGGGCACCTTGATCACGGGGCTGAGCATCGGACTGAACAGCTTCCAGTGGGAGGTGTACAACGGACCCTGCGCGAACAGCCTCACGCTGGATACCGTGTCCATCATCCTGTACGATGACACTACTGCAGCGGCCAACGCCGGTCCGGACCTTGAGCAGTGCCTGCCGCTCACCGAGATCAACCTGCAAGGCGTACAACCTCCATTGCCTGCAGAGGGTACCTGGACCTTGTTGAACGGTGCCGGTACGATCGCCGAACCGAACAACCCGACCACATTGATCACCGGCTTGCAGCAGGGTATCAACACCTTCGTCTGGACGCTGGAGTGGGATCCGTGCCCGAACAACGGGACCCTCACGGACACGATGACCGTGTTCGTCTACGATCCCGGCGCACCAACAGCGAACGCGGGACCCGACCAGCAAATCTGCTCACCGGCGAGCACCAGCACACTGGAAGGCAACACCCCGGTGACACCCGGTGTCGGCACCTGGACGGTCTTCAGTGGAACGGCCGTGATCGCCGAGCCGAACAACCCCACCTCCGCCGTGTCGAACCTCGAGATCGGTCTGCACGAGCTGATCTGGACCATCTACAACGGCATGTGCGGCTTCGGTCCGCCAAGCACGGACACCTTGAGGATCCGTGTTTATGACAGTGAAGCACCGGATGCGACGACCGGTGAGAGCATCAGCGCATGCACACCGACCAGCAGCGTTAGCCTGCAGGGAAGTACACCCGTGTTCCCTGCCGTGGGGACCTGGACGACCACCAGCTCGGCCACGATCAACGACCCGAACGATCCCGCTACAACGGTGGACGGTCTTGCCGTTGGCCAGTATGAATTCACATGGACGATCGACAATGGTGCATGCGGGTCGAGCAGTGCGGTCCAGAACGTGTTCATCTATGATGATCAAGCCCCGGATGCCGACGCAGGTCCCGCTCAGGAGCTTTGCACACCGAACACGAGCACGGACCTGGCCGGTAATGCTGTGGTATTCCCCGCTGTCGGCACATGGAGCGTGGTGACAGGTACGGGTGTCTTCGCCGATGCCGGCAACCCGACCACGAACGTCACCGGTCTCTCCATCGGTACGAACACGTTCCGCTGGACGATCAACAACGGCCCATGCGGCTCCACGCAGTCCGACGTGACCGTGACCGTATTCAATGATCAGCAGCCTGTAGCCAACGCCGGGGCCGACATCGACCTGTGCACACCGGCCAACAGCGCCGTTCTGCAAGGCAGTGCCGTCACATTCCCCGCAGTGGGTACCTGGGTGTTCGTGACCGGTACTGCGACCTTGAGCGACCCGAACGACCCGAACGCCACCATTTCCGGTCTCACAGTTGGTTCCGTGACCCTTCAGTGGGTGGTGGACAACGGCCCGTGCGGAAGCGGTCCTACCAGCGACGAGGTCACGATCTCATTGTTCAACGGCGCGGCTGAGGTTGCCATGGCCGGTCCGGACCAGGAGTACTGTACGCCCGTGGAAGGCTTCGTTACGATGTTCGCCAATTCCGCCACCGCGCCGGCGACAGGCTCGTGGTCGATCGTGAGCGGACAAGGCACGCTGGCCGACCCGAACGATCCGTTCACGCATGTGACGGCCCTTGGCTTGGGCGAGAACGTGTTCCAATGGACGATCGACAATGGCCCCTGCGGCCCGACGAGCGATGTAATGAGCGTGTTCGTTTTCGACCACACCGTGCCTGACGCGTTCGCCGGTGAGGACCAGGAGTATTGCGCTCACCAGACCAGCACCACCCAGCTCGATGCCGATGCCGCCACCAGCACAGCCAGCGGTTCGTGGAGCCGGTTGAGCGGAAGTGGTACCATCGTCAACCCCACCGATCCGAACACGGTCGTGAACGACCTCGCACTGGGCGACAACTGGTTCGTATGGACGGTGGACAACGGTGCCTGCGGTGTCACGAGTGATACCGTACTGGTGCGACTGAAGGACTGCCTGACGTTGATCATCCCCGACGCCTTCTCGCCGAACGATGATGGCACCAACGATGTGTACACCATCACCAACATCGAGAACTACCCGGACAATGACTTCGTGGTGTTCAACCGCTGGGGCAACAAGGTCTTCGAATCCTCACGGTACAACAACACCTGGGATGGCAGCAGCCAGTTCGGGGCGATGTTCGGCGAGAAACTGCCCGAGGGTACCTACTACTACGTCCTCGACCCGGGAACGGGCGATGAGGCATACACCGGATTCATCTACCTGCGCCGATAATAGAAAGGGTGAAGCATGCATCGCCCCAACACAGCACCAATGAAGATGAGAATGGCCAAACGATGGATGGGGACCGCCCTCGGGCTTTTCCTCGGCACCGCACTCGTTGCCCAGCAGGATCCGCAGTTCACGCAGTACATGTTCAACCTTCTGGCATTGAACCCGGCCTACGCAGGGAGTGCCGAGCGGGTAAGCATGAAGGCGTTGACCAGGCATCAGTGGGTGGGCTTCACAGGAGCACCCACCACACAAACGTTAACGGTCCACAGCCCATTGGTGCACGAGAGCCTGGGCATCGGTGGTACCATCATGCGGGACTCGCATGGGCCGGTCACCCAATACGGTTTCCTCGCGGATATCTCCTACCGGATCTTCATGGGCGATGCCAAGCTGGCTTTCGGCCTCAAGGGAGGTCTGAACCTTTTCCAAGGTGATTTCGCGGAGCTGAACCCCCTCGTGGCGGGTGATCAGGTGTTCCAAGCCAACGTGAGCTCGAAGATGGACCCGCAGTTCGGCTTCGGCATGATGTACTACAGCGATCGCTATTTCATCGGCCTCAGTGCGCCGAAGCTCATGCGCACCGAGTTCTTCGAGACCGATTCGCTCGCCTTCGTGTCCCAACCCGGCCAACGCCCGCATTATTTCCTGACAGGTGGGTATGTGTTCGACCTGGGGCTCTACCACAAGTTCAAGCCCACCTTCCTGGTGAAGGCCGTGCAAGGCGCACCGGCCAGCTTCGATCTCAGCGCCAACTTCCTGTTCTACGAAAAGTCTGGCTGGGTGCCATGTACCGCCACACGGATGCCGTTGGTGCTCTTGCCCAATACCACATCACGAACGATTTCACTGTCGGGTACGCCTATGATTATCCGCTTAGCACCCTGAACAATTACAGCGGTGGTTCACACGAGATCATGCTCGGCTTCGACTTCGGCAACAAGATGAAAGGCGTCCGTTCACCGCGCTACTTCTGACCATGACCACCTCCTTGCACATGCACAGGTCCCACCACGCTTCGGCGGTGCGAAGCATCGTCCTTCCGGCGCTCCTGTTCCTGCCCATGCTCCTGAGCGCGCAAAAGCTCAAGGAACGCATGGCAGATCGCTATGCCGAAGTCTTCGACTATCCGAGGATGGCGACGATCTACGAGGATCTCGTTGGCAGCGGGAAGGCCGATGCAACGGACATGCGCAGGCTCGCCCTCGCCTACCGCAAGATGGGCCAGCCCGTCAAGGCCGAGGCTATGTACCTGAAGTTGATGGGGACCGGCTCGCAGACACCGGACGACATCTTCGCCTACGCGGAACAATTGCGCGCCAACGGTAAATACCCGGAAGCCCTCGAATGGTATCGCACATACGCCGGACTCCGACCGGAGGACCAGCGTGCGCAAGGGTACCTGAAGAACCCCGCCATCTTCGACCGGCTGCAGCGGGACAGCAGCAGTGCTACCATCCGCATGTTGCCCATCAACTCGCCCGAAGCCGATCTCGGGCCAGCCGTGATGGAGGAACTCCTGGTATTCTCCAGTGCGCGTGGTGAGGGTGTGGGTGGAAAGCGCATTTACGCCTGGGACGACCAACCTTACTTGAACCTTTACACCGGATTGCTCAAGGGCGAGACCGCGGAAGAGCCGTTGGTGATGCGCAAGGATGTGAACAGTCGTTACCATGATGGAACGATCAGTTTCGACTCCGTTGCGAACCGCCTCTATTTCACGCGGAACAATGCGTACTACGGAACGCTCGAGAAGAACGCGAAGGGCGAGCTGAACCTCGGTATCTACTTCAGCGACGTGGTCACCGGTGAATTCGGTCAACCGGAATGGGGCAACTTGGTCCCCTTCGAGCACAACGATCCCGAGCAGAACTACGGTCACCCGAGCGTCTCTCCCGACGGCAAGAAGCTCTTCTTCGCCAGTGATCGTCCAGGCGGACTTGGTGGCACGGACATCTGGTACTGCGAGAACCTCGGGAATCAATGGGGCGCGCCCATCAACATGGGCCCCAAGGTGAATACCGCAGGCAACGAGATGTTCCCTTACCTGCACCGTGACAGCACGCTCTACTTCGCGAGCAATGGACATCCGGGCCTCGGCGGTCTCGATATCTTCTACTCGCGCCAGTCGAAGGCCGGTCCCGGTAGCGCGTTCAACCTGGGCTATCCCATGAGCACGCGCTATAACGACCATGGGCTCATCTTCATCAACGACACCACGGGCTTCTTCGCCAGCGACCGGCCGGGTGGAAAAGGAAGTGATGATGTCTACGGTTGCACGGTGCGACCGCCGATGGTCTACCTCGCCGGCATCGTGATCGACAAGGACACCCGTGAACCGATCGAAGGCGCCACCATCGTGATGAAGGACGAGAAGGGCGAGCACATCAAGCGCTACGAGATGGAGTCGGAACCCGGTGGCAAGTTCAAGATCGATGTGGAGTACCGTGACCGCTACCTGCTCGTGGCGAACAAGAACGGTTACTTCCAAAAGGAGATGAGCATCTCCACGAACGAGGATGCTCTGGAGACCATCGTGGTCGAGATGCAGAAGTACGACTACGCCGCCGAAGGTCTTGTGATGCACGGCGAAACAGCCGCGCTGCTTCCCGGGGCCACCGTTACCCTGGTGGACGCACAGGACAATGTGCTGGAGACCCTGACCACCGATGCCACGGGCAAGTACACCTTCCCGCTGAAACCCGACAGCGACTACCGCATCAAGGTGGAGAAGGAGGGGTTCTTCAAGCAGAGCGCCAAGATCACCACCAAGGGCAAGCCCAATGGGATGATCCGTACCGATTTCAAGCTCTTCCCGCTCGTGGTGGACCAAGTAGTGAGGCTGGACAACATCTTCTACGACTACAACAAGTTCAACATCCGGCCTGATGCAGCGCTGGAATTGGACAAGCTCGTGACCACTCTGCAGGACAACCCCACGGTGAAGATCGAGCTCAGCTCGCACACCGATTGCCGCGGGAAGGATGCATACAACGCCAAGCTCTCGGAGAAGCGCGCAAAGAGCGCCGTGGATTACATCATCAGCAAGGGCATCCCCAAGGACAATATCACCAGCAAGGGTTATGGCGAAAGCCTCCCGAGCGAGAAGTGCGAATGCACCAAGTGTTCCGAGGAAGAGCACCAGCGCAACCGCCGAACGGAATTCAAGGTCCTGTCGAAGTAGGTAGGGTAGGGACCAGGGAAGATCGGCGGGTCAGGACGAAGGTCCTGGCCCGTCGGTCGTTTGGGGGGTAAAGGAGCAGTGTTTTTGGTCGTGGACGGCCCTGCTGTCCGAAGGTCCAGCACTTCAGATCGGCTACCGTCGAGGTTTTTCATGGAGCGATCTCGTCCAATTCCAAGCATACCCACATAGGGGTACGGAAGCAACATCATTGCCACATTGGTATGTACCTTGGTGTGCCGGGTCACGACGGTTCGTTCCGTAGGTCGTTCTCCCGTTCCAGGCCTCATCATACAACACTCCCCAAGCCATGCGATCTTCCACCCCCCTACTTTGCTGTGCGATCATCGCTGGCAACACCCTTTTCGGTCAATCGGGTGTGCTGGATGCCAGCTGGGGCACGGCTGGAACGACAATTGGGAACTATGAGCTCAACAGCGTACTCGGTTCGATCGCCGTACAGACCGACGGTAAAGTACTGGCTGCGGGCAGGTACTACAACCCGATCATAGGAGGCTTGGCGGTGGTGCGGTATGACCCTGACGGTTCACTGGACGATACATTCAGCGGTGACGGTATTCAGCTTAGGGCTGTGATCGGGCTCCAGGACATTTGTGGCATCGCCGTTCAACCCGATGGGAAGATCCTCGTGTGCGGAACGGTCTCTGATAACTTCTACCTCACCCGGATCAATACCGATGGCAGCACGGACCTGGATTTCGGGACGGATGGGGTGGTGACATTGGGCGCTAGTGGCTCGGGCATATTGGAAGCCAAAGCGTTATGCCTTCAAACTGATGGAAAGATCCTCGTCGCAGGTGATAGTGATATAGGAGGAGCGATGGCTCGCTTTCTTCCCGATGGGATGTTGGATCCCGATTTCGGGAGTTCGACCACCCCTGGCTTTATCACGATCGGCGGTATAGGCGATTTTACCGCAGTATGGGATGCAGCCGTGCAACCCGACGGTAAGATACTTCTTGCCGGTCAGGCCGGTACACCCCTCCAGTTCGTAGTTTCAAGATTTCTGGCCGACGGGACTCAAAATGATGGACCCAATTTCGGCCAGTTCGGTGGTGTGTTGTTGCCATTCGGTACGGTCGCTGATCGAGCTAGCGCGGTTGAACTTCAACCCGATGGCAAGATCCTTGTGGCGGGCACGGTGTTCGTCGACGATATCACCTTTGATTTCGGCGTGGCCAGGTTGAGTACGGATGGATCCTTGGACCAAAGCTTTGGTTCCGCCGGCAAGGCCACCTCTGGCTCCCCTGCATTCCATGAAACCTGCACCTCCATGGTGCTTCAGCCCGATGGCAAGATCCTTTTGGGGGGCTATGCCGGGAATGGCGACATGAACGATCTCATGCTCGTTCGCTATAACGCCGATGGCGTTCGCGACAGTGGCTTTGGAACGGACGGAGTGGTGATCACAAACGTCCAGACCAATGATCGAGGTGAATCTTTGGCGCTGCAACCTGATGGCAAGATCATCATGGGTGGTACCACCTACATCACCAACGAGGATTTCGTGCTCGTGCGCTACCTCAACACACTTACGATCGGTTTGGTCGAGTTCGGTACGATAGGTGGATCCACACTGGTCTATCCGACCCCGCTCAGTGATCAGGCGACCTTGTCATATGAACTGAAGAACCCCGGATCCCTGAGTTGTGAACTCTTCGATGCACAAGGACGCATGGTACGGTCGTTGTTCTCCAACGCAAAGCGAATGGCCGGAAGTCATCGCGAGACCTTGGATGTGTCCTGTATCGCTGCAGGGAAATACACTTTGGTGCTCAGCGATGGAAGTGGACGTACCACGGTGGACGTGGTGAAGCAGTGAGCGAACCTACAGACCCGAACGAACCGCCATGCGCAATTTGACCACTCTCACTTTTGTGATCCTCTCGCTCTATGCATGCGCACAAGCGGGATCCTTGGATACCGACTTCAACGGTGATGGAATAGCCACCACATTCGTAGGTTCCGTTGGCGGGAACGGCCGTGCCATGGCCATCCAACCGGATGGCAAGATCCTCCTCGCCGGTGATGCCACCCAGGGCATTGATGCGGACTATGCGCTGGTCCGGTATCTGCCCGATGGCAGCCTCGATCCCGCCTTCGGGACCGGAGGCCAGGTACTGGTGGGCGGATCAGGCGACGATATTGCCAGGGCGATCCTACTTCAGCCGGACGGGAAGATCATCTTGGGAGGACGCGGTGGACCATCCAACGATCAATTCTACATGGTCAGATTCACGGATACAGGTACGCTCGATGCGACCTTCGGGACCAATGGTGAAGTGACAGGCTTCATGGGGTCCGGCGGGAACGAAGGGTACGCCATGGCGCTGCAAGCCGATGGCAAGTTCCTGCTCGCAGGATCAGCATCGAACGGGAACGACCTGGATTTTGCCCTTTTGCGGTACAACCCCGACGGTTCCCAGGACTTTGATTTCGGGATCGATGGCGGGGTCCTCACACCCATTGGCGTAAATGCGGGTGATGTATGCTTCACAATGGTTGTACAGCCCGACGGGAAGATCCTACTCGGAGGTGCTTCGGGTAGCGGTTTCAACTCGTCCGGCTTCGCAATGTCCCGCTTCCTTTCGAATGGGGACTTGGACGATACCTTCGGCACGAACGGTGTCGTTGTATCGCCTATCAGCACAGGAAGCAACAGGGGCTTTTCACTGGCACTTCAGCCGGATGGTCGAATACTGATGTGTGGTGAAGCACGTGGTGAAGGACCAGCAGGCTTCGCTGTTGCCCGTTACCTGCCCGACGGTACACTCGATGCAAGCTTTGGAACGGACGGGATAGTGAACACGGTGATCGGTGTTCAGAGTACCGCGCGATCGGTGATCGTGCAGCCCGATGGCAAGATCCTGTTGGCCGGTGAAACCTATCCGATCAGCACCGACGAAGCCTCGGACCTTGGCCTGGTGCGATACTTGTCCGATGGAGCACTCGATCCTGGTTTCGATGGCGATGGGATCGTGACTACCCCGGTCGGCAACGGAGCCATTGGCCGCGCGGTCCTCCTTCAGCCCGATGACCGGATCGTCGTGGCCGGCGCCTCAGCACTCGGATTTACGTTGGCCCGCTACTTGAACGAACTTACCGTCGGGTCCATGGAACCTGACGCAATGGATGTATTCGCCAAGGTCTATCCCAGCCCTGTGGGCGACCAAGTGACGCTCACCTACGAAGTGAAGAACAGCACCGCCTTGAACTGCGGGATCTACAACGCACAAGGCCGTTTGGTCCGTACGCTCTTCTCCGAGAGGCGACCTGTCCTTGGCAGTCATCGCGAGACCTTCGATGTTTCGGATCTGTCGGCCGGTGACTATGTGGTGGTACTCAGCCAAGCGACCGGGTCAACGGCCATCAGTATCTTAAAGCTTTAGGCAAATGGCTGACTTCATGAGCCGCTCTCGTTAGCGAGGCACCTGCCTCACCGCATCATTGATGGGTCTTCTTCAAAGGCTCCTCCGGGTGGCCGGTCCCAGATGTATCACAGTGCGATGATCTGCGTCCGCAGCAAGTCATCGATCGTTTCCCGCCTGCGGATCAGTTGTGCCTGTCCATCCTGCACCAGCACCTCCGGCGGCCGCAAACGACTGTTGTAGTTGCTGGCCATGGAGTGTCCGTACGCACCGGCGTTGTGGATCGCGAGCAGATCACCTTCGCGCACTTCGTTCAACGGGCGGTCCCACGCGAAGGTGTCCGTTTCGCAGATGTTGCCCACAACCGTGTGGATGCGCATGCGCCCTCCAGGGTTGCTGATGTTCGTGATGTGGTGGTACGCGCCGTACATCATCGGTCGCACCAGGTGGTTCAAGCCGGTATCGATGCCGACGAACACCGTGGCCGTGGTCTGTTTCACCTGCGTTACGCGGGCCAGCAACGTTCCGGATCCACTCACCAGGAACTTCCCCGGTTCACTCCACACCTCGACCGGTCGATCGCGCCCGGCGTTGAATTCAAGTACACGCGCCGTGAGCCGTTTCCCGAGGTCCTCGATATCCGTGGTGATGTCACCGTCCTTGTAGGCGACCTTGTAGCCGCTGCCGAAATCGAGGTAGCGAAGCTCGGGGAATTGTACGGCGGCTTCCAGCAGCAGTTCCGCGGCGCGGAGGAAGACCTCCGTATCCAGGATGTCGCTGCCCGTGTGCATGTGCAGACCGTGCACATGGATGTCGTGCGATGCCACGATACGATGCACGTGCCGCAGTTGATGGATGCTGATGCCGAATTTGCTGTCCGCATGACCTGTGCTGATGCGTTCGTTGCCGCCGGCCATGATGTGCGGGTTGATGCGCAGGAATACCGGCACCGATCCCCCGTACGTTGTGCCGAACTGCTCGAGCATCGGGATCGCATCGATGTTGATGTGGACACCATGGGCCACCCCGCGTTGGATCTCCGCGAAAGGCACCATGTTGGGCGTGAAGAGGATCTCCTGAGGTGTGAAACCCGCCCGCAAGCCCAATTCCACCTCCTCGATGGAGACTGCGTCCAGCCCAGCGCCGAGCGATCGCATCAACCGCAGGATGGTCTGGTTCGGGAGTGCTTTGCACGCATACAGTACCCGGAACGGCAGGCCGCTGAATGCATCGCGCAAACGCATCACCTGCTGCGCTATGACCGCCGCATCGTATACGTAGACCGGGGTGCCATGGGCGTTGGCGATGGTTTCCATGGCGATGCCGCCTATGGTGGGGCTGAACGGAAGTGGATCCTGCATTTCGGCAAAGATCGTGCGATGGGCCGGGAACGGGCCGGGCGATCACGCCATCACCAGGTTCAGCGAGGCTTTCTTTTAACCAACTCTTAACAATGCAGCGGGCAACGGTCCGCTGAACGGGCCGTCTTTCCAACGTAGCAGTACCTCTTACCATGAATTCCCTGATCCAACGTATTTCCTCCCGCACGCTTGTGGTGGTTGTGTATGCCTTTCTGATCGCTTTTGCGGTGGTGGCATTCAACAACTCGCTTTGAGACGTCACGCGTTGCGCGGCGACTAAGGCGCGCTTTGCGGTAGCTTCCCCTTTGCCCGCTCCGCGTAGAAGCCTCCCTGCGCAGCGATACGCTCGAAGGCTTCGCGCGCGCGGTCGATCTCACGCAACCTCTCCAGGGTGAGCGCGTGGTACCACTGCGCCTCCTCATCGAACACATCCACCGGATGTGTAGCCGCCCGATGAAGGAACTCCTTGGCGCGCGCGTTCAATCCAAGATTGTAGCTGCACAGTCCCGCGTAGAAAAGCGCATTCACATCATCGGGGTACTGCTTCAACAGGAAGCGCAGTTCTTCCAAACAGCCTTTGTGGTCGTTCTGGACGAACTTGTCCAGTGCGTCATCCATGAAGGCGGTGTACTGCATCATGCGCTGCTCTTCTTTGCCGGTGTGCTGAGCCTGGCTGTCGGTGAACCGCGCGGACACGTTCTGGTCGTCGGCGATGTTCGGACCCATGGGGTAGAGTTCCTTAGGGTGCACCAGTTTCAGGTCGTGCAGATAGATCAACTGGCGCGACTGTTTCTTTACACGTTCGGGTCGCAGCGTACTGGGCGGTGCAAGGCTGTCCACCCCGATGCTTCGACGGTCCAAGCGCTCGATCGGGGTTTCCTCCCGTGCCACGGCCTGCTCTCGCATAGGCAAGGCATGGCGTTCGGTCGCGGCATGGCCGATGTGCAAGGTCTCCGCGATCTCCACCGCATTGGTGATCTCCACCGGGTCCAGCTGTGCCATCTCGGGAAGTGCAGCGATGTCCTTCGTGGGTTCCGGGATGACGGCGGCATCGTATTCAGCCTGGTCCTTGTTCAAGGAGTACAGAAGGGAGCCGATGATGAGCGCGACCATCACAGCGCCGGCGATCCAAGCGAAGGAGGAACCGCTCCCATGCTGCGGGCGTGCCCGGTCAAGTTCTTTCAACCCGGCCATTGCGCCAGGCTGCATCAGTCCGTCCAGGGCTTCGCGTACCAAGGGGTCGCTCTCTGCGTGGAGCTCCACCGCATGTTGTTCGGAACTGCCCATGCGGCCTTCGGCGTAGGCCTTCAGTTGGTCCGCCGTCAGCGCCCCGCGCGGGCTGAATTGGTCATGCGTTCCCGTGGGCATGGTGCTGGGACCCGGCATTCCGGGCACGTGTTAGGATGAGTCGAAGGTTGCGGCGGCCGTTCTGGAGGTGGCTGCGGATCTGGTCGGTGGACAGGCCGGTACGCTCGGCCACCTGCTGGTAGCTGAGGCGTTCCAGGTGGAAGGTGCGGATGCAGAGTTGTTGCTCGGCGTTCAATTCGCCGATGGCCTGTTCGAGCTGTTGCAAGGTGGCCTCGTGCAGCACAGCATCGTCATATGCATCGGTCGTTTGCGCGTGCATCAACTCATCCGGTATCGCAACGGACGGTTTGGCGTTGCGGAGCGCTTGCAGGCAGCGGTTGCGCATGACGGTGTGTAGCCAAGGCCGGAAAGTCTTCACCTCGTGCTTCTTCACCAGACCGGAAAGTCCGGCGAAAAGTTCCGCCACTTCATCCTTGCTGCGTTCGGGATCCTTCAGGTACTTCATACCCACGCCATAGAGCAGGTGCGCGTAACGGTCCCACAGATGGCCCAATGCGGACCGGTGCCCCTCCCGCAGGAGTTGCACGAGGTCCTCATCGCTTTCGCTTGCTATGGCCTTGCGGCGCAGGAACATTCCGTTGGTTCAGCGCAGGCCCGCTTGCTCCTGCATGTAGAGGTCAAAGTAGCTCTTGGTCTCGATAGCCACCACTCCGCCGGTGACATCCCCGTATCGGGCGGGTAGACCCCCGGTATAGATCGTGATGCTTGCGACCGATGCAGGTGGCACGCCGCTCAATTGCCCGGGCACCTTCACGCCATCCACGAAATAGGCCATCGTGCCGGAACGTGAGCCGCGGAAATAGAGGTCGTTGGTGCCGGGTGCTTGATAGATCCCAGGAGCAGTAGTGGAGATCAGGGTCGCCAGGTTCTTGCGTCCGGGATTATCCACGAACTGGCTGGCGATGATGGTGAGTTTGCTGGGTTCCTCGGGGTCGATCAGGGGTGGCGTCCACTTGTCGTAGATCACGGTGAAGTCCGGCAGAAGGGCGTCGGATACCATCCGCTCATCATTTAGGAAGGTGATCTTGTCCGCTGTGACCTGGACACCGCTCTTTTCCCGTGTGGCGAAGCCCAGGCTCGCGATTCGGACCGTATAGGTCCCGGGGGCCAGTGGCTTGATCACGAATCGGCCGTTCTCGTCCGCCTCGATGCCTTGCGGGCCATCACCACGGTCGGCGGAAACCGTTGCGAAGGGAATGGGATCGCCTTTTTCGTCCAGGACCTTACCGTGAATCTCGCCCAGGTTCTGGGCCTGTAACGCAGCCCCGTTCAGCAGTACGGAGAGCAGGAGGGTCGAAGTGCGCATCGTCGTTCGTTTCCAGTACGATGCATCCACCTCCGGAATTGCACAACCGCGATCCACATCCATGTCCACATGCTCACCTGAGCGAATGAGCACCTGTCGTCAGAGCTCCTCCGCCACCACCTCCCGCACCCCGGGCACCTCGTGTTTCAACAGGTTCTCGATCCCCTGCTTCAGCGTCACCATGCTGCTTGGGCAGCCGCTGCACGACCCGCGCAGCGAAACGGTGACGATCCCTTCATCGAAGCTCTTGAACGCGATATGTCCGCCGTCACCTTCCACGGCGGGGCGGATGTACTCCTCCAGGACACGGATGATCTTCTCATCTTCCGGGCCTTTGGCGGCGGCGTGCGTGCTGGCGCGTTCGTTCGCATCCGCGAGGGCCTGGGCCGGGGCATTGTCGTACACGACACGTCCGTCGGTTCGCAGGTAGTCCGTGATGTAATCGCGCAATTCCAGGTTCACCAGGTCCCAATCCACGCTGTTGTTGCGGGTCACCGTGATGAAGTTGCTGCTGATGAAGACCCCGGTCACGAAGGGCAGGTTGAAGATCTTTTCCGCCAGGGGCGACACGCCAACGGGCTCTTGAGGTGTGCGAAATTCCAGCAGACGCCCATCGTGAACGAGCAAGCGGTCGCTCACGTATCGCATCGTCAGCGGGTTGGGCGTGGACTCAGCGTACAGGCTTACGGGCGGGCGTTTGACGGGTTCGGACATGGGTTCGTGTGGAATTCAACGGGGAGCCACAAAGGTAGGGTGGTGTTCAGGGCGCGTGGCGGTGGGTCGCGTCCGGACCCGCTGTCCGTGGATCCTCTTTTTCTCTAAGGATCTGTTAATTCCTTGCCAGCGCCACATCCGGTATTCTAAGTTCGGCCCCAAAGGTCCCTCGAACCATGCAGTTGAAAAGCAGCTTACGCACCACGCTTCTGGCGTGCTTGGTGCTGCTGGGCCTTCAGTTCCTGTTCCCCATCGCTTTGCGCGCTGCCGCGCAACCCATCCTTTTCGAGGAATGTGCCGAGCCATTCGCAGGGCCTGAGGAGGATCACTCAGGCTTGGACGGGGAGAACGTTGTCGCCTTCTTATCGCATCAATCCTGCCGCTTCGGCGGGCCTTTCGTATGGAATTCCGGTGCTTCCCTTCCTCGGGGAAGCGCTGACGGACCAGGCCTGTATTTGCTTCAGGTCTCCGGCTTCCAGCCGTCAGCTCCTTAGGTCGCGATAAGTCCCGGATCTACCTCCGGGCGGAACGGAACGACGCGCACCGTCCCCGTTCATACGTTCTGGTCCGGTCGGACCGGACGTCGTACGCCCCGGGTGTATCCATCCGGTGATGCGAAGATCCTGTTGACGTTCGCTGAAGTGCATTACCTCATACCATGCCCGATCCGTATTCCGCCTTATCCCATTACACGATGTCCACGCGCGCAGCATCGCTTTTGCGCAAGGGTTGGATATCCGGCCCATTCCTGCTCGGCCTCCTGCTCACCGGTTGTGCCCATGACAATAAGGAAGAGCACGAAGGTCACGCGCACGGCCGCTTTCCCGCCACCAGTCCGTTGCTCACCGACACCGTGATCGCCCGCGACTACGTGTGCCAGATCCACTCCGTGCAGCACATCGAACTGCGTGCTTTGGAGAAGGGCTACCTGCAGGACATGCTGGTGGATGAGGGTCAGATCGTGAAAGAAGGGCAACTGCTCTTCCGCATCAAACCGGTGCTCTACCAGGCCGAGGTGCAGCGCGCAGCAGCAGAGGCCGAGTTCGCCGAGATCGAGTACCGCAACACGAAGGCGCTGGCCGATAGCAACGTGGTCTCGCCGAATGAGCTGGCCTTGGCCAAGGCGAGACTGGCCAAGGCGCAGGCGGAATTGGCCATGGCGCAAGCGCACCTCGGGTTCACGGAGATGCGTGCACCGTTCGACGGCATAGTAGGCCGCTTCCATGTGCGGAAAGGCAGTTTGCTCGACGAAGGCGAACTGCTCACTGAACTCAGCGATAACAGCGCCATGTGGATCTACTTCAATGTGCCGGAGGCCGAGTACCTCGAGTACAAGAAGAAATCCCTTGCGGGGCAAGGCACCGAGGTGAAGCTCCTGATGGCCAATGGCGAGATCTTCGATCAGACCGGAACGATCACCGCCATCGAGTCCGACTTCAACAACACCACCGGCAACATCGCCTTCCGGGCCACCTTCCCCAATCCGAAGGGACTGCTCCGGCACGGCGAAACGGGTAGCATCCTCATGGGATCGGAGCTGAACAATGTGCTGCTGATCCCGCAGAAGGCCACCTTCGAGGTACTCGACCACCGGTACGTTTTCGTGATCGACAAGGACGATACCCTGCGCACCACGCGCATCGAGACCGGCGCTGAGCTGCAACATGTCTTCGAGGTGACGCAGGGCCTGATGCCCGGTGACCGCATCCTGCTCGAAGGGCTGCGGAAAGTGAAGGACAAGGACAAGGTGGAGGTGGAGTACATGGCTCCGGACTCCGTGATGCGGCACCTGGACCTCTATTCCGAATGACCGGCCTGTAACAGCACGCACCATGTTCAGGAACTTCATCCGCAGGCCGGTTCTGGCCATTGTGATCTCGGTGCTCATCCTCTTCGTAGGGATGCTCGCGATCAAACAGCTGCCCACCGCGCAGTTCCCGGAGATCGCCCCCACCACGGTGAACATCTTCGTATCCTACCCCGGTTCCAGCGCCGATGTGCTCACCAAGAGCACCATCATCCAGCTCGAGACCGCGATCAACGGCGTGCAGGGCATGCGCTACATCGCCAGCGATGCCACCAGCGCAGGCGAGGGTACCATCCGCGTGATCTTCGAGCCGGGCACCAACCCCAACGAGGCCGTGGTTCGCGTGAAGACGCGCGTGGACCAGGTGATGCCCAACCTGCCGCTGCTGGTGCAGCGCGAGGGCGTGATCATCACCCCGGTGCAGCCGAGCATGCTCATGTACATCAACCTGTACGGCGACGGCAAGGACGCGGACCAGCTCTTCCTGTACAATTACGCCTACACGCAGATGATCCCCGAGATCCAGCGGATCACGGGCGTGGCGCAGGCCCAGATCCTGGGCAGCCGCATCTACGCCATGCGCATCTGGATGAAGCCCGACCGCATGCGGGCCTACCGCATCAGCGCGGAGGAAGTGATGGAGGCCATGCAGGAGCAGAGCCTGATCGCGCGGCCCGGCCGCCTGGGCCAGAGCTCGGGCATCGACGCGCAGGCGTTGGAGTATGTGCTGGTGTACCAGGGCCAGTTCAATACGCCCGAGCAGTACCGTGAGATCATCATCCGCGCCAACGAGGAAGGTGAGCTGATCAGGCTGAAGGACGTGGCCGATGTGGAGCTGGGCAGCGCCTTCTTCGACATCTACTCCAGCCTCGATGGCCGGCCCTCGGCGTCCATCGTGTTGAAGCAGACCCTCGGCAGCAACGCCACCGATGTGATCGCGGAGGTGAAGGCCAAGATGGCCGAGCTGGGCGCCGACATGCCCCCGGGCCTTGACTACAAGGTGAGCTACGACGTGAGCACCTTCCTCGATGCCTCCATCGAGCAGGTGATGCACACGCTGCGCGATGCGTTCATCCTGGTGGCGCTGGTGGTGTTCATCTTCCTCGGCGACTGGCGCAGCACGCTCATCCCCATCCTGGCGGTGCCGGTGTCGCTCATCGGCGCCTTCTTCGTGATGCAGATGTTCGGGCTGTCCATCAACCTGATCACGCTCTTCGCGTTGGTGCTGGCCATCGGCATCGTAGTGGATAATGCCATCGTGGTGGTGGAGGCCGTGCACGCCAAGATGGAAGGCAACCATGAGCTCACGCCTTACGCCGCCGTGAAGGAGGTGATGGGCGAGATCGGCGGGGCCATCATCGCCATCACCCTGGTGATGGTCTCGGTATTCATCCCCATCTCGTTCATGACCGGCCCAGTGGGCGTGTTCTACCGCCAATTCTCCATCACCATGGCGGGCTCCATCATCATCTCGGCGATCGTGGCGCTCACGCTCACCCCGGTGCTGTGCGCCATGCTCATGAAGCCGCACAACGGCACGGCGCGCAGGAAGTCGTTCATGGACCGCTTCATCGATGCCTTCAACCGCTGGTTCGAACGGCTCACCGGGCGCTACGTGGCCATCCTCAACCGCGTGGCGGCGCGGCGAATCGTCACGTTCGGATCGCTGATCGTGTTCTGCGCGGCCATCTGGGGAACGGCGAGCGTGCTTCCCCAGGGCTTCATACCCAGCGAGGACCAGGGCACCATCTACGCCATCGTGCAGACCCCTCCGGGCTCAACGCTGGAGACAACCAACAAGGTCTCGCAGGACCTGCAACGGATCTGCGAGGAGATCCCCGAGGTGGAATCCGTGTCGTCGCTCGCCGGGTATGAGATCATGACCGAGGGCCGGGGATCGAATGCGGGCACCTGCCTCATCGATCTGAAGCCCTGGCACGAGCGCGACAAGGACGTGCATGAAGTGATGGAGGAGCTCGAGGCGAGGACCAAGGACCTGGGCGCGGTGATCGAGTACTTCGAGCCGCCGGCGGTGCCGGGCTTCGGATCATCGGGCGGCTTCTCGCTGCGCATGCTCGACAAGACCAATGGCACCGACTACCACGAGTTCGAGCGCGTGAACAACGCCTTCATGGATGCGCTGCGCCAACGCAAGGAGCTCACCGGCCTCTTCACTTTCTACGCGGCCAATTTCCCGCAGTACGAGATGATCATCGACAACAAGCTGGCGATGCAGAAGGGCGTGAGCATCGGCAAGGCCGTCGAGAACCTCAACATCCTCATCGGCAGCACCTACGAGCAGGGCTTCATCCGCTTCGGCCGCTTCTTCAAGGTGTTCGCGCAAGCAGGCCCCGAGTACCGCCGCTATCCCACCGACCTGGAGAACCTCTTCGTGAAGAATGAGGCCGGGGAGATGGTGCCGTACTCCTCCTTCATGCACTTCGAGAAGCGCCTGGGGCCGAACGAGATCACGCGGTACAACATGTACAACTCGGCCACCATCCGCGGCCTTCCGGTGGAGGGTTACACCAGCGGCGATGCCATCAAGGCCATCCAGGACGTGGCGATGGAGACACTGCCCCGCGGGTACGACATCGCGTGGGAAGGGCTCTCGTACGATGAGGCGCGGCGAGGCAACGAGGCGATCTACATCTTCCTCGTGGTGCTCATCTTCGTGTATCTGGTGCTGGCTGCGCAGTACGAGAGCTTCGTGCTGCCGTTGGTGGTGATCCTCTCGCTGCCGGTGGGCGTGCTCGGCTCCTTCCTGCTGTTGAACCTGATGGGCCTGGCGAACGACGTCTATGCGCAGATCGGCATCATCATGCTGATCGGGCTGCTGGGCAAGAACGCCGTGCTCATCGTGGAGTTCGCGGTGCAGAAGCAGCGCGCCGGCGCCACCGTCCTCGAGGCCACCATCGAGGGTGCTAAAGCGCGGTTCCGCCCGATCCTCATGACCTCCTTCGCCTTCGTGGCGGGCCTCATCCCGCTGGTGGTGGCATCGGGAGCAGGGGCCATCGGCAATCGTACCATCGGTTCCTCGGCACTGGGCGGCATGCTCATCGGCACGGTGCTCGGCGTGCTGGTGATCCCGGGGCTCTATTACGCCTTCGCCAGCATGATCAAGGGCCGCAAGCTCATCAGCGACGAGCGCGATGAGCCCATTTCCGAGGAATACGTGCGTCACGCGGAAGAAGGCATCCAGACCAAGGAGGAGATCCGGACGCTGCGCGAGCGTTTGAAGGACATCATGAAAAGCAAGAAGGACTAAGCCATGAGCCGAGCGATGACATCCCGGATGACCATATGCGCGCTTATCGCGCTGCTGTTCGCTTCCTGCGTGCCGGCCTTGAAGGTGCGCGAAGCCAGAACGGACACTCCGGCCTCTTACGGCTCCGGAACGGACACAACGAACGTTGCGAACACACCCTGGCGGAGCTTCTTCACCGATGCCAACCTGCGCGTGCTCATCGACAGCGCTTTGGCCAGCAACCAGGAGCTGAATATCATGTTACAGGAGATCGCCGTGGCGCAAGCCGAGGTGCGTGCCCGCAAAGGCGAGTACCTGCCATTCATCGACCTCGGGGCTGCCACCGGGGTGGAGAAGGTGGGCGAGTTCACCCGGAACGGAGCCGTGGAGCGCAACCTGGAGATCGACGATGGCAAGGCATTCCCCGAGCCGCTGCCCGATCACATCGTCTCGGCACGTGCTTCGTGGGAGATCGACATCTGGAAAAAGCTGCGTAATGCGAAGAAGGCGGCCACGCTGCGTTACCTGGGTACCGTGGAAGGGAGGAATTTCATGGTGACGCACCTTGTGGCTGAGATCGCCAGCAGCTACTACGAACTCATGGCGCTGGACAACCAGTTGGATATCCTCCGGAACAATATCGCCATCCAACAGGATGCCTTGGAGGTGGTCAGGCTCGAGAAACAGGCGGCCAAGGTCACCGAGCTGGCCGTGCGACGCTTCGAGGCCGAAGTACTCAAGAACCAAAGCAACCTCTACGACATTCAGCAACGCATCGTGGAAACGGAGAACCGCATCAACTTCCTGGTGGGCCGCTACCCGCAGCCGGTCGTTCGCAGCTCGGCTTCATTCTCAGGGCTGTCGCCCGATGCCGTCTCCGCGGGTGTGCCGGCCCAATTGCTCGATGCACGCCCGGATATCCGCCAGGCCGAGCTGGAGCTGGCAGCTGCGAAGCTCGACGTGAAGGCGGCCAAGG
>DEQO01000157.1 GCA_002360495.1 Flavobacteriales bacterium UBA3364
GATCCAGTCCTGGATGGTGCGCAGATCCATGGGACTGTACCGTCCCTCGTAGCCGGGCTTGGGCTTCACCACGTATTGGAAGATCTCGCCCAACCCGGTGGTCACGGGCCCGAGCTCAGGCTTGCCCAGTTGTTCGGGAATGGTGAGCTGGGTGAGGCGTTCAGTCACTTGTTGCCGTGCCCAGTACACGTCGGTGGCGTCGTCGAACACGATGGTGACCACGCTGAGCCCGAAGCGACTGAAGCTGCGCTGCTCGATGATGCCGGGCACGTTGCGCGTGGCCTGCTCGATGGGAAAGGTGATGAGGCGCTCGATGTCACCAGCGCCCAGCGCGGGGCTCACGGTGATCACCTGCACCTGGTTGTTCGTGATGTCGGGCACAGCGTCGATGGGCAGCCGCGTGACCTGGTAAGCGCCATAGGCGATCAGGCCGAGGACAAGAAGCCCCACGATTAGCTTCTGCTTGATGGAGAATGCGATGATGCGGTCCAGCATGGGATGTTCCTTTTGAATGATGGGAATGCCACTGCCGCACCATGTGGTGCCTCAGTGGTCCGGCCGGAACGCGAATCTTGGAGCGCGTACCCGCCTGGATCTAGCCCAGGCTCCTGGGAGGACGGAGCAAACCACGGGCATGGCCCGCCAGCTCAGCATCATCGGCGATAAGCCCCACCTGACGCACAGCTATCAGTTCAGGAAAACTGACAGCGGGGATGGGATCGGATGTCCAGACCTTGACCACGCCGTTGTCCACCGCAGCGCCATGGTGATGATGGAAGGGCAGGTTCTCGTGCCCGGTGTGGTCGGCCTCCTCATGAGCAGGGTCGGCGTAGTGCAGCGCGAGAAATGCGTTGAAGCCCAGGTCCGAGTTCTCCTCCAAGTGCTCGTAGTAATGCGCCAAGAGAAGAGGCATCTTGAAGAGATCCGGCCCAAGCAGGTTCGCTTGGAGCCAGATCAACAACGCGATGCGCAGGTAGGACACCATGTGGATTAAAGTTAGATCATGGCATGGCACCGCACCTGATGTTCATCAGGAACGTAAAACAGCACCCCCGGCCGAAGCCAGGGGTGCTCATACATGCGAACGCTCGTCCGGGTCGCTCAGAGCAATGTTGTCGGGCACACGTACTCCGTGACTTTCACCCCGGTCTTCTTGATGCCGTTGAAGCCGGTCTCCACATCCACGAAGTTGTCCCAGCCGCGTGCCTTCAGGATGCTGGCCGCGATCATGCTGCGGTAGCCACCAGCGCAGTGCAGGATGAAGGGCTTGTCCTTCGGGAACTCGGCGAGGTGGTCGTTGATGCGGTTGAGCGGCACGTTCACCGCGCCCTCCACATGCTCACTGTCGTACTCGCTCTTCTTGCGCACGTCGAACACGAGCGGCTTTCCGGCGTGGTGCTTCGCGAACTCCTCCGCCGTGATGCGCGCCACGGCGTCCACCTCCTTGCCGGCCTTCTTCCAGGCCTCGAAGCCTCCGGCGAGGTAGCCGATGCTGTGGTCGTAGCCCACGCGGCTCAAGCGGATGATGCTCTCCTCCTCCTTGCCGGGTTCGGTCACCAGCAGGATGGCCTGCTTGATGTCGGTGATCATCTCGCCCACCCACATGGCGAAGTTGCTGTCCAGGCCGATGTTGATGCTGTTGGGGATGAAGCCTTGGGCGAAGACGGCCGCGGGACGCGTGTCCAGCACCATCGGGCGTTCCTCGTTGGCCACCAGCTCAAAGGCGGCCACATCCAGCGCGCGCTTGCCCCGCTCCATCACCGTATCCATGCTCTCGTAGCCCTGGATGTTCATCAGCACGTTCTTCGGGAAGTATCCCGGTGGCGGAGTAAGACCGGTCAGTACCGCTTTGATGAACGCTTCCTTGGTGAGCTTCGGGTCGAGCGCGTAGTTTACCTGCTTCTGGTGGCCGAGCGTGTCGGTGGTCTCCTTGCTCATCATCTTTCCGCATGCGCTGCCCGCACCATGGTTCGGGTACACGATCAGGTCGTCGCTCATCGGCATGATCTTGTTGCGCAGGGAATCGTAGAGATGACCGGCGAGCTTTTCTTCCGTGAGATCAGCGATCACATGCTGCGCGAGATCGGGGCGTCCCACATCGCCGATGAAGAGCGTGTCGCCGGTGATGATGCCATGCTCCTTCCCCGCCTCATCGATCACTAGGTAGGTGGTGCTCTCCATGGTGTGGCCGGGGGTGTGGATCGCCTTCACCTTGGCCTTGCCCACGTTGAACACCTCACCGTCCGTGGCCACATGCGCCGCGAAACCGGGCTTGGCGGTAGGGCCGTACACGATGGTGGCGCCGGCCTTCTTCGCGAGATCCAGGTGACCGCTCACGAAGTCGGCGTGGAAGTGCGTCTCGAAGACGTACTTGATCGCCGCCTTGTCGGCCGTGGCGCGGTCGATATAAGGTTGTACTTCGCGCAGCGGATCGAAGATGGCCGCTTCGCCGTTGCTCTCCAGGTAATACGCCGCATGGGCGATACACCCGGTGTAGATCTGTTTGATGGTCATGGGTTGCTCGTTTCGCGACCTGTCCAAGGTCTTGTTCATCGCAAATTTCTGTTCGACAACATGCGCGGTTGGTGATGATCGTCAGCTTACGGTCGATGTGTAACGATCATCACCTCTGGAAGCGATGAAGACCCCCGAAGGAGCCTTCACCGTTCTCAAGAGGCCCACCACCACGTTATGCCGTCTCGAGATCTTTCTTGGCGAGATAGAAGTCGATGAGTTCGATGCCCTTCTCGTTCAGGCGGGCGTCGAGGTCCTTCAAGGTCTTCGGCGGAGGCACTATCACCTTCTCCCCCTTCGTCCAGTTCAGCGGCATGGCGCACCCGTGCGCATCGGCGGTCTGCATGGCCTCCAGCACTCGCTTGATCTCGTCCATGTTCCGGCCTACGTTCAACGGATAGTACATCACCAGCCGGATGGTCGCCTTGGGGTCGATGAAGAACACGGCGCGGACCGCGGCAGTGTTGCTCGCGTTCTCGTGCAACATCCCATACAGCTTCGCCACCTTCATGTCGATGTCGGCGATGATCGGGAAGTCCATGTACACGCCGGTCTTCTCGCGCACGGCCTGCACCCAAGCCACATGGCTGTGGATGCTGTCGATGCTTTCACCGATAAGCTTGGTGTTATGCGCCGCGAACCACTCCTTGTTCTGCGCGAAACCGCTCAGTTCCGTGGTGCATACGGGCGTGAAGTCCGCTGGGTGCGAGAAGAGTATCGCCCAACCGCCTTTGATGTATTCGCTGAACTTCAGCGGGCCTTGGGTCGTGAGCGCCTCGAAATCGGGAGCCTGATCGCCGATGCGGGGCATACGCGTTGTTGGTTCCATGCTGAGAAGTGATCGATCACACTGCAAAGTGATGCATTGAACATCCCGAATGTCGTGACATAAGTCACGGTCCGGCAAAGTCCGGTCAGAACGTGAAGCGCCCCGTGAGCACCCGCGTACCCGACCACAACTCCACGATGTAGGCCCCTGGAGCAAGGCCCCTTAAGTCCACATCGAGCACAGCGCTTCTATCCAACGCTGCCACGTTCCGCGCTTGCACGGCACGCCCCAAGTTGTCCAGCACACGGAGCCGCGCGCCTTGTGTCAACCGTTCGCCGGGGAAGATGTGAAGGGTGCCGCTATCCACGACCAACCGCATGTTCTGAGCCAGCCCCGGCTCGTTCATGGCGGTGGAGGGATCCACTAGCAGTACGCGGAACACCTTGTTCGTCGCGCTGCTCTGTGTCCCAGTGTTGATGAAGAAGATATTGGCCGCCGTGCTCTCAATACCACCAACGATATGGCCGAGTACGATGGTGTCACCCACGAACTGGTCCTGGAGCAGAACGCTGTTGTTCGTTTGAGGGGTGCCCGGCCATGGAATGAACTCAGCGCTCGCACCGAGAAGCGCGGGCATGCTTCCGATCTTGGCTTCGCTCATGGTCCCTGATCCGTTCCGTTCGACCAAGCTGATCGTGGATACGAACGGTACGTTGGGGTCGTCCATCAGTGCTCCGCTCTCATCCAAATAGTACCGACCAATGCCACCGAAGAACACAGAACGCATGGTGTTGGAGGATGCCTGAAAGAGGCCTGCATGCGCACCGTGGTATTGGTTGAGGAGTTGCTCGAAATCCGGCACCACCGTAATGTGAGTATCAATGATGTTCACGGTGTTGAGCCATGGAATGTCCTCCACATACTGGAACACACCACTGAAGACGGTGAGGCCGTCCTGCCCATCCGGGAAGATCTGCGGGAGCATGTTGTAGTCCCGGCGATGCAGGTTGACCGTATCCACGTGCTCCCAGTAATCGGTCAAGGCCAGGTCCACTCCATTGTCATCGATAGCGAAGCGGCGCACGGCGTTGGTGTACTCTTGAATGAAGCCGGGACCGTGGTCGGGGCCCATGGGGTTGTATCGGCCGATGAAGCGCTGCCCGCCGACCAGATGGAACCGGTCATCCAGCAAACGCATCTGTCCGCCCGTTACCGCGAGCCGTTCGTCCGTGATCTGTCGGAAGTAGGGGGCGATCGGCTGCGCGTTACGGATGGCGTCCATGGCACCCGGCAGATCGATGGCCGTGAGGTTCGGATAGGTGATGTGGTCGAGTGCGGTCGGCGAATAGCCATAACCACCCACGCAGTACAGCGTGCTGTCACGCTGGTCGAACTCCATGTTCGTGCTTTGCAGTTGCTCCTCCAAGGACTGCGGCAGCGAGGTGAGCGATGCCGACCAAACCTGAAGGGTCACGGGATCAACGACATAGGCACTTAGGTTGTTGCCGGTGGCGAGAAAGGCGAACGGCGGTTGTCGGCGATGCAACCCATCAGTGCGGCCGCCGATGATGAACCAATGGCCATCATGCTGCCCCCACGCGAAGGACTGGACACCGGGCATGCCCGGCGGGGTCACCTCCTGAAGCACCAGTGAATAACCACCGAACGGCTGTGCGAGCGCGGTGGAACATACCATCAGCGCCGCGAATGGAATACTTGCTCTCATGTGTGTTCGTACCCGTTTCAGCCCTGCGCCCTGCCCCGCAGGATCAGGTTCCAGTACATGCGGGGCAATACCTCGCGCTTCAATTGGTACATGCTCCAGCGCTCTTTGCTCTGGTCGAAGGGGAAGGTCTCCTGCGGCTTGTTGTCGTAATCGAACTCGGCCAGCACCAGCTTTCCGTACCCGGTAATGAGCGGGCACGATGTGTAGCCGTTGTAGTCGGCGTGGAGCGGCTTGCCTGCCATGGCATCGAGGATGTTGGCGACCACCGTGGGTGTCTGTTTTCGAATGGCTGCACCTGTCTTCGAGGTCGGCAGCCCGGCCGCATCACCGATGCTCCAAACATTCTTGTATCGCACATGCTGCAGGCTGTGCTTGTCCACATCCACCCAACCGGCCGCATTGGCCAATGGGCTCTTCTTGATGAAGTCCGGGGCGCTCTGCGGCGGCGTCACGTGCATCATGTCGTACTCCACCCAACGCTCTTCATCCTTGTTCTTCTCGCCGAAGCCCAGGAAACGTGCGCGCTTGTTCGGCCCGTCGATCTCCTCCAGCTTCCAGAAGAAATTCAGCTTGATGCCGCCGCGCTCCACCACCTTCAGCAGTGTCTTCTCATAACGAGGTATGGCGAAGAGTTTTGTACCACCGCTCCAGTACTGGATATCCATGTTCTTCAGATCGCCGGTCCTGCGCCAGTGGTCTGCGGCCAGGTACATGATCTTGTGGGGTGCGCCGCCGCACTTCACCGGCGTGTGGGGGTTGTGGAAAATGACTTTGCCTTTCTTCAGCCCTTTGATGAGCTCCCATGTGTACGGCGCATGCTGGAAACTGTAGTTGGAAGAGACTCCGTTCTTCCCCAGGGCCTCAGGCAATCCCTTCACCGCGGACCAGTCGAGCTGGATGCCTGGGCACACGAGCAGGTGATCATAGCCGATGACCTTGCCATCGGCGAGAGTTACCGTATTGGCCTCTGGCTGGAAACTGGCGACGCTCTGCTTGATCCATTCCGCGCCCTTTGGGATGAAGTCCGCCTCGTTACGCTCGGTGTCTTTGATATTGAATGCACCTCCGCCAACAAGCGTCCATGCTGGCTGGTAGTAATGCTTGTCCGAAGGCTCGATCACGCCCACGGAGGTCTTGGGAGCCTTCAGGAGCAAATGGGCTGCAGCTGAAAGGCCGGCATTGCCGCCACCGATGACGAGGAGTTGGAAGTGATGTGGCATTGCCGGTGGTATTGACAGGCCGAACGTATCCATTCATTCAGAGCCGGACCGTGACGAACATCACCATGGGGGTCCTGAACGTCACCAAGCGCATACGCACTGGAGCACCGTCGCCGACCCTTTAGCAATGGAGGTCAGTGCCTTCGCGCAACATCCCCGGTAGAGGATGGCGCCATCGCCCCGGAAAGATGCACATCGATCGCTCCTCTTGACAAGGTCACGAGGCCGCGTAGCTGGAGTTGCTGCAGCAGACGTGAAATGACCTCACGCGGAGAATTCAACTCGTTGGCGATGTCTTGATGCGTCGCCTTCAAAACCGGACTACCAGTGGCTTGGACCCGTTTCACGAGATAATCCCAAAGTTGCTCATCCATCCTGCGGAATGCCACAACCTCGATCGTTTCGAGCAGTTCACCGAAGCGCTGGGCCTGGTTATCGTTCACGAACCGTCGCCATTCCGGGTAAACCATCCACTCATCCATGAACCGCGCCGGGATCATCAGGATCTCGGCATTCTCTTCGACAATAGCCAGTACACTACTGGTCCGCTTGGCGGTGCAACAAGTCAATGACATCGCACATGACTCACCAGGCATGATATGGTACAGGAACCGCTCATTCCCATCCGCATCCTGCGCCAGGATCCTCAGGCTGCCACTTTGCACGATCGGCACGTGGGTGATGGTGTCGCCCACGCGCATCAATTCAGTACCGGCCGGAACGGAACGGAGCACCGCCACGCGATCGAACTCGCGTTTGAGTTCTGGATCATCGAACATGCCGGAAAATTAATCACTGCGTCCCGTGGGACCTCTGGCCTGCGACCGGACCATGACCGGGCAACCGGCGGAAGTGGAAGAAGAAATTCGCCCAGATCACCTTGCTCAGCGCATAGAAATACGGACTTCCGAGCACCAAGGCCCCCACTACAGCGGATGCCTGCCCCAGTGGACCCCAAGCCGGGAAGAGCACGGCCACGGCCACCCAAACGGAAGCGAATACAGCCACGCCGATCGCATAGGAAACGTACATGGCCCCGTAGAAGAATCCGGGTTCGCGTTCGAATTTCGTCGCACAGACCGGACAACTTGGATGGACATCCCCTGCCTTGGTCAGGTCGTACGGGTGTGAAACGAAGAAATCGGCTTCATGGCACACCGGGCACTTGAAGCGAAGAATGCTGAACAGTTTCGTCTCTTTCCAGACCATCCCCAAAGGGACGCAGACCCGGCATTCCACATGGTGAGAAACATCACCATGCATTGGATCCAGGCCTACCCCTCGCTGCACATCTTGGCCGGGTCCACCCACTTGTCGAAGTCCTCTGCGGTGACGTGGCCCAGTGCCAGCGCAGCCTGTTTCAGCGTGGTGCCCTCCTTGTGCGCCTTTTTGGCGATCTCAGCGGCTTTGTAATAACCGATGTGCGGATTGAGACTGGTTACGAGCATCAAGGAGTTCTCCAGATGGCGTTTGATCACTTCCTTGTTCGGTTCGATGCCCTCGGCGCAATTGTCATTGAAGCTCACGCACGCATCACCCAGCAATCGACCGCTCAGCAACACGTTCGCCGCGATGAGCGGTTTGAACACGTTCAGCTCAAAGTGGCCTTGCATGCCGCCGATGCTCACCGCCACATCGTTCCCGATCACCTGGGCGCACACCATGGTCAATGCCTCGGGCTGCGTCGGGTTCACCTTGCCGGGCATGATGGATGAGCCGGGCTCATTGTCCGGGATCACCAGCTCGCCGATGCCGCTACGGGGGCCGCTGCTGAGGATGCGTATGTCGTTGGCGATCTTCATCAGGGACACTGCGAGGCGCTTTTGCGCGCCGCTCAATTCCACCATGGCATCGTGGGCGGCGAGCGATTCGAACTTGTTCGGAGCGGTCACGAAGGGCAGACCGGTGAGTTCCGAGATCTTCTTCGCCACCAGCACGCTGTAGCCTTTCGGGGCGTTGAGGCCTGTTCCCACGGCCGTACCCCCGAGCGCCAGTTCGCGCACCATCCCCAAAGCGTTCTCCACGGCGCGCAGGCCATTGTCCAGCTGCTGCACGTACCCGCTGAACTCCTGGCCCAGCGTAAGCGGCGTGGCATCCATGAAGTGTGTACGACCTGTTTTCACGATGCTGGAAAAAGCCTTCGCCTTATTGTCCAACGTATCGCGCAGCTTCTTCACGCCGGGAACGGTCACCTCCACCGCCTGCTTGTAGGCCGCGATGTGCATGGCCGTCGGGTAGGTGTCGTTGCTGCTCTGGCTCTTGTTGACGTCGTCGTTCGGGTTCAGTGACTTCTGTTCATCGGTGAGCTTGCCGCCGTTGATCACATGTGCACGATAGGCGATCACCTCGTTCAGGTTCATATTGCTCTGGGTGCCGCTGCCGGTCTGCCAGATCACCAGCGGGAACTGGTCATCGAGCTTGCCTTCCAGGATCTCGTCGCACACGCGGCCGATGAGGTCGCTCTTCTCCTTCGGGAGTTTGCCCAGTTCCACATTGGTCAGCGCCGCGGCCTTCTTCAGGTAGGCGAAGGCGCGAACGATCTCCAGCGGCATGCTGGCCGGCCGGCCGATCTTGAAGTTGTTGCGGCTGCGCTCGGTCTGTGCGCCCCAGTACTTGTCGGCAGGGACTTTCACCTCGCCCATGGTGTCCTTCTCGATGCGGAATTCCATAGCTCGTAGTTGTTCGTTGTCAGTTATCCGTCCGGGTGGTCGCTCTTTGATGGTCCATTTGGTCGATCGGCGGCGTGACAACGAAGGACCAACAACGACCACCTACACTTTCTGGCTCTGCCCCTGTTGCATCAGGTAGGCCTTCAGGAAATCATCGATGTATCCGTCAAGCACATCGTCCACGCTGCTGGTCTCGTGTTCGGTGCGCACATCTTTCACCAGCTTGTAGGGTTGCAGCACGTAGTTGCGGATCTGGCTGCCCCACTCGATCTTCTTCTTGCCGGCCTCGATCTCGCTGCGCTTGCTGCGGCGGCGCTCCAACTCGGCCTCATACAACTGGCTCTTGAGCAACTGTAACGCCTTGGTCTTGTTGTCCAGCTGGCTGCGGGTCTCGGTGTTCTCGATGATGATGCCCGTTGGCCCGTGACGGAGTCGTACGCCGGTCTCCACCTTGTTCACGTTCTGGCCGCCGGCACCACCACTGCGGAAGGTGTCCCATGTGATGTCCGCAGGATTGATGTCGATCTCGATACTCTCATCCACCAAGGGGAATACGTACACGCTCACGAAACTCGTATGGCGCCGTGCGTTACTGTCGAACGGACTGATGCGCACCAGGCGATGCACACCGTTCTCCCCCTTGAGCATGCCGAAGGCGAATTCGCCGTCCACCTCCATGGTGGCCTGCTTGATGCCTGCGCCTTCACCATCCTGGTAGTCGAGCGTGCGGGTCTCGTAGCCGTTCTTCTTGGCCCACATCTGGTACATCCGCAACAGCATGCCGGCCCAATCACAGCTTTCGGTACCACCGGCGCCAGCGGTGATCTGCACCACGGCGTTGAGCGGATCTTCCTCGGCGCTGAGCATGTTCTTGAATTCGAGCTCCTCCAACACATCCGTCGCCTTCTTGAATTGGCCTTCCACTTCTTCCTCGCTCACCTCCTTGGCCTTCCAGAAGTCGAACATCACGCCGAGGTCATCCAGTTCGCGCTTCACATTCTCGAAGTAGCCGACCCAGCGCTTGAGTTCGCGTATGCGATGCATCACCTGCTGGGCCTTCTTCTGGTCGTTCCAGAAATCGGGGTCCAGTGTGTACTTCTCCTCCTCCAGGATCCGTCCGCGCTTCTCCTCGATGTCCAGATAACCCTTGAGGGCCTCCAGGCGCTGGTTCAGTGCGTCGATCTTATCGATGGTGATCATGGTGACCTGCCTTCCCGGCGAGCGGGCGCAAAAGTACGTGGGCGGGGTAAATGTGGAGGTTGACGGTCGGTAGTTGCTCGTTGTCAGGCTGACGAGCGACGCACTTCGGTGCAGCTTGACCGACAAGGGGACTTTCAACCAGCGACCATCAACTAGCTCCCCGCTTTCAAAGCCATCATGGATTCCTCGACCAACGCCGCCGAATATCCCTTAGCTAGAAAGTACCTGAGTACCATCTGCCGCTTCAGCCGCACGTCCGCTTCCTTCACCCGCTCCCAGCGCTTGGCAACGAGCTTCACCAAGGCGGCTTTGTACTCGTCGTCCTCGATCCTTTTCAGCCCCAGCGCGATGCACGGGGCGCTCACCTGGCGGGCCTTTAACGCCGCCTCGATCTTGCGCCGGCCCCAGCCCTTCTGCCGGAACTTGCTTACCGCGAAGTGCTCGGCGAAGCGTGCCTCGTTGAGGAAGCCTTCGCCGATGAGCTGGCTGATGATGCCCTCCACCTGCGGCCCCGCGACCTCCCAGGCGTAGAGCTTGTCGCGCACCTCCTGCTGGCAGCGTTCCTGGCGGGCGCAGTAGGCTCTGGCTTTGGAGAGCGGTTCGATGGAGGATGACACCCGGGGCATTGCACGAAGATACGAAGGAGGAGTGCCGGGGTGGCTCGATACCTCAGAAATGATACTCCACCCCCAAGGCCATGCTCCACATACCCTTGAACCTGATCTGCCGTTGGATGATGCCATACCACAGGTAGGTATCCAGGGTCACCGCCTCGGCGGTCAAAGCCAACCGACCACCACGAACCGGATGACCCAGACGACCCCCGATGCTGAGCAAACCGTGCAGGGCCTGAGGCCCATAGAAGTCGTCGGGATAGCGATCCGGCAGGCGAAAGAACGAGATACCGCCCAGTTCCATCACCGCCGAAAGCGAGACGGTCGGGCTCATGGACCACTTGCCGCACTGCTGCTTATGGACAGGGAACCAGGCTCCGGTCGCTCGCAGGATGGCGCCATGGAAATCAGTACCACCGTGCCGATCCGGGCTATGACCGTACAGCGCCCCTATCTGTAACCGTCCATCCGGAACGGTCCACAAGAGCCCAGTGGAGACCAAGCCTTGCATGCCGGCGAATTGGGCCCGTGCCGCCCACTTCGGCGCACGAGTGATGTCGGCCGTTTCCTGGCCTGGGCCTGGTAGCGCGTTCGCAAAGAGGGGGAGGACCGCCAACAACACTCTCATGGAACAGTGATGCGTTCGTGAACGACCGTATCGGGATCAACGGTAACACGCAGGTACTCCCTGCTCCTCGGCCAGGGCGCCGTGGTCCATGGTGTGCCGCCGGAGAATGTGTCGTGTGAATAGCCGTGCAGGTGACCCATGAACACCGCCGCAGGTCGATGCGATTCCATGATGCTGTTCAGAACCGCACCCGGCTGGCCCTGTAACTGGAGATCGGTGGGTTGGATGTGCATGAACACGACCGTCTGTCCGGCGAAAGGTGCAGCGAGCGCAGCAGCGAGCCAATCATGGTCCACTGGAACTTCGCTTTCCAATTCCACGTTGTCGAACAGCACGAAGCGAACGCCACCAGCAACGAACACCTGATCACGCGGCCCGAACATGCGTTCGTAGATCAAGCGTCCATTGGCAAGATGGTCGTGGTTGCCAATGAGCGAGACGACCGGCTTGTCGTAGGTTGTGGCGATGCGGGCGTACCAGGTGAACTCCTGTGTCAATGCCTGGTCCGAAAGGTCGCCGGCGACCAACGTGAACCGGGTGGTCCCATCTCCGTTGATGTGGTCGAGGACATCATCGAGATCATCGTAGTAGAAATGTGGATCACCCACAACGGCGAAGCTGAAGGAGCTATTGGCGTCGGTCAACGAGTTCTGCAACTCAATGATGGCGGCGGCGTTCAGGTCCCTGAGGTCGTCCGGGACATCCACCTCCCAGGGCTGCTCTACGAATACATCCTCGCAACTCGTCAACATCACCAGAGCGACAAGCAACCCGGCCCATCGCCACCTCGACCAAGCGCGAAATGCGCCCCAGGCCGGATGATGGGGTAGTTGTGATCGGTTCATAGCACGGGGTCCAAGCGACCTCCCACGTGCTGGACAAGGCCGGCACGAACAACGCCAAAGCCACAGGGACACCCCCAATTTACCTATCGGGGCCGTGTAGTAGTGGATATCATCGAAGGAAGACGCAAGAATTCCTTTGTCGCCCCTACTGTAATTTGGTACCATCAATGCTCCAGGCCATGCGTAGCATTCTGCTCACCCTGCTGATGACCTCCGTTGTGGTTTCCACAGCGAACGCCAAGCCCGTATTTGCGCACCATGCACGCGGTGGGCGCTTTATGAGCACCTCTGTCGACCGCCTTTCGGGTCGGCCCGAACAACAACCCGTGACCCAGGCGCCCCCGGTGAAAGCCGCGAACACCCCCGCAACCACGAACGGTCTGTGGGCAGGTACGCGGGAGGCCTCGCCCGTGCGTATGCCGAATGAGCGCAAACCGGTGACCAGCCCGCGCACCACTGCACCGTCCCGAAAGGCAACTGTCCGTAAAGTACCTGCGGTGAAGCCTGTGCGGCGCTGAGAAGAAGCTCTTCCATTGATCTGCCCGCGGCGTTGACGGCCTGCGGGTTGTGCGAGAACAGGGTTGGAGGATTGCGGGTCATTGCCATTCCCAAAAGATCACAAGATCGTGCGGGCGTTGTGTCGTGCCACGTTCGTGCCACTGACCACCACACCACCATGCACGAACCAACCCACCGCCTTCCGAAACCGGGATCCCATCCGTTCCGCTACGGTTAGGAGAAAAGGATCACCGTTCCGGTTGAGGTAGTACCACTATGGATACATCATCACCCGACTCCGAAGCCTTCCGAACAGATCGATCGTCACGGCTTGCACTCAACAACAGCGATGCAAGGCCGAACAAGACGCACTTCCCTTTGCTAGGGGAACGATAGGCGCATGGGAACGAAGCCTGTGCGCTACACCGGCACCTCGTTCCCGGCCCCGTCCTGGAAGCCGTAACTGAGGTATTGCAGGGCGCCTTCGGGCTTCACCTTCACCCATTTCTTCCAGCGCCACCACCATTTGTGCTGGACGCTGGGGAAGCCCTTGGTCAAGTATGCAGCGAGGAAGGGATGAACGCTCAGGGTGAGGCCGTTCATCTGCTTCTCGCCATGCAGGTAGTTGAGGGTGTTCTCGATCTCGTCGATGAGGAGCACGGGGGCGCTCACTTCGCCGGTGCCGTTGCACGTGGGGCAGCTCTCGCTGGTATCGATCTCCGTCTCCGGGCGCACCCGTTGGCGCGTAAGCTCGATGACACCGAAACGTGAAGGTGGCAGCACATTGTGCTTCGCCTTGTCGTCCTCCATGGCATCCTTCAACGCCTTGTGCAGGATGCGGCGGTTCTCCGATTCATAGAGGTCGATGAAGTCCACGCAGATGATGCCACCCATGTCGCGTAGGCGCAGCAGTCGAGCGATCTCACGGGCGGCCTCCACATTGATGTCCAGCGCATTCTTCTCCTGGTCCTGGTTGCCTCCCTTGCGGCTGCCGCTGTTCACGTCGATGACGTGCATGGCCTCCGTCTTCTCGATGATCAGGTAGGCCCCGCTGCTGAGCATGACCTGCTTGCCGAAGGCCTGCTTGATCTGCTTGTTGACCTGGAAATTGTCGAAGATGTCCAGCTTGCCCTTGTAGTGCTTTACGATGCCCTTCTTCTCCGGGGCGGTCTTCTCCAGGGTCTGGTAGATCTCCTCGGCCAGAAGTTCGTCATCCACGTGGATGCTGGTGAAGTTCTTGTTGAGCACGTCGCGCAGTACGGCGCTTGTGCGGTCTATCTCGCCGAGCACCTTCTTGGGGGCCTGTGCATTGCGAAGGTTGTGGAACATGGTGTCCCACCGCTGCAGCAGTGTCTTCAGGTCCGTCTCCAGGTCCTCGGTGCGCTTACCTTCGGCATTGGTGCGGATAATGACGCCGAAACCCTTGGGCTTGATGGCGATCATCAACTCCTTCAACCGTTTGCGCTCCGTTTCATCGGTTATGCGCGAGGAGATGCTGGTCTTGTTGATGAAGGGGACCAGCACCATGTAGCGGCCGGCGAGGGTTACCTCGGCTGTGAGGCGCGGCCCCTTGGTGCTGATGGGCTCTTTGGCGATCTGCACCAGGATGCTCTGGCTGGCGCTCAGGACGTCGGCCAGTTTGCCTTCTTTAGGAATGTCGGCGTCAAGCTTCCAGTCCTCCAGCAGGCTGGTGGTCACGGTACCTGTAACGGCACCCTTGGCGAACTTGTAGGAATTGCGGTATTGCGGACCGAGATCGAAGTAGTGCAGGAAAGCATCCTTCTCGTGCCCGACATCCACGAAGGCGGCATTGAGTCCGGGAGCCACCTTGCGTACCTTGGCGATGTAGACATCGCCCACGGCAAAACCGCGCTCGGTCTTCTCGCGGTGCAGTTCGGCCAGCACCTTGTCCTTCATCAGGGCAAGTGCCACTTCACCTTCGCCGGAGCGGATGATGAGATCAATGTTCACGAGGGAACTTGGGCTATGTGGAAGCAAAGGCTACCAGGAGGTAACCCTGTGTGCGATCGCGTGGGCCGGGAAATTCTCCCGGCCCTACGGCGCAGCATCTTCAGAAGGACCTAGCGGTTCTTCTTCTTGTGACGGTTCTTCCGCAGACGCTTCTTGCGCTTGTGCGTGGCCATCTTATGACGCTTCCTCTTCTTTCCGCAGGGCATGATACTCCTTATTTAACGTTCTCCAATTCGAGCAGGAACCGGTCCACCCCGTTGAGGATGGCCGTGTCTTGCGTCAGTGTCTTGTACTTCTTCAAGTACGCGATCGCCTGGGCATTGCTGTCCAGTGTCGCGTAGGTGCGCCCCAGGTAGAACCAGGCATCGGGATAATTGACCGAGTCGAGTGCCAGTACCTTTTGGAAGCGGTACAAGGCCTTGTCGTATTGACCGCTCTGTACCGAGAAGAGGCCCAGGTTCCAATGTGCTTCCACATTGTTGCTGTCCTCCTGCAGGATCTCGCGCAGCATCATGATGCCACGCATGGGATCCTGGCCGTTCACCAAGGCCACCGCTTCCGCAGTCTTCGCCTTGCTGGGGTCCATTGTGGGGACCTCGGCCGCTTTCTTCCCGGAAGGTGTCCGGGGCGCCATTACCAAAAGAACGATCACCACCAACGCACCGAGGAGGGCAAGCAACTGAGGCTTCTTCAAGCCTTTCATCGCTTACTGGCCTGCAACGGGACGGTTCTTCACCTTATCGACGAACGTGTCGGCCGGTTTGAACGCCGGCACATCGTGCGCCGGAATGATGATGGTGGTGTTGCGGGCCAGGATCCTTCCGGTCTTCTGTGCCCTGCGCTTCACCACGAAGCTTCCGAACCCCCGCAGGTGGACGTTCTCGCCTTTCTCCAGAGAGCCTTTCACTTCTTCCATGAACGCTTCAACTGTCGTCAAGACCACGGTGCGCTCCACGCCTGTGCGTTTTGCGATGATACTGACCAATTCCGCCTTCGTCATTACCCTGCTTCGGTTTGGGGCCGCAAAGATAGCCGTCCAAGTGGATCGCGCAACCCATCTTTGTTCCTGTATGTCAACAGCTTGGTTCAACCGGGCGCTGCTCCCCTGGTACCGGGAGCACAAACGGGCCCTCCCCTGGCGGGAAACGCGCGACCCGTACCGCATCTGGCTGAGCGAGGTGATCCTCCAGCAGACCCGGGTGGATCAGGGCCTGGCCTACTGGCTCCGGTTCGTGGAGCGCTACCCCACGGTGGCCCACCTGGCCAAGGCGCCCGAGGATGCCGTGCTGAAGCTGTGGCAGGGCCTGGGCTACTACAGCCGGGCCCGCAACCTGCGCACGGCCGCCCAACAGGTGGTAAACGACCATGGCGGGGTCTTTCCTGCGGACTACGCCCGGCTGAAAGGGCTGAAGGGCGTGGGCGAGTACACCGCGGCGGCCATCGGCTCCATCGCCTTCGGGCTGGTTGAACCGGTGGTGGATGGTAACGTGTACCGGGTGCTGGCCCGGGTCTTCGGCATCGCCACCCCCATCGACAGCACCGAGGGCCGGAAGGAGTTCCGCGCGTTGGCCGCGACTCTGATCGACCACCAGCACCCCGGCGACCACAACCAGGCCGTGATGGAACTGGGGGCCACCGTATGTACGCCCAGGAACCCGCGCTGCGGGGATTGCCCCTTTGCCCCCCGTTGCATTGCGAGGGGGACAGGACGCATTGCCGAGCTACCGGTGAAGGCAGGGAAGGCCACCGTGAGGGTGCGGCATTTCAACTACCTGCACATCCGCACCGCGAAAGGCACTTACCTGCAGAAGCGAACGGGGAAGGACATCTGGCAGGGGCTGTATGAACTGCCCTTGATCGAGACCGAACGGGCGGCCAGCAAGGTGCTGCTGTCCCGAAGCCTTGATAAGCTGGCCCCTGGCGGCTGGATCATTGAAAAGCGGAGCGGAACGGTCGTACACCTGCTCTCGCACCAGCGGATCGAGACCATCTTCTGGGAGGTGGTGCCGCCAAAGCGGTGGAAGGTTCCGAAGGAATGGCTCGCCGTCACGAGCAACATGCTGAATGCCTTCGCCGTGCCCCGGTTGATCGAACGCTACCTGAACGGTGCGGTGACCGGATAAAGTCATCGACCGATGGACCGGACCCAACCCATCTGAAGAATTGCCGGGCCCCAAGCCTTACCTTCGACCTCCTATCCTATCGAAACCATGGCCGGAGTCAACAAAGTGATCCTGATCGGCAACCTCGGCGCCGATCCCGAGATCCGTCATCTACAGAATGGTGCCAGCGTGGCGAACTTCCGCCTGGCCACCAGCGAAACCTATAAGGACAAGACCACCGGCGAGCGGCGCGAGCAGACCGAGTGGCACAACGTGGTGGCTTGGCGCGGCCTGGCGGAGATCACGGAGAAGTACGTGCGAAAAGGCAGCAAGATCTACGTGGAGGGCAAGTTGCGTACCCGCCAGTGGCAGGACAAGGAAGGCCAGACGCGCTACACAACGGAGATCGTGGCCGATGAAATGACCCTGCTGGACCGTCCCTCGAATGAAGGCGGGGCCCCTCGCCAAGCAGCCGCCGCACACCAACCGATGGCGGCCGGCTCGAGCGCGCCGAGCGGTGGCGATGACGTGGATGATCTCCCGTTCTAGTAATGTCCTTGAACCGCAGAGGCGCCAGCGCGCTTCGCTGACGTGGAGCCTCCTTCCGCATACACGCTGTTGACCACCCTGACCATGCAGGCGCTGGAACCGGCCACCATATTCGCGCTGGTGGTTATCGCCGTCCTGCTGGTGATCTCCGCTGCGATGTCCGCCAGCGAAGTGGCCTTGTTCTCGCTTTCCCCCACCCAATTGCGCGATGTGCAGGAACGCGGGGGCACATCCGGCCAACGCGTGATGGATCTGCTCGCTAAGCCACGCCGTCTGCTGGCGACGATCTTGATCGCGAGCAACTTCGTGAACATCGGCGTGATCATCCTTTCCAGCGTGGCGGTGATGGACATCGTGGATGCGACGAACATCCCGGGTTACATGGTATGGGTGATCCAGGTGCTGGTGGTGGCCTTCGTGATCGTGTTCATCGGTGAGGTGTTGCCGAAGGTGTACGCCACATCGAACCCTGTGCGGGTGGCCCAACTGATGTCCGGACCGCTGGTGACCTTGCGCTGGCTCTTCAAGCCGATCAGCGAGACCTTGGTGCGCAGTACGAGCTTCATCGAGAAACGGTACCGCAAGCGCACCACGCAGAACATCTCCGTGGATGCCCTGGGCCATGTACTCGACCTGACGAACGACCCCAGCAGCACGGAAGAGGAACAACGCATCCTGCGGGGCATCGTGAAATTCGGTGCTATCGAGGTGCGGCAGGTGATGCGACCACGAACGGAAATGGTGGCCTTCGACAAGGAACTTTCCTTCAAGGAACTCGTCGCGGCGATCGTGGATTCCGGCTTCTCCCGTGTGCCTGTGTACGAGGAAACCGTGGACCGTGTGATCGGTGTGCTTTACATCAAGGACGTGCTGCCGAACCTGGACAAGGACGGTTTCGACTGGCATGCCATTCTTCGCGCGCCGTATTTCGTTCCGGAGAGCAAGAAGCTGGATGACCTATTGAAGGAATTCCAACGCGAGAAGGTCCATCTGGCCATCGTGGTGGACGAATATGGCGGTACCAGTGGGATCATATCGCTGGAGGATGTGATCGAGGAGATCGTGGGTGACATCACGGACGAGTACGACGACGAGGACCTGTTCTACAGCAAGCTGGATGACCACACATGGGTCTTCGAAGGCCGCACCTCGTTGACGGACGTGTACCGCGTACTCGACATCGATGGCGCCTTGTTCGAGGAGAACAAGGGTGATAGCGGCACCTTGGGCGGCTTCATCCTGGAACTCACGGGCCGCATCCCGAAAAAGGGTGAGCGCGCTGAATTGCGCAACTTCACGTTCGTGGTGGAAGGATCGGACAACAAGCGGATACGCCGGGTGAAAGTGATCATGCGCGATGAAGCAACTGCTTAGGCCGATCCTTCCTTTGGTGTTGCTCAGCGCGTGCGCAAGCGACCCGGTGCCCAAGCCGCGCGGCTATTTCCGCATCGATCTTCCTCCGCAGGACTATGTGATCTGGACGGACAGTGCCACCTTCAGCACCGAACTACCGAGCTATGCCAAGGTCGGTATACGCCCCACGAGGAACGACGCGCGCTGGTTCGATGTTCGTTTCCCGAAGCAACGCGCAACCGTGCATCTGACCTGGTCGCCTGTGGGTGATCAGTTGGAGGACCTGATCGAGGATGCGCATCGTTTCAAGAGCCAGCACCAGGCGATGGCCGCGAAGATCGAGAGCAAGCGTGTGCTTCGGGATAGTGCACGGGTGTTCGGCAGTGTCTTCAATGTGGAAGGCGACGTCGCCAGTCCGCTGGTATTCTATTTCACCGACAGTACGGACAACTTCCTCTATGGCGCGTTGTACTTCGATGCGCGCCCGAACGCAGATTCACTGGCACCCGTCACGGAACGCATCCGCGCGGACATGCAGCACATGGCTGCTACGCTGGCATGGAAGTGACCCGCTGCCCGGTGCGGTGAAGTGCTTTCAGCACAACGGCGAGCAGGATCAAGGCACCCATCTGGTGCATCACACCCAGCACGAGCTGCACATGTGTGAGCAAGGTGAGCACGCCGAGCACGAACTGGAGTACCACACCTCCGAGCAGGGCGATCCAGACGAATTCCATGGAGGCCTCGCGTCGGAAAACGATGGCGAAGACGATGAAGGCCAGGGCGACAACGTAGGCCAGGTTCCGGTGGATGAACTGCACGCCATCGCGGTGGTCGGAAAGGTCGGTGACAAGATCACCGAAGGCACGGACATTCTCGGGCATGAAGCTGCCGTTCATCAATGGCCAGGTGTTGTAGATGCGGCCTGCGTCAAGTCCGGCGGTGAAAGCGCCCCACACGATCTGCACCACCAGCAACACCAGCAAGGCCCTGGCCCAAGGCGCGGGTGCTGTGCCGTTGCCCTTGAAGGTCATCCGGCCTGCACGGATATCGAACACGGTCCACAACACCAGCGCGAACACGGCGAAGGCCGCACATAGGTGGATCGCCAGGCGGTAATGGCTCACATCCGGGTCCTTCTCCAATCCGCTCGCTACCATGAACCAGCCCAAAGCTCCGACCAGACCGCCACCGATCAGGATCGCCCAGCAGCGCCTCAGCAGCCATCCCTTGAGCAGACCTTTCCGCCAGAAGATCATGAACGGGATGGCGAACACCAGCCCCATAAGCCGCCCCCAGTTACGGTGCAGGAATTCCCAGAAGAAGATCCGCTTGAACCCGGCCAGGTCCATGTCCTGGTTCTTCAGCGTGAATTCCGGTATGGCCTTGTACTGTTCGAAAGCGACGTTCCAATCCGCTTCGTTGAGCGGTGGCACCGCACCCATGATGGGATCCCATACCGTGATGCTGAGACCGCTACCCGTAAGTCGCGTAATACCGCCGATCACCACCATGCACGCGATCAGCACACATCCGGTAGCGAGCCATCGAACCACAGGTCCAAGCCGACGGGAAGATCCATCGTCCATTCGCGGGCGAAGGTATCGCGTGGTCGTGTACCGGCCGGAAACGAAAAGGGGGCCTAGGCCCCCTTGGATCGCACGACCGGAGCACCGATCAGAGGCGCAGGAAATGCGTCAACAACGCGAGGATACCCGGCAGTATCATGGCGGCAGGAGAAAGTACGCTCACCGGCTTGCTTTCTTCCGCAGCACTTCCTTCAGCGGAAGCCGAAGTGGCTCCTTTCACTTGCTTGGTCACTTTCACGGCCAACACCTTGTACTGGCCATCGTGCAACTTCTGGATCGCCTCGATCATCTCGGCGTCCGTCACCTTGCTATCGTCATAGGTCACCACGGCATGGTCGTTCTCATCGCCCTCGATGAAGTTGATCTCCGTGGCCGATACACCCGGCAGTTGTGCCAAGGCCTTCTTGATGGAGCCACCGCACATCATGGCACAGCTCATGCCTTCGATGCTCAGATCGGCCACCGTTACCGGGGTGCCACTGCTGATGGCGACCTGTTCAACGACGCGTTCGATACCGGAAGCAGCCTGAGGTGCAGGAGCTTGCTGTGAACAAGCGAAAAGGAGGACCGTTGCGATCGGGAGTAGGGTGCGCTTTGCCATGGTGATCGATGATGGGACGTGCGTAGGACGACGTTGGGCCATTGGATGTTACAAATGTAGATGGGAATCCGGCCGGGTATCTTCGCCGTCCCATGCGAACTGGAAGTGACCGCCGCACAGTTTGGGCCATTCTCCTGATCCTGGCCTTGATATGGGGCAGTTCGTTCATCCTCATGAAGCGGGGCCTGTTCCACGATGGGGAGCCGGTGCTTTCCGCCTGGCAAATGGCATCGGCACGCCTGCTGATCGCCTGGCTGGCTTTGGTCCCGTTGCTGCTCCGTCATTTCGGTATGCTGCGCGAACATTGGCCGGCCTTGCTCGGGACGGGCTTGTTGGGGAATGGGATCCCGGCCTTCCTGTTCGCCGCTGCGCAGACGCGGATAGACAGTTCCTTGAGCGGTATGCTCAACAGCCTTACGCCGCTCTTCACCCTTCTGGTGGGCATTCTGCTGTTCGCCACCCGTGTCCGCGTGGCGCAGGCGATCGGCATCCTGATCGGGCTTTTCGGGGCCGTTGGTCTGATCGCCCTGAACCCGAGAACGGGGGTCTTTACCTGGAGCCCTTACGCCATGCTCCCGGTGCTGGGCACGCTTTGTTACGGCTTCAGCGCGAACATCGTGAAAAACCGGTTGGGTCGGCTTCCCGCT
>DEQO01000023.1 GCA_002360495.1 Flavobacteriales bacterium UBA3364
TGGGTCCAACAGCGACCATGTGCTGGATGCCGCTGCGAACGCCAGCGGGGAGTTCGCGGTGATCGGGGATTTCAGGAGCACCTTTCTCACCATCGACGACACGACCCTCGCGAACAACGGAGAATCGGATGCATGGGTCGTCCGGTACAACGCCGATAGGTCCGTGGCGTGGGTCAGGCAGATCGGCGGACAGGACATCGACGAGGTGCAGAATGTACAGTTGGACGCCACAGGCAATACTGTCGTCTCCGGCCAGGTCATCGACAAGTTCACCTTTGCGACGATCAACGTCTTCGTTCGCAAATACTCGCCCACTGGAAGTCTCCTTTGGGAGCAAGTGGGGAACGCACCGGGTAGCACGACGCGCTTCGCTGCGTTGGCGATCGATGCGGAACAGAACGTCTACGCGGGTGGCGGTTTCTTTGGAACGCTCACGTTCGGAGGTACGACGTTCACAGCCAGCTGGAGCAATTCGGCCTTCATCGTGAAATTCGATGCGGCCGGAACGCTGACCGACACCACATCAACAGGAAGCCTGGACAACTACACTGGGATCCAGGTCCACGGGAACAACTTATACGCCTGCGCGGAAAAGGTGAACTGGAGCATCGGCTGGGGATGGCCACTGTCCGATGCGAAGATCCGGCTGCTCAAGCTCGATACCGACCTTAACACGATCTGGCAGCGTGAGACCGGAGGGGAAGAAACGGCGCAGAGCCTCGATCTTGCGCGCAGCCTGAGCGTCGACGCGGAGGAGAACATCTACGTGACCGGCACCTACTTCAGCGATACGCTCTTCTTTGCCGATGATACCCTGGCCAACCCATACAACGCCTCGTACTACTACCCGCAGGTCTTCATCATCAAGTATTCCGCATCAGGCGAAGAGGTCTGGGGAACATCCTTGGGTGGCCTTCACACCGATGAAGCGACGAGCATCTGTGCCTTGGGCAACGACCGGTTCTACATCGGGGGCAACTTTGAATCGGACCCGGTCGCGTTCGGTGAACACACCCTTCATAACACCAGCACGCTGGAGGAATTCTACGTCCATCTCTCGCCGATGCGCTACGGGCGAATGTCGATGGGATTCCTTGCCGCGTTCAACCTGGATACGGGAACGGGGGTCCTGGACGCAGCTGAGATGCCTTTCAGCGCGTGGCCGAACCCTGTTGATCGAACGCTTATCATCCGGTCGAACGTCATGGCAGGATCGCCCACAGCTTGGGAGATCGCATCCATGGACGGCCGGGTGATCCGATCCGCCCGAACGATCCCGGGGCAGCGGCTGGAGCTTGACGTGAGCGATCTGTCGCCTGGATCTTACTTGGCCATATTCCACACACCGGAAGGAAGGCATGCACTGAAGTTCATACGGCGTTGATGAATGCACCCGTGACCGCACCAAGATGCCGATCGTTTCGATGATAGCTCGTTCGCGCACCGCTGGGTGCCTGGGCCTGGTGGTGTCACTTTGTGTCAGCCCGAGCATATTCGGCCAGATCCGGATCAACGAGATCCTGGCCGTGAACAACACGGTCGTTCATGACCCCGACTTCGGTGGATTCAGTGATCTTCTTGAACTGCACAATGGCGGCGATCAACCTGTGGACCTCTCCGGATTCGCGTTATCCGAGGACCCTACCGACCCGAACGGATGGGTCCTTCCGGCATTGACCCTTGCTCCGGGCGAATATCTCGTAATCTGGGCCGATGACCTGGACAAGCGACCCGGGGACACGGCATTCGTCCCATTCAGGAACATTACGGCAACGATGACCGCGTCGCATGCCGGTTTTCGCCTCAGTGGGGACGGGCAGTACATCGGTCTGTTCGACCCGGAGGGAAACGTCGTGGACGAGATCACCTACGGTGTTCAAACAAGTGACGTATCCTACGGCATCAGTGGAAACGATACCTCCCAGTGGTTGTATTTCGGCGAGCCCACACCCGGTGGAATGAACTCCGTGTACGGATCGGCAATGATGGAAACACCCGGAGAACCGATCTTCTCCCTGGCGGAAGGGTTCTATCCGGGTCCACAAACCCTGCAACTCACCGCTTCCGAGCCTGATGCCGTGATCCGCTACACCTACGATGGCAGCACACCGACCGCAAATTCCCCGGTCTTTACCACCGGCCTTCCGGTCAACCTGAGCCTTGCTATCAAAGCACGCATCTACGTGGAAGGAAAGATGCCTGGCAAGGTGGTCACGAAAACCTACTTCATCAACGAGAACGACCAGTTCCCCATCCTCTCGATCAGTGCGAACTCCTCGGAGTTGTACGATTTCAACTTCGGTATCCTGCAGAACGCCATCAAGGACCGGGAGGTCCCGGCAACGATCGAATACTACGAAGCGGGAACCGGCGAACCGGCGTTCCGTGCTGGCGTCGGCATCCGCGTATTCGGCACATCGATCTACAACCTGCCACAGCGTCCGCTTTCCGTACGTTTCCGCGAAGAATACGGCACTGAGTATTTGTCTTACCCCTTGTTCGGGGACAAGCCCATTCCCCGCTACTCCTCATTCCTGCTGCGGAACGGCGGCAACGATCATAACACCGCGTTCTTCCGCGATGGGCTGGGCGTGACGCTCGTCAAGGGTAAAATGGACATCGATCACCAGGATTACAAACCCTGCCTGGTCTTCATCAACGGGGCTTACAGCGGCATCTACGAGCTGCGCGAAAGGTTGGACGAGCGCTACATCGCCAGCAATCATGAGATCAATGCCGACAACCTCGACTACCTCGAGGACAGCTTGCAAGCAGTGGCCGGTGATCAGCATGCATTCGTCGAACTGATGGAGTTCGTTGATAACAACGACCTGTCGGACCCGGCGAACTACGCCTACGTTGTAGCAGCAGTGGACGTGAACGAGTTCTTGAACTATATCATACTGCGCGCATTCATCGGCTATCGCATCGGCGACCTCAACAACCGCTACTGGAGGGACCGCGATGCGACCGGGGTGCAGAAATGGCGTTGGATAGCCTCGGACCTGGAACATGCCTTCGGTCAACTTGGAGGCGACCCGGTCCAGGAGAACACCATCTCCAAACTGGCCGGGCTTTCCGGTCCGCTTCCTGAATGGTCAACGCTGCTGTTCAACCGTCTCCTTCAGAACACTGAGTTCCGCGACGACTTCATTCAACGCTCGGCGGCTTACCTGAACACGGTCTATGCTCCCGCGACGACGGTGGCGGTGGTGGACAGTTTGGAAGACCTTTTCCAACCTCGAATGGCGCGTCACATCGGGCGTTGGAACACGCCGCCATCCGTCCCGATCTGGCACGCGAACATCGACCTCATCCGTTCGTTCCTGCAGGAAAGGCCCGGCTACTACCGACAGCATTTGACGGAGCTGTTCGGCACACCGGATGGAGCGCAGGTGGGCATGGAGATCGTCGGTCAAGGCAAGGTGCTCGTGAGTGGCGTGCCATTCAGCGGGAACATGAGTGGAACGTTCTTCATGAATGCCTCCATCACGCTGCAGGCGATACCCGAGCCTGGTCATCGTTTCGTGATGTGGCAAGGTGTGGACGGGAACGAACCGAACAACGTACTGGTACCTTCCGGTGATACCTCGTTCGTTGCGGTCTTCGCTCCACAAGATGACCTTAGCATCATTCCTCCCCTCGTGGCCCAGGATACGACCTTGGCTGCCGCGGCCTCGCCGTGGTATGGATCCGAGGATGTGGTGGTGATGCCAGGCGCTCGCTTAACGGTGGAGGCAGGCGCGACACTTCTACTGACCGATGGCGTCTGCTTCGATGTGCAAGGCGGAATGGTCCTTGACGGCACAGCGGACGATCGCATCAACGTGCTACCGGATCCGTCACCGTCGGCACGGCGTGGGTCCATCGGGCAGTCCGGACATTGGGGAAGCCTCTTCGCGGACACACCGACCGACAGCATCATCCTTCGCTACAGCGATCTGCACGGCGGCAGCTTCGGACGCGATCGCGAGGTGCATGGATCCACGATCTCCACCTACGACACGCCGATCCGGATCGAACACTCCACCATCACCGAAGGAAAAGCGCCGCTCATTGCACGGGGAGGCAGTGCTCACATCGCGTATTCCGAATTCCACACCTTCTCCAGTGCGAACGGCTTCATCAGCATCTACGATATGGAGGCCCCGCTCATTGAACATTGCATCTTCCGTGGGAACAGGGCGATCAACACCGATGCGATCGATCTGAAGGGCATCACGAACGGCATCGTACGGCACAACGAGGTGTACGGCTTCCTCGGTTCCAATTGTGATGGGATCGATCTGGGCATCTATTCCTTGAACACGCTGGTGGAGCACAACATCATCCACGACTGTACGGACAAGGGTATTTCCATCGGCTCCCAGTCGAACGCATTGGTTCGCCGCAACGTGATCCACGACTGCGACCTGGGTGTGGCCGTGAAGGACAGCCTGGCGGTCGCGAACATCGACCAGAACACGTTGTACGGCAATCGTATCGGGGTCGCCTGTTACGAGAAGAGCACGTTGCGGGGCGGCGGCACGGCCCACGTGAAGAACACGATCCTGTCCGCCAGTACGGATGCGAGCATCTCCTACGATGCATGGTCCGAGATCCAGGTCAGCTATTCGCTCTCGGACCGTGGGACCATCCCCGGAGACGGTAACCTGGCCACCGACCCCATGCTGGTCCACCCCTCCACGGGCAATTTTGAACTTGCCGCCGGTTCGCCCTGTATCGATACAGGCGACCCGACATCGCCCACCGATGATGACGGTAGCCCGGCGGACATGGGTGCGTACTACACGCATACTGGTGATCACGGGTTGTCCATCCACATCAATGAGTGCAGTTACAACGCCTCCAACACGTACGAGACGGGCGATTGGGTGGAACTCCACAATGCGACCGAAGGTTCGATGGACATTTCCGGTTGGCGTCTGGCGCACGGTTTCCACGCGTATGTGTTCGATGAGAACACGGTGATCGGCCCGGGGGCTTTTCTAGTCGTTTGTCAAGACACGGAACTGTTCAGTGCCCTCCACCCCGATGCATTGTCGATCGTCGGGGACTTTCACTTCGACATGGACAACGCAGCTGGCAAGGTCGCGCTCTACGACCTGGCTGGCGACCTTGTCCACAGCATGCGCTACGCGGATCACCGGCCTTGGCCACCTCTTGCCGATGGAGAGGGAGCAACGGTCGAACTGGAGCCTGGATTGGAAGGGAACCTGCCGACGGATTGGCGGGAAAGTCATGTCTTGATGGGCAGTCCCGGAGCACCGAATAGTTCGCCGGTGGATGTTTCGGGTCTGTTCGTGAACGAAGTGATGGCGGCGAACACGAGCACCCTCGTGGATGAGCACGGAGAATTCGACGATTGGTTCGAACTATACAACGCTTCCTCGGACACGCTGAATGTGGGCGGCTTGTGTATTACAGATGACGGGAACGATCCGCTGCGTTGGCAACTCCGGCTCGATCGACCCGAGCAAACCAAGATCCCGCCGCATGGTTTCCTGCTTGTTTGGGCGGATGGAACGCCGGAACAAGGGCCGCTTCACGCAGACCTGCGCCTCAGTGCAGGTGGGGAGATCCTGTCCGTTCATCAACGCGATGGAGCAGGATACACAGAACGTGAACACCTTGACTTCGGACCACAGGTGGAGGACATCTCCTATGGTCGTTATCCGGATGGTAGCACAGTGCTCGAGGTGATGCACCCGACGCCCGGCGCCACAAATACCTTGGTAAGTGTGGATGAACCGGAGGATCCCGGGTTCGACCTCTTTCCGAATCCGTTCTCCGATGTGCTCACGATAACAGCTGGAACGGTCGCGAAGCCCTATCGACTGATCTTGACGAACATGGTCGGCCAGGTGGTCGCAAAGAGGGAAAACCTGACCGGCGATCACACCCTTTTCCAACGAAGTGAAATATCCACCGGGGTCTATACCGTAACGCTCATCGACGCACTGGACAGAAGGTCCACATCGGTGGTGGTCGCGCGCTGAGCCGGGGGGTATCGGAACGATCGAACGAACTTCGCGTGGATGAGACGCGTCAGTTCCACCAAGGTCCCGCAGACCAAGAAGGAGAAAGCTGAATTCATCTCGGAGAAACTCGCCGAGCTTTACCCGCACACGACCATCCCGCTCGACCACGAGGACCCCTACACGTTGCTCGTCGCCGTGGTCCTCAGCGCCCAATGCACGGACAAGAAAGTGAACGAGATCACCCCGCTGCTCTTCGCCAAGGCACGCACACCGTTGCAGATGATGAAGTTGAGCGTGGAGGAGATACAGGACATCATACGTCCGTGCGGGCTATCGCCCATGAAGAGCAAGGGTATCCATGGCCTATCAAGGATCATCGTTGAGGAGCACGGCGGAAAAGTGCCGCAGAGCTTCCCTGCATTGGAAGCCTTGCCTGCCGTGGGCCACAAGACAGCGAGTGTGGTGATGTCGCAAGCGTTCGGCGTGCCTGCTTTTCCCGTGGATACGCACATCCATCGCCTGGCCTACCGCTGGACCCTGAGCACCGGCAAAAGCGTGGAACACACGGAAGCCGATCTGAAGAAGCTCTTTCCGAAGGACACATGGAATGCGCTGCATTTGCGCTTCATCTATTTCGGGCGGGAGTATTGTCCATCCAAGGGACATGATCCGCGCAAATGCCCGATCTGCAAGGAGATCGGCCGGAAGGGGATGTTTGCGTGACCTTTGTGCCTGGAAATGGGCACCCTCGGCTACTACATCGCACTTCCCTTCCTATACGGGGTCGCCTTGTTGCCGTTCCCATTGCTCTATCTTCTGTCGGACTTCGTGAACCTGATCCTGTTCCGATCGATAGGATACCGCCGGCAGGTGATCATGGCGAACCTCCGGAACAGCTTTCCGGAGAAAAGCGAGGCGGAGATCAAGGAGATCGCGCGCCGGTTCCATCAATGGTTCTGTGACCTGGTCCTGGAAACCATCAAGACCCTGACCATTTCTCCAGCGGAAGTGAAGGAGCGGGTGCAATTCGTCGGTCTGGACATCCTGCGCAGCTACGCGGACCGGAAACAGAGCATCGTGGTCGTCCTCGGACATTTCGGGAATTGGGAACTGGCGGGAGCGCGGTACAGCGCCGAGCCGGGCATCCCACAGCTGTATGTGATCTACCACCCGCTGCAGAACCCGCATTTCGACCGGTTGATGCACCACATGCGCACCCGCCACGGCACCAAACTGTACACGATGCGGGAAACGAGCAAGTCCATGCTGCGTGACCGACATTTGAACACGGCCACGGCCTTCATTGCGGATCAAACTCCGCCACCGGAACGTGCTTATTGGATGGAATTTCTCAGCCAGGACACGCCGGTGTTCCAAGGGACCGAGGCACTGTCCCGGAAATTGGGCTATCCCGTGGTGTACATCAGCATTACACGGCCCAGACGCGGCCATTATAGCATGGCGGTGGAAACACTCGTCGCCGATCCGGCCGTGACACGCGATGGGGAGATCACCGAAGTCCATACAAGACGATTGGAACGAGATATCCGGAACTATCCCGACCTTTGGCTCTGGACACACCGGCGATGGAAACATCGGAGACCATCGGGTGTCGCATGAACGTGAGCAACGAAAAAGAACTCATCCTCGCCACGAAGCCGTACGCCAAGGAGGTGCGGTGGAAGAGCTGGTGGCATCTGTTCTCCACAGGTGCGGTATTGGCCGGTTTCTTCTCGGGCATCTTCATCCCGAAGTCGCCACTGTGGCTGAAGTCCATCTGTAGTGTGTTCGCCGGGCTCACCATCGCCCGGATGTTCATCATCTACCATGACCACCAGCACAAGGCCATCCTGCAGAACTCCAAGTTCGCAGATGCCGTGATGACGCTTTGGGGCCTTTTCATCCTGGCGCCCACCAGCATCTGGAAACGGTCGCACGACCACCATCACACCCACAATTCCAAGCTGTACACGAGCAGCATAGGCTCCTACCCGATCGTGACCGTGGAGAAGTACAAGACCTTCAGCAAGAAGGAGCGTACGGTGTACAAGTTCATCCGCCACCCGCTCACCATCACATTCGGCTACCTGTTCGTGTTCATGTACGGCATGTGCATTCGCTCTTTCGTCAACAACCGGGACAAGCACTGGGATTCATTGTTGTCCCTGATCCTTCACCTCGCCATCGGGGTTACCATTGTGCTCACCCTTGGTTGGACCACCTTCTGGCTGGGCTTCATCGCACCGGCCATGATCGCCCTTGGGCTGGGAGCCTACCTGTTCTACGCCCAGCACAATTTCCCCACCGCCACCTTCTCCGATAAGGAAGGTTGGAGCTACGTGAACGCTGCCTTGGGCAGCAGCAGCTACATGAAGATGAACCCGGTGCTGCACTGGTTCACGGGAAACATCGGGTTCCACCACATCCACCATCTGAATGCACGGATCCCGTTCTACCGACTTCCCGAGGTATTCCGGGCCATTCCGGAGTTGCAGCACGCCAAGACCACTTCGCTGATGCCGGGTGAGATCATCCGCTGCCTACGCCTGAAAGTGTGGGATCCCTCAAAGGGCCGTATGATCAGCTTCCGTGAAATGGCCGTTTGAACGGGACAGTGGAAAAAGGAACGCCCCCTGAAGCGATCAGGGGGCGTTCCTTTTTCCGGTCCGTCCGGTCAATTCAAGATCAGGTCGACCTGGCCGATGGGTGGTGCATCCACCACGCGTAGAGCCCTGGAATAGCCCAGGATGAACTGGATGGAGGAAGCCCGCGGTCCAGGAAGTAGTTCTGTTGTCATGTTCTTCTTCGGGCGGCGGCGGGTAGACTTTCGAAGCGTAGAGTTTGTCATGAAATGGGGTTTCGTGCCGTTTGGTGTTCCTTGAACGGGTCTCCGACCGGCCGTATTGTACTCGCGGTCGAAATTTTCGGATCCGGGCCGGAAACGCGGGCGGCGAGACCCATTCCGGGACCCGCCGCCGACTGAAATTCAGGAACTTAGGATCGAACTAGGCCCGATCAAGCACCATGTCGTGCTGCTTGATCATCTTCCGCATGTTGATCAGGGCATAGCGCATACGGCCCAACGCTGTGTTGATGCTCACCTCCGTATGCTCCGAGATCTCCTTGAAGCTCATGTTCAAGTAGGTCCGCATCATCACCACTTCCCGTTGTTCAGGCGGAAGGTGGTCGATCAGTTTGCGCACATCCTCGTCGATCTGGAGGTTGACGATCTTCTGCTCCACGTTCTTCCCCGGCTGGGCAATGGTGGCGAAGACATCGTGCTCCTCATTGCTGCGCACCAGCGGCATCTTCTTGGTGCGCCTGAAATGATCGATGACCAGATTGTGGGCGATCCGCATCACCCAAGGAAGGAACTTACCCTCCTCGTTGTACTTGCCTGTCTTGAGGGTATGTACCACTTTGATGAAGGCCTCCTGGAAGAGATCCTCGGTCAGCTCCCGGTCGCGGACCAGGAGGTAGATGTGCGACCACACCTTGCGTTTGTGGCGACTAAGCAGCAACTCAAAGGCCTTTTCGTTGCCTTCGAGATATGCATGGACAAGCTCTTGATCGTTGAGCACCTTGGATAGCATGGCCTTCCCTTTTAGGTCCGTGGTTCGGAGCGAAAACTGACAGGGTAGAGGTCCTTGCTATGCGGAAAGGTGGTTTAAGGTGCTCGGTGGATATGGCCCTTCTCGGGATCCGTGGTTTAGACGTAGTTGGAGGTGGGAACGTTGCCTTGCGGTGGATCATTGTGCAAGGGCGAAAATTCTTTCTCCAGCTACAACCCAAAGATAGCTCCTCCCCTGTTCACAGGCCCACCGATGCCTAATTTCGCGCCGCCTTTGCCTGCTCCTTCCTCCATCGAACCTGCAAAAGCGGCCTCCAACGGCCGTGATGCCGCCACGCACCGTGCGCACCACGGCCTTATCCGGGTGCAGGGTGCCCGCGTCCATAACCTGAAGAACGTCAGTGTGGATATTCCGCGCGGCAAGCTGGTGGTGATCACCGGGTTGAGCGGAAGTGGTAAAAGCAGCTTGGCGTTCGACACGTTATACGCTGAGGGTCAGAGGCGTTACGTGGAAAGCCTCAGCAGCTACGCACGCCAGTTCATGGGCCGCTTGGAGAAGCCGGATGTGGACCGCATTATCGGCATCAGCCCGGCGATCGCCATCGAGCAGAAGGTGATGACGAGCAACCCGCGCAGCACCGTAGGCACCAGCACCGAGGTTTACGATCACCTGAAGTTGCTCTTTGCCCGCGCCGGGCATACCATTTCACCTTCCAGCGGGGAAGAGGTGAAGCGCAATACGATCGAGGATGTCGTGGCTGGCCTGAACAGCTACCCCGAAGGGACCACGGTGATGATGCTCGCCCCGTTGCATCTGCCCGCCGGACGTGGTTTGAAGGAGCACTTCGACATTCTCCAGCAGCAGGGCTACGCGCGGGTCCATGATGGCACGGAAGTGCATCGGATCGAAGAGCTGCTGACCGGGAAGAAGGCACTGAAAGGCAAATGGTTCCTGGTGATCGACCGCCTCAGCGTAACGCCGGGCGATACGGAGAACGACAGCCGCGCGGCCGATAGTGCCGAGACCGGGTTCTTCGAAGGTCAGGGCGAACTGATCCTGCTTGGGGAGGACAGGCAGGGCAAGCCCCGCCAGATGGGGTTCAGCGACAAGTTCGAACTCGACGGTATCGTGTTCGAAGAGCCGAGCCCGAACCTCTTCAGCTTCAATGATCCTGTTGGTGCATGCCCCAAGTGCGAAGGCTACGGCAACGTGATCGGCATCGATGCGGACCTCGTGCTTCCCAACAAGGGGCTCAGCCTTTACGATGACCTTGTCGCTCCGTGGCGCGGCGAAAAGTTGAGCGAGTGGAAGGACCACTTCATCCGCGACAGCGCCAAGTTCGATTTCCCGATCCACCGTGCGTACCGCGACCTGACACCGGAACAACAGCAGTTGCTCTGGAAGGGCGCAAAGGGCCTGGCCGGGATCGATCGTTTCTTCCAGTACGTGGAAGAAAAGAGCTACAAGATCCAGTACCGTGTCCTCGGCAGCCGATACCGTGGTAAGACGACCTGCCCGTTGTGCCAGGGATCACGCCTTCGTCCCGAAGCACGTTATGTGAAAGTGGGTGGAAAGGACATCACCGAGTTGGCGCGTATGCCGATCGCGGAGTGCCTCGCCTTCTTCGAGAGCCTGAAGCTGAGCGAGCACGATCACCGCATTGCCGACCGCTTGCTGAAGGAGATCCGTAACCGGTTGACCTATCTGGTGGATGTCGGCGTGGGCTACCTCACACTGGAACGTCGCAGCAACACGTTGAGCGGAGGAGAAACACAACGGATCGATCTGGCCACTTCGCTTGGCAGCAGTCTGGTCGGCAGCCTCTACATCCTTGACGAACCCAGCATCGGGCTTCACCCACGCGATACGTTGCGCCTGATCGAAGTGTTGAAGAAACTGCGCGACCTGGGTAACACCGTGATCGTCGTTGAGCATGATGAAGAAGTGATGCGCGCTTCGGACCACATCATCGATATGGGACCGATGGCGGGGTCGCACGGCGGCGAGGTCGTCTTCAGTGGTGCGCACGCCGACCTGATCAAGAGCGATGGTCTAACGGCGCGCTACCTGACCGGTCGCGAAACGATCCCGCAGGCTGGCCGTCGTAAAGCAGTACGCGACAAGTTGGTCCTTCGTGGTGCGCGCGAGCACAATTTGAAAGGCATCGATGTAGTCTTCCCCTTGCACATGCTCACCGTCGTCACCGGTGTGAGCGGCAGCGGGAAGACCACCTTGGTGAAACGCATCCTCTACCCTGCCATCAAGCGGGAGATCGAGGGCTTCAGCGAACGACCGGGCGAGTACACGGCGTTGGAAGGTGACATCGAACGCATCCAAGCCGTGGAAATGGTGGACCAAAACCCCATAGGCCGCAGTTCGCGCAGCAATCCGGTGACCTACGTGAAGGCGTGGGACGAGATCCGGCAGCTGTACAGCGAGGTCGATGTGGCGAAAGTGCGTGGCTACCGGCCGGCATTCTTCAGCTTCAATGTGGACGGTGGCCGTTGTGAGGTCTGCCAGGGTGAAGGACAGGTGCATATCGAAATGCAGTTCATGGCCGACATCAGCCTCACCTGTGAAGCTTGCCACGGCAAGCGCTTCAAGGAGGAGATCCTGGATGTGAAGGTGGGTGGAAAGGACGTGGCCGAGATCCTGGACATGACCGTTGATGATGGTATCGCGTTCTTCCAGGAGCACGCGAAGACCTCCACCGCCTGCCAGCGCGTGGTGAACAAGTTGCTACCGTTGCAGGAGACCGGCTTGGGCTATGTGAAGCTGGGCCAGAGCAGCAGCACGCTCAGCGGTGGTGAAGCCCAACGGATCAAGCTGGCCAGCTTCCTCACGAAGGGCCAGGAGGAGAAGCCTACGCTCTTCATCTTCGACGAGCCAACGACGGGCCTGCACTTCCACGACATCGCCAAATTGTTGAAAGCCTTCGACATGCTCATCGACAACGGCCATAGCGTGCTGGTGATCGAGCACAACACCGAAGTGATCAAGCGCGCCGATCATGTGATCGACCTCGGCCCGGAAGGCGGTGAGGGTGGCGGTTCACTGATCTACCAAGGCCCCCCGGAAGGCATCGGCGCGGTGAAAGGCTCCTACACGGGCATCCACCTCGGTCTCTGAAGCGTCAGCGCAATAGCGTGACGTGGCCGGTGAAGTTGGTCGTGGGCTTGTCCGAACAACGGTCTTCCAGGTCCACGATGTAGTAGTACGTACCATCAGGCACTGGTGATCCGGTCGCATTGTCCAATCCGCCATTCCACCCCTTGGCCAGGGACGAGGTCTCGTACATCTTCTTGCCCCAGCGGTCATAGATCTCCATGCTGAATCGATCGATCGCCAGGCCCGTCACTTGGAACGTGTCGTTCTTGCCGTCGCCGTTCGGCGTGAAGACGTTCGGCACTACCGCCGCACCTTCCCCGCCCGGAGCGATGATGACGGTCACCGTATCGGTCACTGAACAACCGAAGCCATCGATGGCGTCGAACCAGTACGAGCCTTGCTGGGTGACGGTGATCGACGGCGTTTGTGCGCCATTGCTCCAAAGGATCTGCTGCGCGGTGAAGGAAGGGCTCAACATGACCGACGCCTCCGTGCATGTCAGCACGTCGGGGATCGGCGCATGCATCGGGGCACTTTCCACGACGACGGTCCCCTGCCCTTCACAAACGCCCTCCGTCACCGTGATCCCATAATCGCCCGGCACGGTGACCGGGATCTGTTGCTGGTCACTTCCTGTGGACCACAAATAGCTGTCGTACCCGGCTCCCGCGTCGGCCATGACACTTTCGCCATTGCATAAGGCCAGCGGTGTCGTTGGTTGATAGGTCAATACCGCAGGTTCAAAGGTCACCGTGCTGCTGCTGAAGACCGTATCGGGACAAGCGGGGTCGATAACACCCAATGTGATCTCGTAGGTATCCGCCGTTGCGTACGGATGCACAGGGTCGCTCGTCGTCCCTGTCGTGTTGTCACCAAAATTCCAGATGAAGTCCGTGCTGCCCGAGCTCATGTTGGTCAACTCGACGGTGTAACCGTTGCAATCACCTTGCAGCACAGTTCCGAATTGCGACACAAGTTCGCTCCGAGCGGCAACCGTCACGGTAACACGAGCGGTGTCGCTCAGATTGCACGAAGCATTGTCGGTGCCGATGAGCATGACCTCATGATCGCCCACTTCGTCATAGACATGCGTAACGGTTGTACCCGTCTCCTGGGGTGATCCATCACCGAAATCCCATGTATAGGTCACTGCATTGCCAGTGGCCTCGAAGGTGAACGGACGGTCCAGACAGGCGACCGCCCCGAGAGCATCCACGTCGATGAACGCCTGCACCCCCTGTTCGAAGTTCATCTTGATGACGCCGAGGTTGCAGTTCTGGCCCATGTCCGTGCTGCTCCAGGCGCCAGGTGTTGTGGGGAAGGTGCCAGAGCAACCTGCGCAAACAGCCTGGTAGACGATACCGTCCTTGTCGAAACGTGAAGTGCCCCCGTCCACATGCTCCCCGGAGGTGCCCCCGAAGAAGGTTGCATATGCCAACGTGAGCGCATCGGCGTTCAACACCATCAAATAGAAATCGTTTCCGTCGGTGCTCTCTTGGAACGCCCCATCGGTCGCTTCAAGCTGCGCTGTGCTGCTTTCGGATAGACCACCACCGACCGGATTCGTTCCACCTCCCCAACCGCTGAAATAGATCTGGCCGCAAATGCTCACCAGGAACGCCGAGGGTGAAATGTTCTCGTGACCATCCGCTCCGATGCGCGTTGACCACTCCTCGGCGGAAAGGTCCGTTGTGAACTTGTGGATGAACTGCGTGGCCAAGGGGTTCGCGTAATGCCCCGGAGTGACCGGGTAATTCCCAGCGGTTTGTCCGACCACATAGACATCGTCCGCAGTATCCAATTGGACGAAATAGCTCTGATCGAACGCCTGGGTACCCAGATAGGTGGCTCCGAGCAATTGGTCCCCGGTGGACGAGAAGCGTGCGATATAGCCATCCGCGTCACCACTGAGGCTTGGTGAGAATGGTTGACCAGCCATGATCAGGTCGGCGCTTTGGGTACCGCCGGTGAGGTATACTTCACCGGTACTGGCCACCTGCACCCCCAAACCGTTGTCGTTCTGTGCGCCGCCATAGTAGGTGGCCCAGAGCATGGTGCTCAGGGTCGGATCCATGCGGAACACATACGCGTCCAAACTTCCTCCGAACACGGGTTGTGTCGCACCCGGCGTGGTCAGGAGATCGGAGCTGGACGTGCTGGTGGCGACGATGGGCCGCTCAAGATGGTCCATGATGATCTCACCACGGAAAGGATCCCCATAGTTGCGGAGCAGCGGATAGTGCTGGTTGAGCCCATCATTCCCGCTTCCCCCGACATACGTGGCCCCGATCAGGTCGGTGGCCTCGGTATTGAGGTGTATTACGACCGCGTCGGTCCCGTTCAAATACGAGAAGCCATAACTGCCGGAAAATGGCTGGACCTCACCCCCATCGAAGCTATTGTCGTAACAACCAGTGGAGATCGGGAAATCCGTGGATTCCGTCGTTCCCAGTACATAGAGTTCGCCAGCCTCATTCGTCACCATACTGTGCGGCACCTCGCTACCGCTGCCACCGAGGTAGGTGCTCCAGACCAGTTCCGTCCCATCCGGTGTGAACTTGGTGATAGCCATGTCCGTCCCTGTGAAAAGCGGCCCACCGAACGCATCCTGCAGCACACCAAGTGTGGTGGGATAGCCGATATCGAATACCGTGCCCGCCCCGTAGAGGTGCCCTAGTTCATCATAGGTCGCCGTGGTACCGAAATTGTCCGCGCTGCTGCCGATGAAGCTGCAAAAAGTCACCACGGGATCGATGATCACAGCATAACGTCGATCGAATCCTTCCGGGAACACATAGGAGACCCGATCCCCGTCAAGTGCATAGGCCACCTCCAGCAGTTCCTTGCGACCGTGCACCAATTGCCAGGCCACCGGGCGCTGTTCCACAACATCACCGGCAGTGGTCGTGATGTTCAGCACACCATGCTCGGCCCGCAGCTTGTCGTGCCCCTCGAAGCGGATCACGATCTGCGCTGGATCGGCCCCGGGCGCGACGATCCAATCGTACTTCAACCCATTGGTGCCATCGATGTGCAAGCCGATACCGGAATAGACACCCTCAAGTTCCACTCCACCATAGACCGGAACAGCAGTCGCCCACTTCGAGCGGTCATTTCCCAGGAAATAATTCGTGTAATGGGGCAACACATCCATGCCTCGGTGACCCACCGTACCGGCCCCTTCGAAATGCATCCGGTATGCGTGCATCCGGAGCGGAACAGGGACGGCATTGGTTCGGCCATGGGTGGCCATGGGTCCGCCGGAACGCAGGACATGCGTAAAAGCACCCCGTTCCACGAAGACGGCACCTCCCGGCGTCTTGGCACGATACAGCACCGGTTCCGGCCATTGACCCTTATTCAGGTGGAATTGCACCGCGGCATTCGCACGGTGGTGATCGTGCGCCAGAACGGGAACTGCGCACCCCAGCAGCACAAGGATGGAAAATGGAAGGAACATGGCGCTGAAAGTAGACACACCCACACGACGGGAATAACGCGGAAAGCCGTTGCCTGACAATAACGTGAAGGACGGAAGAATAACCGAGGAAGCCGGACCGCACTGCGGAAGGCGCCCGCCCATCTAGCGGAATTGCAGGTCGTACAACCTGCGGTAGGGCCCGTTCAAGGCAAGCAGTTCCTGGTGGTCGCCTTGTTCCACGATACGTCCCTTGTCCAGGACCAGTATCCTATCCGCCTTTTGGATGGTGCTCAAGCGGTGGGCGATCACAATACTGGTACGCCCCTTCGTGATGTTCTCCGTGGCCCGTTGGATCAACTGTTCGCTCACGCTGTCCACGCTACTTGTCGCCTCGTCAAGCACAAGGATGCGCGGCTGGTGTACCGCAGCCCTGATGAAGGCGATCAACTGCCGCTGGCCCAAGCTCATGATACTGCCGCGCTCACGCACGTCCATGTCATATCCTTCCGGCAGTCGCATGATGAAATCGTGAGCCCCGACGGATCTGGCCGCATCGATCACTTGGGCGCGGGAAATGCTCGGATCGCCAAGGGTGATGTTGTTGTGTACCGTATCGCTGAACAGGAAAACATCCTGCAACACCACCGAAATGCTCTTCCGCAGGTCGGCCAAGGCGTAGGACCGTATATCGATGCCGTCCAAAAGGACCGATCCGCGCTGGAACTCGTAAGCCCTGCTGAGTATGTTGATCGTGGAGCTTTTGCCCGAACCGGTGGCGCCCACCAGCGCGATCATCTGCCCGGCTTTGGCCTCGAACGAGATGTCCTTCAGCACGTAGTTCGGCTCGTTCGCTCCCTGATCCGGAGCAGGGTCGTCGTAGCTGAACCAGACCCCCTTGAACTGGATGCCGCCGCGCAGGTCCGTTGTACGAAGCTTGCCGGTATCCATGAGCGTTGCCTCCGTATCCAGGACTTTGAAGACCCGCTCGCTGCCGACCATGCCCATTTGCAGGACATTGAACCGATCGGCCAGTTGGCGGATGGGCCGGTAGAGCATGTTGATGAACGTGATGTAGGCGATCAACTCACCCATGGTCACTGTTCCGGCCATCGTATCCTTGACGCCCCACCAGATCAGAAAACCCAGGGAGACGGCACTGAGGATCTCCACAACGGGAAAGAAGATGCTGTAGGCCAGTACGCCGCGGATGTGTGCCTTGCGGTGTTCCCGATTGATGGCTTGGAACTTCCTTGACTCCTGGTCCTCGCGACCGAAGAGCTGCACGATCGACATACCCTGGATATGTTCCTGCACAAAAGCGTTCAACCTGGCCACCTGCGTACGCACATCCTGGAAGCTCTTCTGGATGCTGTTCTTGAAGATGTTCGTGCTCCAAAGCAGCAGCGGGATGGGGATCATGCTGAGGAGGGCGAGCTTCCAGTTGTACACGAACATGACCACGACCACCACGACCAACTTCAGGATATCGCCCATGATCATGAGCAGGCCTTGGGAGAAGATGTCGTCGATCGTCTCAATATCACTGACCACACGGGTGACGAGCGTACCGATGGGTGTTCGGTCGAAGTAGCGCAGCTTGAAGCCCATCACCTTCTCGTAGAGCCGCTGACGCAGGTCGAAGGTGACCGCCTGGCCCAGCCTTGCCGTCCAGTAGGCCTGATAGAACTGGATGAGCGTTTCCAGCAAGAGCAGCGTGATAATGACGATGGAAAGCACCCAGAGCAACGGCGCGGGTCCAGGGCCCACGAGATCGCGCACCACAACGGCGGACCATGCGATTCCCTTGGCATTCAACGAGGAGTTCCCGGTCACCTCAAAGAGCGAGGCATAACCCGAAGCGGCCACGTCGACGATCCAACCCAGCATCACGGGACGTACCGTACCGATGGTCGCCAGCAGGACAGTGAGCGCGAACGCCGCCCAGAAAAGTCGCCTATACGGCTTGGTGAAGGCGAAGACACGGCCGAACAATTTGCGATCGAAGGCCTTGCCCTGGACATGGTCCGGGGCCTTGGCTTCCGTCTTGGGAGGCGCAGCAGTCGTTGCGGTCGCGCTCATGGATCCAACGGCTCTGTGTTGGCGGCCGGAATGAAGGGATACAGGATGTGTTCCAGATAGAGCCCACGGGCCGGGGCGCTCTTACCAGCCGCACTGCGGTCATGCGCGGCGATAACCCTGGCCATGGTGTCCGGCAAGGCCTGCCCCCTGCCGATGCGGATACAGGTACCGACGATGGCGCGTACCATGTTGCGCAGGAAGCGATCCGCCCGGATGCGGAAGCGATAGCCTCCGGGAACGGTCTCCCAATACGCGGACCGCACATCGCAGAGCATGGTCTTGACATCACTTCCCGCCTTGCAGAAGCTGGTGAAATCCTGCTTGCCGATAAGGTACTTGCATGCCTGGTTCATAGCCACCACATCCAACTTCGGGTGCAGCACGTGGGCGCGATCGGCCATGAAAGCATCCTTCCTGTGCAGGATCAAGTAGGTGTAGCCACGTTCCGTTGCGCTGAAACGTGCGTGCGCGTCGTCACCGACCGGGATCACACGCTTCACGGCTATGCTATCGGGCAGCATGCTGTTCATGCTGTACACCAGCCGGTCATCCACGATATGTTCCGAAGGCGCGTCGAAGTGGAGGTAATAGTCCGTGGCATGCACGCCGGTATCGGTCCGGCCACAACCGACCACGAACAGATCGGGCTTGTGGAGGATGGTGCGCAAGGCCCGTTCGACCTCTTCCTGGACACTGGGTGCCGCGAGTTGACGCTGCCAGCCCCGATAGGGCGCACCGTCGTAGGCGAGTTGAAGGAAGTAACGCGGCAGGATCTCCATGCACCGAGTGGCGGAAGGGATGCAAAGGTACCGGGTGGGCGAAGTGTTGGGAATGGAGCAGGCGGACAATGCAGGAACGCATGCTCCCCAGATACACCGCTTCGAACGGGTACCACCGTACCCTGTCAATTCCCCATTCCTTTGCCCCATGCGTATCGGCCTGTTGAGCGACACCCACGGCTGGCTGGACCCACGGATCCAGGAGCATTTTGCAGCGTGCGATGAGATCTGGCATGCGGGTGATATCGGCGGGTTGGAAGTGACCGAGGAACTGGCTCGCTGGAAACCCCTACGCGCGGTCCACGGCAACATCGATGATGGCCGCTCCCGTCTGGTGCATCCGGAACATCAACGGTTCACGATCGAGGGTGTGCGTGTTTGGATGACACACATCGGGGGCCGCCCGCCCCGGTATGACCCGGAGGTGATCGGTGAATTGCGTACCTCCCCTCCGGATCTCTTCATCTGCGGGCACTCCCACATATGCCTGGTGCAATTCGACGCGAAGCTGAACTGCCTGTACATGAACCCAGGGGCGGCAGGTCGCCATGGCTGGCACACCACGCGGACGATCCTGCGATTCACGGTGCACGAGGGGAAAATGAAGGACCTGGAGGTGGTCGAACTGGGCAAACGCGGTTCGTCCTGAACCCAACACGGGATCGTGGAATACCTCTGGCCTGGAACCCGACGTTCTTCCAAGGACCCCGTCTACCTTCGGACCTGTGAAAAAGCTCCTGGGCTACATTCCCTCCCGCCTTCGGAACCGGTATGGCATTGCGGTGCTGGGTCTATTGGCTTGGATCACGTTGTTCGACAAGAACGATGCCTGGACTACCTTCAAGAACCGGCGGGAGTTGGCACGCATGGAGGAGCAGAAGGAGTTCTACGCCGTGGAGATCGCCCGCACGAAAGAACAGTTGCATGAACTGTCCAGCGACAAGGAATTGCTGGAGAAGTTCGCGCGGGAGCGTTACCTGATGAAGCGTCCTAACGAGGACATCTTCGTGCTGGTGCCGGAGAAGCGCTAGAGCGTATCTCCCTTCGTCAGGCAGCCCGTCACAAGCCCTGAGGCGCATAGGTCCCGCACCATGCGTTCGGTCCGCAACCGTCTTCCAGCTGCCCGCAAATGATGGTGCGTATCGTAAAAGGAGGTATCGGGCATAACGTAGTCCTCCGACACACCGATCATGTCGAATCCATGCTCGCGCGTGCCGGCTCTCATCGCCTGGTGGAATTCGGGACGATAGCTGGTCCGAGCGATGGCAGGCCAAGCGAAGACAACATGGGCATGGTGCACGGCGGCGCTATCCACGAGTTCCCGTGCGACCTTATGGAACGTGTCGCCCACAAGGGGCAGGTGATAGTCCACATGTTGTTGTCGCCCGGGTCCGCGAGGCGGTCGGTCAAGGTGCGTGATAAGGTCTCCGCGTTCGTTGAACCCATCGGCCCTGTAAACCGGGTCCGGTGAATCATCCTTCCAGGCACCGGTAAAGATCTTCCAGGCGCCCTGCGCACGCATGACCATCACCCCGAGAAGGATCCGGGGCCTGCGGTACCAAGGCAGCAGATCCAAGGCTTCAGGCCAGCGGTCAACGGTCAGGATATGGATGTCATTGTCCTTTTCCGGTTTGCTGTAGGCCGAATGCTCCAATGCAGCGATCACGAGATCGCCATCGCCCAGGCTTCCCTTGACCTCGTCGACCATGAACCTGAAGCCCAAACTGGCGTGGATGCTCATGTTCACCACAGGCTTGCACAGTGCACGTTCGAGGATCTCGCTGTCGATTCCGAAAGCGGCGTTGCTGCCACCGATGACGACGACCTTGGGCGAGCCGAGGGACTTCAGGCGTGCATGCTTCGCGATCAACCCACCCATGAAGTCGATGCGTGACGCGTGCGGCCCGAACGCCATGGCGAGCAGGAGCACAAGCGCGATCGGCACAGCGAAGAGCAACGTGCGGAGCAGCAACCGGGCCGGACCTCTGTCAGAACTGGAAGTAGATGAAGCCATGCTCGGTTTCCATATCGACGTGAAGCAGGATGATGACCGCGAGGACCAGGTAAATGGACCAGCGCAGGCCCTTGACAGCCGGTAAACTGTAAAGGGCATGTTGGTCCCGACGCGCCCACCATTCGACGATCAGCATGAACACGATCCAGCCGGTCTCGGAACGCAGGGTCCAAAGCAGAAGCACACCGGGATCCAGCAGCGCGTGCCGCGCCATATACAAGAGATAGGCAGCTGCAGTGGCCAGGGACTGCGACCTGAAGAGGACCCAGGCCAGCACGACCAAGAGGAAAGTAAGGATGATACGCGGGAGGTCCCTCAGTTCGGGATCGTCGCGCCTCGCTTTTCCATCGCGCAAGACCTCGGGCATGTAATAGGCCCCGTGCAGAGCGCCCCAGCCGATGAAGGTCCAGTTGGCACCATGCCAGAAGCCGCTCGCGGTAAAGGTGATCATGATGTTTCGGAAACGGCCCCAGCGCGTTCGCCAGCCGCCCAAGGGCATGTACACATAATCACGGAACCAGGTGCTGAGCGAGATGTGCCAGCGGCGCCAGAACTCCGAGATGCTCCGGGAGAAGTAGGGGTAGTTGAAATTGCGGGAGAGATGGATCCCGAAGAGCCGGGCAGAACCGATCGCGATATCCGAATAGCCGGAAAAGTCGCCGTAGATCTGGAAGGCGAAGAAGAAGGCACCGAAGAAAAGCGTGATGCCGGGCGTGACGGACACATCGCCGGCGAAGATCCCGTTGACTATGGGGGCGCATGCGTCCGCGATAACGATCTTCTTGAAGAAACCCCAGAGCATCTGGCGCAGGCCGTCCCGCGCTTGGTCCCAATTGAACAAGCGTGGAGCAAGGAACTGCGGTAGCAGGTTCGTTGCCCGTTCGATCGGCCCGGCGACAAGCTGCGGGAAGAAGCTGACGAAAGCGAGGAATGCGATGGGATCCCGTGTGGCCTTGAGCTGTCCACGATAGACATCGATCGTGTAACTGAGGGATTGGAACGTGTAGAAGCTGATGCCCACGGGAAGCAGCAACCGCATGGTAGGCAGGTCGGGCTGGAGCCCGATCCGGAGCAGCACGTCATGGAGGCCATCCATGAAGAAATTGAAATACTTGAAGGTGGCGAGGAGACCCAGATTGACGACGAGGCTGAAGAGCAACCAGATCTTACGCGAGCGGTGACCGGCGCTGTTCTCGATGGCCCGACCGATGAGCAGATCTCCCATGGAACTAGCGAACAGTAGGCCGAGGAAACGCCAATCCCACCAACCGTAGAACACATAGCTGGCGACTAGGATGAAGGCGTTCTGCAAGCGCACGTTCCGGGCGAAGACATACCAATGGGCCAGGAATACCAATGGCAGGAAAACGAGGAACGCGAACGAGGGGAAGAGCATGGAGCGCGGGCCGAAGCGCACCCCGGCGCCTGCTAAAGTATGCGGACCGGCACCAGCCGCCGATCAGAACCGTGCAGCCATGGATACGGTGATGGACGTATTGTCCTGCGCCGGACCGTGCACGCTCTCGAAGATCGCATCAACACCATGGAAGGTGCGACCTTCGACCCGGAGGGGGGCATCCGGCGTGATCTGCATATCAAGGCCAAGTGAATAGCCGAGTGTGGTAAGCCCATGTGGCGTGGCGGTGGGCACAATGACCTGTTCCGGGTCCGTGTAGTACTCGGCCCGAGCCACACCGAAATACCGTTCCCCCAGTTTTCGACGCACCAGCATGAGCGCTCCGGCCCAGGTGTGCCAACCGTCGTACTTGCCTTCCTGGGCACCGACGTCCCCGCCCAAGCGCAGTCCCCAGTTCCCTTTTTCGAACGAGAACCAAAGGTTGTTGAAGACCCTGTAGAGTGACAGGCTGTCCGGGGTATCGCTCCCTGCGAACGTGCTCCAATTGAATTGCACACCCTCGCGTGGCGTATACAGCACCTGCGTCCCAAAACATGGGATGTTGTCCTGGATCCGGCGCATACGTTGCCAACCGTTCAAGAAGTGGGCCGCCACCTCCAGCTTCTTCGAAGGGGCCCATGTGAGCTTTGCTCCGCTCAGGTAATACGGCGAGTTCTCAGCGATGATGCTCCTCGTAAGCGTCCAATTCTCAATTCCGATCGCACTCTCCATGCCGATGTGGGAAGTATAGACGCCGGCGTCCAACCAGATCTCCTTGGTCCTGCTCAGCTTCAAGCCCAAGCGCGCCTCATAGACATTGCGAAGTAGTTCGGGTTCATTGATCAAATTGGCTTGGGCATAGGTGCCTGCCATCAGACCGAACGTTGCGCGCAATCGTTCCTCGGCATAGTCCACACGGGCCAGGCCCAGGTTCAGGTCCACTTCGTTGTGCCTGTTGTACTGGTAAAGGAATTGAGGTCTTTGCTCATCCCTCGGGTGGCCGAAGTCGTAGGCGTAGTAGACATCGACGTAGGCCGAAAAGACGGGCTTTGCGCGCGCCGTATCCACGGCCAGGGTGTCCTGTCCGAACGCCAGAGGTCCACACCGGACCATGCCGAGCACCTAGGCTGCTGCTCGAACGTCGATGAGGTATTGCATGTCCGGGTAGGAGGCGCTGACTGCGCGGGCCGCTTTGGCCCACCCCCCTTCGCGCTCAATGATGATGCCCACCCGTGCCATGCACATGGCCATGAGCCAGTTCATCGGCGGTGGCCTCGCGTACATCGGTCACATCCACACTGAAGTGGAGCGTAACGCCGGCCAACGGGTGGTTACCGTTCAAGGCAACGATGCCGTCATCCACACCGATCACGGTAAAGACTCCCATTTCACCACCTTCTTCACTTCCGGCTTGGAATTGCATCCCCACCTCGGGGACCTGGCCACCGAATCGGTCCACCGGCACCTTGTGGACCAACGACGGATCGAGGTCACCGTACCCTTCGGAAGCGGGCACCACGGCCAAGAGTGAATCGCCTGCCTTACGTCCTTCCAATTGCCGTTCCAAGCCCGGAACGATCATGCCGAGTCCATGGATATAGGCGAACGCATCACGACCTGCACTGGTGTCCAGCACCTTGCCATCGGCGTCGTTCAGCGTGTAATGGAAAGAGACAACTGAGTTCTTGGAGATGATCATGGTGCGTGAAGAATGTGCGCCCGGAAAGGTAGGTTGCCCGGATAGAACAGCAATAGGTCCTGGTGGAAAGAAAAAGCCCCGCTAATGCGGGGCTTAATACGGGCATAGGTCAACTTACTTCTTAGCGTGGCAATCGGCAGAGCACATGTGCCCTTCTTCACCGCAGGCGTAGGCATGTGCCCCCTCCTTGCATGCATCGGTGCAGGCGTGCGCCTTCATGGCTCCGTGGTCGTGTCCGTGTCCTTCTCCGTGTCCTTCTCCATGGCTTTCTCCATGGCCTTCTCCGTGGCCTGACTCTGCCTTGGCTTTATCGCAGGACTTCCCGTCCTTGGCCATTTTGGCGCAGCAGGCCGGCACAGATCCATCGGCATTGGCTTCCGCTTTTGCACCAGCCTTGCCCGCGCAGCAGGCCTTTCCTTCTGCTTTGGCATCGCCATGACCGGCACAGCTATGAGCCTTTTCAACCTTGGCCTCCTCCTTCTTGGGGACGTCCGTTGTCGTTGTTTGAGCACTTGCGGCACCTACGATGCCGATGAACATGAGTAGGGTGAAAAGCTTCTTCATGTGGTTAGAGTCGCTGTTCAGGCTTGTTCCTGACAAAGACCGTGCAAAGGAATGCATTTTGACCGGCTGGAAATGATCCATTTCGAGCAATTCCCCCTAGCCATTGGTATCCAGAAGCCCGAGACTGGGTCAGATCTTCTCCACCCGGGTCACGACTACCTGGCCCCCTTGATGGGAACGAACGAAATAGACCCCGGAAGGGCAGAACGAGAGATCGACCTGTGACGTATTCTGGACCGCGAGGATCAACCGACCTTGGAGATCGGAGACTTCGATACGCGACACGGCAAGACCATTCGTGCTTTGAACAGTAAGCGACCCGTGGGTCGGATTGGGCGATACGGTCATAGAAGACGACCCATGACCTACTTCGACCAGACCCACCGAGGCGCAATCCAGCGCACCGCTCAAATAGTTGCTTCTGGATGAGATGAAGGATTTCAGACCATACACCGTACCACCACCTGGCCCCCCGCCCGTGGAGATATCCGACTCCACGTTGGTCGCGAATTGTGAGGTGGAGAATTGTTTGTTGCCATCGGCCGCCACATGCGCCTCGATGAGGGTCTTGATGGCATCGATGTGCGGATCCATGCCGTCATTGGTGAATGCCTCCAAGACGGCGCAGTACTCCACAAGATAGTCGTTGTAGAAAGATGGTACGTTCATGACCTTGGTCATGAGCGGGCGTGAGGCCAACGCATAATTCGGAGCCAGGTTGAGCAAGTTGCCCACACCGGGTCCACCGTAGGAGCCGAATGCTTCGTTCGCATCCCACTTGATCCAATTCCACTTGAAGGTGGTCGAATCATGGTAGATGTAATAGTTCCTCGCCGAATTGATATAACTGTCCAAATTGCTGAAGATGTTGTCCAGGGCCAATGAGCGTAACATGGGCCGCCACTCCCACTTGGAGGGAAACTGGGCCGCGAGCACTTGATCCGAGGAATTATTGAGTTCCTCCAGCAATTCGATCAGATCGCTCCAGTCGTCCTCGCTTTCATTGGTCTTGAGTTCGTATCGCGAGGTGTAGCTGCTCTGGTCGGGACCATAATAATGCAGATCGGCAGGGGTCATTCCGCCACCGGGTCCTCCCGCACCGAAGTTGTCACCTGCCTTGAACAGGTTGCCGTTGTTGTCATCCGCCCAGCGGTCAAGGAAATTGCCGTCCACAGGTTCCACCAGGTTATAGAAACCCCAAAATGTCCCGTTGATGGAAACATTGGCAAAGCACACCCTTGGCGCAAGCACACCTTGCGCTCTGCAAAAATCGAAATAGATCTTTTCCCGCATGAAGGTGGGGTCCTTGAAGCAGTTGTTCAAGTGGATCTTGGTCATCCCATGATACTTCTGCCCGCTGATATTGTCGTTGAAATCGATCTTGAAGCTCTTCTTGTTGCCAGGGTGACTGTAGCTGCTATTTCCTTTCAGGTCGACAGCGACATCGAAATAGGTCCGTGTACCCGTTTGGTCGGTGATGATCACATCCCCGGTCAACGTTTCACCAAGGTCGTTCTCGTAGTACTGGGTAAGGGTGGACCAGAAATCGATATCTCCAAAGTATAGCTCCACGTTTACCACCTGGTCTGTATTGAACAGGCTGTCACTAGGCGCGGTCTGGGCCGCAAGGCCGGCAGCGAGGAACAGGGCGGGAAGAAGGGTACGGATGCGCATGCAGGGGTGGTTCGCGGGATGGACCGCAAGTTGTGTTAAGAGGGTGTTAAGCGCCAAAGGATTGATCCGAAGGGGCGATGAGGCAGGAACGAACAGGGATGAAGCTGGGGTACCCGGTTCCCTGGCGCGTTCGGCACGGGATCGGTACGGACCGCGTTACCTTTTCACCATGTCCATCCGCGCCACCATCGCGTTCACCCTGCTGGGTGCGACCGCACAAGCCCAGCTTCCCGTGCTCGAATGGGGCCACCTGTTCAGCGGACCCGGCAACCTGTCCAACTACATCAACACCTGCGATGCGGTGACCACGGACCCGGACGGCAATGTGTACACCGTGGGCGCCTTCGCCAACAACCTCGACCTCATCCCCGGCAGCGGGTCCTTTCTGGTGGCCAGCACGGGCCAGACCGACTTCGACCTGTTCCTGGCGAAGTACGACAGCGTGGGGCAGTTCATCTGGGGCAGGCAGCTCAGCACAGGATCCATCACCTATGCCAGCTGGATCGGTCGACAGCCCGGCGGAGACCTCGTGATCGCAGGCTACCACAACGGAACCACCGACTTCGATCCAGGGCCCGGCGCCGTAAGCCTTACCGGCAATGGCGACCTGTTCTTCGCCCGGTACACCGCGAACGGCGACCTGATCTGGGCCAAGGTCTTCGGCTCGTTGAGCGGCGTGGATGAGATGCACGCCATGGCCGTGGACCCGCTCGGCAACATCTGGATCGCGGGCTCGATCAACGGTGATATCGACCTCGACCCGGGCCCCGGCCAGGCCATCTACCCGTGCACGCCGGCCAGCCGCGATGGCTTCCTGGTGAAGTACGACCCCAACGGGGCCCTGCTCTGGGGCCACACTTTCGGCAACACCTGGGGCGATGATGCCAAGGCGATCGCCTTCACACCATCCGGCAACACCGTCCTCACCGGTCGCTTCCGCACCAGCATGGACGCCGAGCCCGGGCCTGGCACCACCACGCTCAACGAGGTGGGGAGCAGCGAGGACGTGTTCGTGATCACCTACTCGCCCACAGGACAAGTGCTGGGATCCTTCGTGTTCGGGGGCTCGGCGAGCTCACAGGAACCAATGGCCATCGCTGTGGACGGTACGGGGGCGATCTATGTGCTGGGTGAACAGTACGGCAGTGCGGGCAGCTTCACGCCCGGCCAAGCCACCGGCACCATCAACCCTGGCAGCAACATGTGGGGCTGGTTGGTCAAGTACTCCGCCTCGGGCACGCTGCTCTGGTACGACCTCTTCACCATGAGCGGTAGTAACGGGCCCGGCATGATGCGGCTCGCGCTCGATAGCGAAGGCGCTCCCCACATCATCGGCGCATCGACCACGAACTTCGACGCGGACCCGGGACCCAGCATGGTGCCCATGGCGTCCGGCCACATCCTGAAATACGACCCTGCCGATGGTGCATTGGTGTGGGCCGTGAACACCGGCAGCGGCAGCGGTCAATACCTGCGCGGGCTCTGCATCACGCCGGGCGACGATGTGCTGGTGGCCGGCGGAGGCAACGCGAACTGGGCCTTCAACGGCCAGTTGATGGGCTCGGGCAACGTTGCCGTGCTGTTGCGCACCGGCGAGTGCCTGCCGCCCCAGATCACCACGGAGCCCACGGTGATCAGCGACTATTGCGCGCCAGCCACCGAACTGCTGGCCGTGGAGGCCCAGGGGACCTTGCTGCAGTACCAGTGGAGCATGAACGGGGTGCCCATGGGCACTGGCACCGATACCCTGCAGGTAGGCCCGCTGCCGGCGGGCACCTACGCCTTCACCTGCGTGATCTCCGGCCTCTGCGGCGCTGACACCACCATGGAAGTGGTAATGGCGGTTGCCCCCACACCGGAACCCATCATCATCGACTTTGCTGGTACACTGACCTGCACCAATGCCACAGGGAGCTACCAATGGCTCCTTAATGGCGCCGCGATCACCGGTGCCAACAGCAGCACGTGGGTGCCACAGGCCAACGGCAACTACACGGTGCTCGTGAACGACGGCCAGTGCATAGGCTTGAGCGGTCCGTTCTACTTCGGTGGCATCGGCATCACGGAGCGCCCGCTACCCGCGGGTTGGCTCGAGAGCATCCCGGGCGGTGACCGTTTCACGGTGATCGGCGCGGCAAGCGGCACAGAGATCCAGCTATTCGACATGTCCGGACTATGTGTGGCGCGGTGGCGCTCCGAAGGAGAGCGTACCACCTGTTCCATCCAAGCCTTGGCGACCGGGGTCTACATCGTCCGATCGGCCGGTCGCTCGGCCAGGGTCCTCCGTTAGGGCCGGGGTGCGATCTTCGCACCATGGTGCACGACAGGCTGTTCGGCGCCTTCCCCCCCGCCACACGGGAGCAGTGGGAGGCCGTGATCAAGAAGGAACTGAAGGACCGTGAGCTCGCCTCGCTGAACGTGCAGGCAGAGGGCGCCGAGCTCTCCCCCTTCCGGATGGCCGGTGAAGGCGGCATGGATAACGGCAGCCGTCGCGGAGTGAAGCGTGATGGCAACAGCTGGCGAAGCACCATCGGCGTGGACGCGGCCGATGCCGATGCCAACGACAAGTTGCTCGAAGGCCTCATGGGCGGTGCCGATGCCGTGGAAGTGTACGGCAGGCTCAGCGGGCTCTCCCCCGTGCTCAATGATGTGCTGCTCGGCGGCATCGACCTCCAGGTGGACGGTGAGCCGGGCCTGCTCGGTCTGCTGTTGAAACGCGCCGAAGAGCAGGATGTGGCACCCGCCGAACTCAGTGTATGCCTCGGCCTCGCGCACGATACAGATGTAAGCGACCTGAAAAACCGCATCGCGAAGCACCCGCGCATCCGCCTCTTCAGCGTGAGCGATGGCGCGGAGCGCAGCGCGCAGGAAGCCCTGCTGCAAGGCCGGACGCTGCTGCTGCGGATGCTCGACCAAGGCTATGGCATCGACGATGCCTGCGCCCGCCTGCAGTTCCGCCTGCACCTCGGCGATGACCTGTTCCACGAGGTCGCGCGGCTTCGGGCGTTCCGCGAGGCCTGGTCCGCCGTGGTCGCGGAGTTCAAGCCTCAACACGGCTGTTCGCATAACACCTGGTTGCAAGCCGTTGTCGCCTACCCTGCCGAAACGAAGTCGGCCCACGAGAACCTGATCCGCGCGACGCTGCAGGCCGTGAGCGCCATCACCGGCGGCTGCGATGGGCTCACCATTCCAGCGCCGGGCATTCCCGAAGGTGATGCGCTCGCACGTCGGGTGGTGCGCAACATCCACAACCTGCTCCGCGACGAGAGCTTCCTTGCCCGCGTGGCCGACCCGATCGGGGGGAGCTACACCATTGAGGAACTCACATCCTCCTTGGCCGATAGCCTTCAGCCACCAGCCGCCAGCTTGACCGAGCAGAGGCCGGTGGGCGGTGGCGGACAGCCGGTGGCAGGGCTTCCCAACAGGGAAGAGATCCCCCTCAAGTCCTTCTACACGCCCGTCGATACCGAGCAGCTGGAGCACCTGCACTACGCTGCCGGCATCCCACCGTACCTGCGCGGACCCTACGGCAGCATGTACGCCATCCGGCCATGGACGATCCGGCAGTATGCGGGCTTCAGCACGGCAGAGGCCAGCAACGCCTTCTACCGCCGCAACCTGGCCGCCGGGCAGATGGGCCTTAGCGTCGCCTTCGACCTCGCCACCCACCGCGGCTACGACAGCGACCACCCTCGGGTGAAGGGCGATGTGGGCAAGGCCGGCGTGGCCATCAGCAGCGTGGAGGACATGAAGATCCTCTTCGACAGCATCCCGCTCGACAAGATGAGCGTGAGCATGACCATGAACGGCGCCGTGCTGCCCATCATGGCCTTCTTCATCGTGGCCGCAGAGGAGCAGGGTGTGACGCCGGAACAGTTGCAAGGCACCATCCAGAACGACATCC
>DEQO01000064.1 GCA_002360495.1 Flavobacteriales bacterium UBA3364
CGGGTAGGGTGTTGTTCACGGTTACGGAAGCTAGATCACTACTGCTGCACCCCGTCTGTGGGTTCAACACGGTGAGCGTATAGGTGCCTGCGGCATCCACGGTAACATTCGCAGTACCACCACCTGATACGATACCAGGGCCGCTCCAGGAGAAAGTAACGCCTTGTGTCTGCGATGAGCCATGCAGCACCACTTGGCCGTTGTTCAAGCAGGTGATGACACCGTCGGCTCCAGCGTCCGCGGTCGGCAGATTGGTGCCGCCGACATTCACCGGTAGTTCGAATGAGCATTGGTTCGCATCGGTGATGGTCACGCTGTAGTTCCCGGCGGCAACGTTGTTCAGGTTCGGGCCTACCGCTCCAGTGCTCCAAGCGTAGTTGTAGGCACCTGTTCCGCCGCTGCCGGAAGCCGTGGCGGAACCGTTGTTCCCACCGCACGTGGCGTTCGTTACGTTCGCACTTCCACCAACGGCCGTCGGTTCACCGACTTGGAAGGTGTTGCTGGCACCGCATCCGTTCGCATCCGTTACGGTTACCGAATAGCTACCAGCTACAAGGCCCGTAGCGGTTTGTCCGGTCTGCCCATTGCTCCATGCATAACTGAAAGGTGCTGTTCCATCCGCCATGGCGGTGATGCTTCCAGTGCTTCCACCTTGGCAGGTCGCGTTGGTCACCTCGCCGGTCACGCTCATGATGCGCACGGTCACCACCTGGTCCGCCGCACCCGCGAGGATGCACGCGTCCCCACCGATGATCCGGCGGATGTATGTCTTCTGGTTCAGCACGCCGATCTCCGCCCCGGTGATGTTCTGGCCGGTCGATCCGACTATGCTCGTCCAGTTCACACTATCCGTGCTCATCTGCCATTCAAAGGTGGCCGCAGGTGGGAAGGCGGGGTATACCGATGACGCATTGTTGCGCACGATGGTCGGCAGTACGTAGGTCGGTTGCGACCCGATGATATCACCAGGAACGCTACCCGCGCAGATCGCCGTTCCTTGGTAGGTGATGCTATTACCCAGCAGATCGGGTGGATTCGCCCAGACCACCAGACCCGGCTCATAGCGCGTGGTCGGGCTCACCTTCGTGGTGTTCAGTGCGCCCTGTGTGAGCGGGATGTTGTTGCTCTGCGCCGTAACGATGGTGTAGATGCGGCAGTCATTGAACTTGATGCCGCGTTCACCTACGGGGTCATAATCATCAGCAGTGCCGCCATAGTACGTACTGAAGAGAAGGCTTCCCAGGTCGTTCTTCAACTTGAAGAAGACCTTATCGTTGTTGCCTTGGTTGGTGGTCTGCAAGGGAACGTTCGGTGAAGCGCTCAGCGGGAAGTTGGTACTGTTCGTGTAGCCGAAAACGAACACATCGTTGTTCAGGTCCGTGTTCAGACCCATCATGTTCACCTCGTTGTTCGACCCACCGACATACGTGCCGGACAGGAAGGTCTGGTCGATGCCCATGCGCGCGACATAGAAGTCGTTGTTGCCGTTCGCGGTGGCGTCGTACGCACTGCCGATGTTCGTCGCAGCCAGACCCGTGGTCACACCACCGAACACGAGTTGGTCCTTGTTCACGTTGAACTCCATGCACAACAAACTGGCGCTCTGGCTGACCGCAGAAGAGAAGTAGGAGGACCAGGTGGTACTACCGCTGCCGGTAAGGCGCTGTAGGAACCCCGCACTGCTGCCACCACGAGTACTTTGGCGAGGGCTCACAGTGGGGAAGTTGGTGCTGGCCGTATTGCCACCTACAAAGAGGTCACCGCTGACCGGGTTGTGCAACATGATGCTCGCACGGTCGTTGGCATTGCCGCCGTAGTTGCGCATCCATACCAAGCTCGACAGGTCCTGGTTGATCCGGAAAACGAAGGCGTCCGAACCACCGCTGTTGGTATTGCTTGCCCCACTGCCTCCATTCAAGGTGAGCAAGTTGGTACTGGTCGTACTTCCACACACGAACACATCGCCGTTCGCTGCGGTGCGCACATCGAAGTTGTCATCAGCACCGTTACCCCCAACAACGGCCGCTTTGATCGACTGACCGTCCTGGGTGATCTTCAGGACGAAGACGTCGATGTTCGATTGCGCTTGTTGGTCGATGCTGCTGCCTGTGAAGGCGCTGCCGCCGATCAAAGGGAAGTTGGTGCTGCTCGTCTGGCCGGTGATGTAAAGGTTGCCGTCGGGACCTTGTTCCATTGCATACGGGTTATCGTCCCCACCTCCACCGATGTAGGTCTGCCAAACGCGCGTTCCCTGACCACCGACAGTGGCAGGTTCCAGATACTTGCCCACGATGGTTTCCAGGTTACCGTTCGCGGTAACGTCGAAAGCCCCCACGGTGATGTTGTCCGTGCTGCCCACGACACGGGCCACCATGTAGATCGCACCATCGACCGGATCCACCCAGATGGCGTGGCCGTGATTGTCGCCGGTGCTGTTCGTGTTCACCCAGGTGCTCCAACGCATGGCGATCGGATCGATCACCAGGGGTCGGGTCTTGTCATATTCACCCAGATGGAACCGCAGGACGTTGCTGTTCGTCACCTGGTATTCCGCCTTTACTTGCTTTTCGCGACCGCCGATCCGCTGGTAGACCACCGGCGCTGGGTAGGTCATCTCGCCAAGGCTCGTCGGCATCACCAGTTCGCCCTTATCGTTCACCGCCAACTTCTCGATACCCTTGAACTCGATCGCGATGGACCGGGGATCGCTGCCGGGTTTGCAAACGATGTCGTATTCCAATGAACCATCGGCCGCAGGGTAGTAGCGCACGTCGATGTTGTTGTACACGCCGTTGTACCAGACCTCCTGGAAACTGTGTACATCAAGGGTCCCTTTGTTGCCGATGAAGTAGTTGTTCTGTTCGGTATGTGCCTCCCTGCTCTCGATCCGCATGGTCGGCATGGCACCTTGGAAGTGCATCATCCAACCATGGCCGCGTTCCCGCCAGGTGAGCGGACGCATGGGTTTGCCGTCCTGCATGTCCTTCTCGATACGCATGCCCTCGTCCTGTCGGGCCTTGATGGCGGAGGGGTCATAGGCTTTCATCAGCATACCCTCACGAGTGGCCAGGGCCTGTCCAAGCGGGAGGTCGGCCTTGAATAACACCTGGCTGCTGAACTGGCCCTTGTTCTCGGTGAACTCGATGCGCTGCTCATACTTGTGCAGCAGCTCATCCAAGGCATCGTGCTTGTCATTGGCCTGCCCCTTGGAAGAGGTGCGTTCCGCGAGCTGTGCATTGGCAGGCAGCCACGTGGCCAATAACAGCAGCAGCGTCCAAGCTGCGTGGCGCAGCCATGATCGATCGGTCGGGTTCAAGTACATGTGCATGGGGGGTGGGGCATGAAGTAGGTCCAGATGAAGGGCCTCTTCCGAGAGACCTATGGGATGTGCTGCAGGAGGATGCCCTGTGGTGCAACCCAAACCCAGATCGGGAGAGAGGACTAGACGCTGATCGCCGGGGCGTTGTGCCGGGGCCGAAAAGCCGTCCGGATCTCTCCGGTCGGCGGTTCCAATGTTGGATCGCATGCGCTTGTTCGTTTTTGCGAACAAGTGGTCCAAAGGCAGGGGTCTGAAGAGCGATCCGTCGAAAAGAGTGACGCAAACATATCCCGACCCATCATCCGATGTCAAGTACTGGTCGATGGAAAATGGTCATTCGACGATATATTGAATCATTCGTCGAACCTCGCCCTGCTTCGAAGGGAGGGCATGTTCAAAACTTTATGTGCCGAGAAATTTGGCGATCACAAAGACTCTCGCTTATTTGTGCGTCACAAGTCTGACAAATATTTCGTCAGAAGACAAACGAACCGAGTCCGCTCGAAGAAGCAACCAAACCCAACGAACCATGGCAACGGAGATCAACAAGGAAAAGCTGAAGGCCCTTCAGCTTACGATGGACAAGATGGAGAAGACCTTCGGAAAGGGGGCGATCATGAAGCTAGGCGACGATGCCATCGAACAGGTCGAAGTGATCCCGACCGGTTCCATCGGATTGGACCTTGCACTCGGAGTCGGTGGCTACCCTAAAGGTCGGATCATTGAGATCTTTGGCCCCGAATCGTCCGGTAAGACCACCCTGGCCATACACGCCATTGCCGAGGCGCAGCGGAAAGGTGGTATCGCAGCGATGATCGATGCGGAACATGCCTTCGATCGCGTCTATGCGGAAAGCCTCGGTGTGGACACCGAGAACCTGCTTATCAGCCAGCCTGACAATGGGGAGCAAGCGTTGGAGATCGCGGACAACCTGATCCGTTCGGGAGCCATCGACATCATCGTGATCGACAGTGTCGCGGCGCTCACGCCACGCGCGGAGATCGAAGGAGAGATGGGGGATAGTGCTGTTGGCATGCAGGCCCGTCTTATGAGCAAAGCACTGCGGAAACTTACAGGGACCATCAGCAAGACCGGCTGCTGCTGCATTTTCATCAACCAGTTGCGCGAGAAGATCGGTGTGATGTTCGGCAACCCCGAGACCACAACGGGTGGCAATGCACTGAAATTCTACGCCACCATTCGCTTGGATATTCGCCGTTCCACCCAGATCAAGGAAGGGGAGAACGCCATCGGAAGTCGCACCAAGGTGAAGGTGGTCAAGAACAAGGTGGCGCCTCCGTTCCAAAAGGCGGAATTCGATATCATGTTCGGGAAAGGCATCAGCAAGACCGGGGAGATCATCGATATGGGCGTGGAACTCGGCATCATCAAGAAGAGCGGTAGCTGGTTCAGCTACGAGGACAACAAACTGGGACAGGGCCGCGATGGCGTTCGGCAACTGTTGGAGGATAACATCGAACTGTGTGAGCAGTTGGAGAGCAAGATCAAGGAAGCTGTCGCCAAGACCGGAGCACCGGTCACGGCATAAGCGTGGTCAGCCGCGAGGCGTTGCGGACCGGTCCTCAAGTCATGGCGACCTATACCGGAACCCAACGTTGATGTGCGCTTACTTTGGAGGCCCCGGCGAGAAGTATCGCTGGGGCCTTTGCTTTTCCCATTCATGACGGACCGGTCCATCCTTCAATTGTCCTTTGCCCTCTTCGTTCTGGCCTCGTGCAATGCGGAGCACGCACCGGAACAGGAATTCGTTCCGATCCCACAGTCGCTGGAAGAACTTGACCGACGTATCCTGGCGACCCCCTCCGATCCGGCGCTTTTCGCCCAACGTGCCCGTTTCCATGAGAGCAGGGACAGTGTCCGCGCAGCGCTGAACGATTGGGCCAGGGCCATCCAATTGGACAGTACTTCGGCACAATGGCGCTTGGGGCTTGGGGATCTCTATTACCGCAAGGTCGACCTGCCGAGGGCGGAGGCGGAATTCACCAAAGCAGCGAGACTGGCCCCGGACAGCACCGAGGCACGATTGAAGTTGGCCGAATTGCAGTTGGTACAGCGCGAATACGCCGAGGCCATGCGCTGGGCCAACGATGCGCTACGATTGGATGACCAGAACGCCAGGGCATACTTCCTGAAAGGATGGATCCATCGCGAGGCGGGGGATACGTCATTGGCCATCAGCAGCTACCGCACCGCATTGGAACGTGATCCCGGTTACTACGACGCCTACATCGCGTTGGGCCTGATCTTCGCCCAGCGCAATGACCCCTTGGCCATGCAGTACTACAATTCCGCCGTCGACCTTCGACCTGAAAGCGTTGAAGCCTGGTATGACAGGGGTATGTTCGCTCAGGAGAACGGGCTTGACAGCGTGGCATTGGCTTCCTACGACCGTATCAAGCTGATCGACCCCAGGAACGCCACCGCTTGGTACAATAGCGGGTACATTCTTCTTGAACATCAGCAACGGACGGCGGAGGCACGCGCCGAGTTCTCAAGGGCCATTGCCGAACTCCCGACATATGCCCAGGCCTACTACAACCGTGGACTCACCTACGAATTGGAAGGCACCCTGGATAGCGCCCTGCTCGATTATAAGAGATCACTGGCCCTGGCGCCTGATATGGACCTTGCGGCGCAAGGCCTTGGTCGTCTCCAGCAGATGGGAATGAAGGTGCGCTGACCGAACGCCGCGCCCGTGCGATCAGCGCTTGCGAACCGGTCCTGCGGGGGACCATAGGATAGCTCCCTTGGCCATTACCACGAACCGGCGTACGAGCATCGCATTCGGTGTATGGACGCGCAATGTCCATGTTCCGGGACGGAGATCCCCCAAGGACAAACTCTCGAGATCACCCATGCCATAGGTCCGTTTGACGTTGCCGCGGGCATTGAGGATATCTGCCTGGAATGCGTCCGCAGGCAATAGGGCTTCCACCTTTCCCGCGACCGCGCTTTCCACGAACCCGATCCGCGTATTGTCCGCTGTCCGCTCCAACGGGGCGCTCGGCACGTAGGCCACAAGCCCATCGGCCTGCGCGTGCACAATGACCGGGCCGAGCAGGAAGGAGAACAGCAGGCTGGCGGTCGCTATTCGGGTATCCATGGCCCTTTCTACGGCGGAATGCCATAGTTGTTCCGTGGATCCGGAAAGGGTCGGTCTCGTATCCCATGCGGATCACCACCTTTGTACCATGAGGAACATGCTACTCCCATTCAGTCTGGCCTTGGTGCTCACCGCCGGCTGCTCCAACGCCCAGTCCGATCAGAACCATGAGGTGGCCATACAGGCGGACATGGACGCGTCATCTTTCAAGGCCAGCATCGAGAAAGGGGAGGCCCGCCTGATCGACGTGCGCACACCTGCGGAGTTCGCCAGCGGCCACATCAAGGGGGCAGAGAACATGGATTGGACAGCGGCCGATTATGAAAAGAAGTTCGCGACCCTGGATGCTGCTCGCCCGGTCCTCCTTTATTGCGCTTCAGGTGGGCGGAGTGATCAAGCCAAGGAGTACTTGGAAGGAAAGGGGTTCAAAGTGGCGCACCTCGTCGATGGCATTGCGGGCTGGAAAAAGGCCGGCCTTCCTGTCGTGAAGGACTGATCCACCTGGAAATGAAAAGCCCCCGCGACATGCGTCGCGAGGACTTTTCCTTCCACCACCAATGTTATTCGTCGTCGTTCCCGAGGTTGATGCCGAGCGTCAGTCCGTAGCTCATGTACTTGGAGTCGATCTGTGACAGGGTCGGATCATCCTTGAACACGCGGCTGAGACCGAAGCTGGCCGTCGGCGACAAGGTGAACAAACCCATGTCGAACCCAACGCCTAGGTCGATGTTGAAGGAACCGTTGTTGAAGTTGCCTTCGTTCCAGGTCAAGTTGCCATCGCGGTCGTCAATGCTCATGAGCACGTCGTAGCTCGGACCGAGCATCACCCGCAGATCGAATTGGTAGCTATCGATCGCACGGTAACCCAGTTGTGCGCGCAGTTTCAAATTGGTCCGCACCAGATCATCTTCGACCGTTACCGACCCCTCAGCACCGTTGGGCGCCGGACCGGATGTCGTAACCACTGTCACGCTTCGGCCCAAGAAGGCACCGGGTTGAAGAAAGAGCCTATCGCCGAACCGGGCATCGGCACCCAGTTGCCAGCCGACGGCCGCCTTGTAGTTGACGCCGTCAGGCGCATCGGTGAGGCTTTGGAAGGTGAGGCCCGCCTGCGGGTTCACTTGGAACTGCCCTTGGGCTGAAGTAACGGTGCTCAACACTGTGAGCGCGATCAGGATCTTTTTCATGGTTCACTACTTGTAGGGATACGCTCCAAAGGCGTGCCAAATTCCAATTCCGGTCGATCCTTTCTTGTTGATAACCGCCGATCTTGTATCCTTGACAGGAACATAATCCCCTGATCCCCATGGTTCACCATCGCTACTGGTCACTTCTTATCGGTTTGTTGGAACTGCCTGGGGTGGCACAGGATTGTGCAACGGGGCGTTACCGTTCCGAACAGTTCGCTGAAGTGACCGTTACCACCGGTGTCGCGTTCGGCAGCAACATCGCGGTGGCCGGAGGGGCTCAAACGTTGTACATGGACGTGTACGAACCGACGGGCGACCTACTTGACGAACGGCCGGTGGCCATCGTCGCGTTCGGCGGATCCTTTGTAGCCGGGTCACGCACTGATGTGGCCGATGCGTGCCGCATGTTCGCCAAGATGGGGTATGTAGCGGTGGCGCCTGATTACAGGATCGGGTTCTTCCTGCCCAATACGTACTCGACATCACTGGCCGTGATGCGCGGTGCACACGATATGAAAGCGTGCGTCAGGTTCTTGCGTAGGTCCGTTGCCGAGAATGGCAACCCCTATGGGATCGACGTTGACCGGATCATGATCGGGGGCTTCTCGGCAGGGGCCATAAGTGCTTTGCATGCCGGTTTTCTGGACCAGGACAGCGAATTGCCCGCAGCCCTTGCCTCTCAGGCTGTGGCGCTGGGAGGTGCGGAAGGGTTGAGCGGGAACGCCGGTTATTCGAGTGATGTGCTCGGTATCTTCAGTTTCAGTGGTGCATTGGGCGATACGCTTTGGGTTGGATCCGGCGATCTCCCTCTTTGTAGCGTACACGAGACCGGTGATGCGGTGGTCCCCTGTTATACCCAAGAGGTATCTGTGTTCGGCATACCAACGGGTTTGATCGCTTCCGGCAGCCACGACATCCATGAGCGTCTCGATCATCTCGGGATAGACAATTGCCTGCTCATCTACCCGGGCAATGGGCATTTAGGCTACCTTGATTCGGACCCCGAAGGTGCGCTGGGATTCGTCCATGATTTCTGTGCCGATCTGGTCTGTGGTGAAGGCGCCGATTGCGGGAACGTGCAAGCTTCGATCGGCAATGGACCGTCCGTACACCAAGGACTATCCGCCAGCCCCAACCCGACCCGTGGGATCCTGAACGTAATGGGCGGAATATCACCCCTGATCGTCCAAGATCCCAGCGGCCGTGAAGTGCTGCGCACCAATTCCGTTCCAGGGTCAACGGTCCTTGACCTTTCGCACCTTTCCGATGGAACGTACCTGCTTCGCTCCATCGATCCGGCAGTCCCTGTGGTGCGCATCGTGAAGATGGATTGATCGTCATCCTGTCGTATTCCGACGAGGGGATATGCGAAGACCCACTTGATTTCCATGCGAGTTGCCATCATCGGTGGGGGGGCAGCCGGTTTCTTCGCCGCTTTAAGCGCGAAGGACCATCATCCGGGGGCTGAGGTCACCATCTACGAGAAGAGCGATAAACTCCTCAGCAAAGTGCGGATCAGCGGAGGTGGCCGTTGCAACGTGACACATCATTGTACCGAGCCACGAAAACTGGCGAAACACTATCCACGCGGAGAGCAGTTCTTGCGAAAGGCGTTCGAGCGCTTCGCAGTTCGGGAGACCATTTCCTGGTTCTCCGAACACAACGTGGAACTGAAGACGGAGACGGATGGTCGGATGTTCCCGACCACCGACAGTTCCCAAACCGTTGTGGACGTTCTTCAGGAAGGAGCGCGTAAGCGGGGTGTCCGTATCGCACTTCATTGCGGTGCGAAGGCCATTGAGCGGACCTCCGATGGCTCTCTTCGTTTGATGATCGGAGCGCAGGATCTGAGGGCCGATCGAGCCATCATCACGACCGGGGGCCATCCGAGCCCCACATCATACCGGTGGCTTGCGGAGCTGGGCCATACGATCGTTGCTCCTGTTCCTTCCTTGTTCACCTTCAACATGCCGGGGGAGGCCATCCGGGATCTGATGGGTGTGGTGGTCCCTGCTCGCGTCCGGATCGTCGGGACCGAGGTGGAGAGTACAGGTCCCGTGTTGATAACACACTGGGGTTTGAGCGGTCCAGCGGTGCTGCGGGCGAGCGCTTTTGGGGCCCGGTCGCTACATGCCTTGGACTACCGCTTCACCGTGCAGGTCAACTGGCTGGAAGGCTTGAGCGAGGAGAGCGTTCGTAAGACCTTCTCCGACCAAGCCGATGTTCTGGCGCGAAAGATCGCCGCGAATGCGGATCCGTTCCATTTGCCCAAACGTTTTTGGAGCTATCAGCTCGATCGGGCGGGGATCCCCATGGATCGGCCATGGGGAACGATCGGAAAGAAAGAGAAGAACCGCTTGATCGATCTGTTGACGAACGACCGCTACCAGGTTTCGGGCAAGACCACTTTCAAGGAAGAGTTCGTTACAGCAGGTGGCGTTGCTTTGAACGAGGTGGATCCGATAACGATGCAGAGCCGATCGGTCCCTGGGCTCTATTTCGCCGGGGAAGTGCTCGATATCGATGGGATCACCGGCGGGTTCAATTTCCAAGCCGCATGGACGACCGGGTTCATTGCCGGCAAGTTGGAAGCTTAGACCGTTGACCCCCGTGGTGTGGGAAGTTAACGGACCACGCGCTGCACCAGTCGTCCGTTACCGGTGTCCAAAACGACCAGATAGATCCCCGCCGGAGCATCAAGGAGCACCGCCCCTTGTCCGCCCGTGAACGAGGTGGCCAGGAACAGTCCTCCTCGCATGTCGTAAATGCTGACATCGGCCTGGGCGGCTTCTGCCGTGCGGATGCGTACCAACTCACCGTCCTGCCAGATCCGGTCACGGCCATCGGTATTATCGGAAATACCGGCCGTGGGCCCCCAGATGTACTGCACCCATTGTGGGTTGTCGATGAACGGGTTCCGATTGCCTTGCAGCGAGGTGAAAATGGTGTTGTTGCGCGCGACTTCTTTCGGGCTTACCGGGTCCTGAAGATGCCAGGTGAGCAGGAGGTCCTCCACCCACGGCAGGAATTCGCCTTGGTCCAGTACCGGAGCGGGCCAACTGGAAGCCTGGTCCATGTAGCGGGTCAACATGTAGAAGTAACCCCTTGCCAGGTCGCCTTTGTAGGCATCGATCGGCTCGAATACGGTTCCCGAGCATCCTGGCCAGGTGCAGGGGCCACGTTTGCCTCCATTTTCGCTCGTAAAGGTCGGGTTGCTAACCGTTCCGAACGGCCAATTCCCACGCTGTTGGTTCACCCACGCGTCCGTTGGATACATGTGGAAGAGATCCGTGTCCATGCCCGGTGCACCATTGAACCAGCTCTGCGGGAACGAATGCTCCCGGTTGAAGCAATCGCCCTCTTCATCGTATGTACCGCATTGGTCCGTTCCGAAAGCGAATTCGTACGGTGGTGTGCCATCGGGCACGTCGGAATAAATGTCCCACACCGTATTGTTCGGCTTGCGGTCCGTTGCCTCATATGCCGCCCACAGGTCGCTGTTGGCCAGTACCGTATGCCCATCGATGATGTCGCGCAGGGCTACACGCAAAGCCTGGCCGCTGAGACCTGCGGCCGGGTCGTAGTAACCGGCCGGTGGCTGCGCGAAGGTGAGCAGGGGGGTGGCCAAAAGGACCGTCGATGGAATGCGCATGGTTCAAAGGTACCCTTGCAGGTGCCGGGACTTGGATAGGGAAGGAATGAAAAGGGGGCTCATCGCCCCCTTCGCTTGAATGTTCTGTTCCGGACTACTTCACTTTGTTCACAATGGCCGTGAACGCGGCTGCGTCGGTGTAGGCGATCTCCGCCAAGGCCTTCCGGTCCAGATCGATGCTGGCCTTTTTCAGCTTGCTCATGAAAACGCTGTAGCTGATGCCATTCAGACGAGCAGCAGCATTGATGCGTTGGATCCACAGGCCGCGGAATTCGCGCTTCTTCAGCTTGCGTCCATCGTAGGCGTGCTGAAGGCCTTTCTCCACCGTGTTCTTCGCGACGGTGTACACGTTCTTGCGGCGACCGAAGTTGCCTTTCGCCATGTCGAGGATCTTCTTCCTCTTTGCTCTGCTGGCTACTTTGTTCTTACTGCGTGGCATGTTCCACTTGGGTTTTTGGCCGTGAGCGCTTCCCGGTCAGGGGAGGTCTTTGGTGCTGCACGTCCTGGTTAACGCTACCTATTGTTCCCGGTGCGGTTGGGTTTGTCCTATCCTTGCAAGAGGTCCAGGATGGCCTTCTTGTCGCTTGCATGCACCAAGGAGGTCTTGGTGAGTGCGCGCTTACGCTTGGTCTCCTTCTTGGTCAGGATGTGGTTCTTGAACGCGCTCTTGCGCTTGATCTCGCCGGTGCCGGTCAGCTTGAACCGCTTCTTCGCACCGGACTTGGTCTTCATCTTTGGCATGGCCTCTTGGGTTGTTGGAGCGATGCATGCATCGCCCTTTTCTATTTCTTTTTCTTCGGGATCAGGAACATGATCATGCGTTTGCCTTCCAGCTTGGGCATGCTCTCCACCACACCGATATCCTCCAGGTCCTGCGCGAACTTCAGCAACAGGATCTCACCACGCTCCTTGAACACGATGCTACGGCCGCGGAAGAAGACGAAAGCCTTCACCTTGTGTCCTTCTTCCAGGAATTTGCGGGCGTGCTTCAGTTTGAAGTTGACGTCGTGTTCGTCCGTGTTCGGGCCGAACCTGATCTCCTTCATTTCCACCGTGGCCTGCTTGGCCTTGATCTCCTTCTGCTTCTTCTTCAGGTCGTACAGGAACTTCTTGTACTCGATGATCCGGCAGACCACGGGAACCGCGGTCGCGCTGATCTCCACCAGGTCCAAACCCAGGTCCTCGGCCATGCGCAGGGCTTGGCTGAACGGATATACGCCCTGTTCAATATTCTCGCCCACCACGCGCACCTCGCTCACCCCGACGATACGGTTGTTGATGCGGTGCGGATCCTCCTTGATCACGCGACCACGGAACGGACGACGCTGTCCACCACTGGTTCCACCACCACCGGGGCGGGGAGCACTGGGACGTTTGAAGGGAAGACCTGCCACTAGTTGGTTTTATGTTCCTTTTCTGCGACTCTACCGTTCAACTGCTCCGCGATCCGTGCTTTTACCAGATCGGCAAAGGCAGTGGGGGACATGGAACCCAGGTCTCCCTGGCCATGCTCCCTAACGGAAACGGTGCCGTCGGCGGCTTCTTTCTCTCCGATAACGAGCATGTACGGGGTTTTGGCCAGCTCCGCATCGCGGATCTTACGGCCTACTTTCTCGTTCCGTTCGTCAACGGAGGCGCGAATATCGGAATCTTTCAGCATTCCGGCGATGTGGGCACATGCATCCAAGTACTTGTCGCTCACGGGCAAGATGATCGCCTGCTCGGGGGTAAGCCACAACGGGAAGCGACCACCGGTATGCTCGATAATGACCGCGATGAAGCGTTCCAAGCTACCGAAGGGTGCCCGGTGGATCATCACAGGCCGGTGTTTGGCGTTGTCGCTTCCAACGTATTCAAGCTCAAAACGCTCGGGCAGGTTGTAATCCACCTGGATCGTGCCCAATTGCCATTTCCGCCCCAGGGCGTCCTTCACCATGAAATCCAGCTTGGGCCCGTAGAAAGCCGCCTCGCCATACTCCACCACCGTCTTCATGCCGCATTCGGCCGCAGCATCGATGATGGCCTGTTCAGCCTTGACCCAGTTCTCCTCGCTACCGATGTATTTGCTCCGATCCACCTTGTCGCGCAGGCTGATCTGGGCTTCGAAGTTCTTGAAATCCAGTGCTTTCAATACCAGGAGGACAAGGTCGATCACCTTCAGGAACTCCTCCTTTACCTGGTCCGGCCGGCAGAACAAATGGGCATCATCTTGCGTGAATCCACGAACACGCGCCAAGCCATGCAATTCGCCGCTCTGTTCGTACCGGTAAACGGTGCCGAACTCCGCCAAACGCAGGGGGAGGTCCTTGTAGCTGCGCGGGCGGCTGGCAAAGATCTCGCAGTGATGCGGGCAGTTCATGGGCTTCAGCATGAACAACTCTCCCTCTTGTGGCGTGTTGATCGGTTGGAAGCTGTCCTTGCCGTACTTCTCCCAGTGGCCGCTGGTCTCATAGAGCGTCTTGCTGCCGATGTGCGGCGTGGCCACTTGCACGTAGCCGGCCTTTTCCTGGGCCGTCTTCATGAAGTTGATCAGGCGCTCGCGCAGGGCGGCCCCTTTCGGAAGCCATAGTGGAAGTCCGGCTCCCACACGTTCGCTGAACGTGAATAGATCCAGTTCCTTGCCGACTTTCCGGTGATCGCGCTTCTTCGCCTCTTCGAGCATCAACAGATACTCATCCAACTCCTTTTGCTTGGGGAAAGTGATGGCGTAGAGGCGTGTGAGCTGTTTGCGCTTTTCGTCGCCGCGCCAGTACGCGCCGGCCACGCTCAGCACCTTCATGGCCTTGATACCCGACGTGTCCGGAATGTGCGGGCCACGGCACAGGTCCGTGAAATTGCCTTGCTCGTAGAACGTGATCTGGCCGTCCTGAAGGCCTTCGATCAGTTCCAGTTTGTATTCGTCGCCTTTCTCGGTGAAGTACGCGATCGCATCGGCCTTGCTGACCTCCTTGCGATCGAAGGTGAGCTTCTTTGCAACGAGCTCCTTGAACTTGGATTCGATGGCCGCGAAATCGGCTTCGCCGATGCTGCGATCACCGAGATCCACATCGTAGTAGAAGCCGTTCTCGATGGCCGGACCGATGCCGAACTTGGCTCCCGGGTACAGCGCTTCCAGCGCCTCGGCCATTACGTGTGCGGAGGAGTGCCACATCGTAGCCTTCCCGTCCGTATCGTTCCACGTCAGCAGGGAGAGGGTGCAGTCCTCAGGAAGTGTGCGGTTCGCATCGCGCACTTCTCCGTTCACCCGCGCGGAAAGCACGTTCCGCGCCAAGCCCTCACTGATGCTCTTGGCCACGTCCATGGCCGTTACAGCGCCATCGTAGCTGCGGACACTTCCGTCCGGCAGGGTCACCTTCGTCTTCATCGTTGGCCCGTCCCCACCATACGAGGGGTGGCTAACGGGGCGGCAAAAGTACGGTACGTTCCGCCAGTGCGAGCCTGAAAAGCAGAAGGGCTCCCCGCGAAGGAAGCCCTACCACCGCCCGAGGGGTCATCGGGCTACGGCAAGATCGAGGCTAGCGGTCGCAATGGACCATCATGAGCTCTTCCACGGTACGATCACCGAGGTCGCGTGCTTGTTGCAGTGCATGGCATCCTTCCTGCTTCCGGTCTTGGCGGAATAGGACGATGGCAAGGTTGACATAGGCTTGGTCCAGGGTAGGGTCCAGGTCGATGGCCTTTTCAAGGTCGAGAATGGCTTTATCATCGTCCCTGAGGACATTGCGCGCGATGCCCCGATCGCACCAAGCCAACGCGTTGTAGGGTGCGATGGCTATTAGGCGATCGTAGTGGGCCAAGGCGTTGGGAAGGTCCTTCTCTTCCATCGCGATCCTGCCCAGTTCGAACAGGGCGTGCTCGGCCGCTGGGCCGTTGTGGTGAAGACCGAGGACACGGTAAAGGTCCGCATTGGCGCTGCGGTCATCCCCCTTGATGCGGTAGACTTCGGCCCGGCGCAGCATGGCATGTACGTCGCCCGGTTCCATGCCTATCAAATGGTCCAGATCTTCCAGAGCTCCGTCGTTGTCACCGATGACCATCCGGTTCACGGCCCGGTAGTACCAGGTCTTTCCGTTGGTGGGGTCGTTGGCCACGGCGCGGTCGAATGCGACCCCGGCCGCTCTGTTGTCGTTCTTCTTCAGTGCCGTTAGCCCGGCAAGCATGTCGTCGTCAACGGATTGGGCATGAAGCATAGCCCCAAGCACCGAAAAGGTCACGATCAAGAGAGCTTTCATGGCGCCTTGGAACGTGAATGCGCCGGAAAAGTTCCCCGGCGACCGGTGGAAAAGTCCGTGAACGCCGAAGTCTCCGCAGGTCTCGGACGGGGATAGTTTCGCCCCATGCTCGTGAACAGCGAACCTATTTCGGAGGACTTCGGCTACCTCTTGCTTCGGGCCGGCTTCGGCGGAACAATGTTCTGGCAGCACGGTTGGCCCAAACTCATGGCCTTCGGTGAGAAAGTGGACAACTTCGCGGATCCGTTCGGTCTGGGACCGGCGTTCTCCTTGATCCTGATCCTGGTCGCGGAAGTGCTGTGTTCGGCCTTGATCGTGCTGGGGCTTTGGACGCGCATCGCCGCCATACCGTTGGTGATCGGTATGGCCGTTGTCGTCTTCATGGTGAAGGGCGACGCCGACTTTCCCGAGAAGGAGCTGGCTGCGGTCTACATGACCGCTTTCATCGCCATTCTGTTCACGGGCAGTGGGCGTTTCTCGATCGACAAGATCTCCTTCGGGTAGTTGCCCTAGGCGAGCAGCTTCGCCATATCGGCGTTCCACGCCTCGAGCAAGGGCATCTCCTGTTCACCCACCAGCCCCATCGCGATGAATTCCTTGTAGCAAGCGATGATATTGACCCCGATATTCTCCTTGCCGGGCTTCAATTCCAGCGCTTTCAAGCGCTCGCAGACCATCTTGTTGTTCTGGTAGCCGATGATCTCGTCGGCAAAGTCCTTCATCAGGTTGTGCGCATTCCGCTCCTGCCATACCGTTGCGTTGTGGAACAGCACATCCCAGCCGTTCTCCCAACAGATGCGCACCGCCACGTAGCTGCGCCAGATATCGGTCATGCGGAAGCTGCAGAAGGAGGGTAGGTACAGCAATTGGAACGCTTCGCGGAACCACGTCGTATTCTGCGAATTGAACGGGCACAGAGCGCCCTTGCCCAGGGAGACCGGGTGTTCGCGCTGGATGAAATCCGTCGGAAGTTTCCCGATCAACCTGTAGATCGCATCCACATCGGGATTCTCATCGGCCAGGCCCTGCTGGATCGGGCAGTCCTTGGAACCGACCGCAGGTAGCGCGGGGATGGCATCCTGCAGGTGCTCCAAGGGGAATCCACGCGGCCAAATGGGCTCTTCGCTGAAGTAGCGGTACAGGTTCACCCAACCAGCATCCTGGAAGGACGCTGTGGAGTGCTGGCGGGAGCGATCTCCCCAGAACGCTTCGCGGGGGAAGTTGTCATCGTCCGATTCCAGGATCACTTCAGCCCCGTTCTGAATGGCCTGTAAATACCCGAGGTTCTTGCGCCCGTAGTGGCGCTCGGGCAATAGCTGGGCCAGCTTGAACGGCATGGTGCGCTGGCGTGGAAGCCCCCAAAAATCGCACCCCTCCAAACTGAAATCGGCAGGGGAGGGTTTGTCGCCGATCAGGATGAAATCGATGCCGCGGGTCTTGCAGCCTTCTGCGAAGGAGCGCAGTACGGCGTTCGGTGCTGCGATGGAGGTGATCACGAGTGCCGTGCGGTGCGCGGTCATAAGCGGGGGGATCTGAACAGCAAGCGCTCCTTGAAATAGTGGAGCAACACGCTGATGGAGTTCTTGATGGCGTTCTGCGAAACACGCGGACTGGGCGCCTTGTAATGGATCGGGATCTCCGCGTAACGCGTGTAGCGCAGGAGATAGCGGAGTTCGGTCTGGTAGAAGTGTGCTTTCGAGAGCAACCTGTAGGCCAGGAAATTACCGACGATCCGCCGATGGAACCCTTGGTAGCCCGAGGTCATATCGTACATGCGCGTTCCTAGCAACACGTTGCTCAGGATGGTGCCCACTTTGGACAGCACGGTGCGCTTGTAGTTGGATTCGGTGATGGAACCACCGTTGATGAACCGGCTCCCGAAGGCGCATTCGTTGCCTTCGTTCAGCACGCGCAGGAACATGGGTAAGGCGCGTGGATCGTGGGACAGACCGGCGTCCATTTCGATGATGAACTCATGTCCGTTCTTGTACGCTTCGCGATAACCGCGCAGGTAGGCATCGACAACGTTCCGGTTCTCCGGGGCCCATACCGCACTGAAACGGGGATCGCGCTTTTCCAACGCGCGACAGAGTTCCAAGGTCCTGTCCTTGGACACGCCATCCACGACCAGGTAGACCTTCCCCGTGGTAAGACGGTCCAACACCTCTTTCAAGGCCCCTGTGAAGAGGTCGAATTCCTCCTCTTCATTGGCGAGGGGGATCACCAACGCCCAATCGTTATCGTAGTACATCTTGGCGTTGGAATCGATACAACTGGTAATGTCCGTGCTCGTCCATCTTCTGCGAATACCCGCGTTCGCGCATCTTGTCCAGGAGCGTTATTGGAGCCTTGCCCTTCTTCAGGTCCAAGTGCAGGAAAACGATGTTCGTCGCGCCGTCCGTCGAAGGGGCCTGGTCATCGATGATGAACAACGGAAGCCCGGTCGGTAAGTGGCGGCAGATCCTGGGTAGACCGGACCTTTTGCGCTCGTCCGTGATCATCAGGTCCGCTTTCGCCATTTCGTCGTACCAGGACATGGGTAGGGCGTTCTGGACGTATTCCGAGTTCTGGACGGATGCTCCGAAGGCCATGGCCAGGAGGGTTATGTGCGCCGCTGCGATCACGACCGTCAAATTGACCGGCAGGACCTTTCTTGCCGCGTACACGAGCACGATGGCCAGCGCTGGCCAAATGTAGGCGAAGTACTGTTCGCCAACAGCTTGCGCGGGGCTGATCCCCATCAGATACAGCAGGACCGTAAAACCGCAGGCCCAGAAAAGATAGGCCGTCACCTGACCGATCGGGGTTCGAAGCCATGGTCCGAAATGGCCAGCGTGCTTCCATGCCCGTAGCAGGCAGAACACCAGAAAGGCGCCTGTGACCAGAAGATAGGCGTAACGCGACCAATGCCCGTATGTGAAGAACGCCAATGAGGCGTAGAGCACCGCTTTCAAGCGGTCCGTAGCGGTAAGGTCGTCGGCGTCCGGGTCGGGTTCGCGGTGGAGGAAGACATCGACGAAATCGAAGATCGATGGGAACAAGAGAAGGAACAAGCCCAAGGAAACGAAGAACGAACCGAAATAGAGCAGGGTAGGGCTCCTCAGACGATGGCGCATCAACATGGTGAGCGCGCCAGGAAGGAGGAGGAAAGTGAAGTAGTAATGCGTCAGCATACCTGCAGTATTCACGGCCACGAAGGCCAGCAATGACCCGAACGATCGTCGACCATCGGAAAGCCGCTCCCCGATCAGGAACGAAGCCAGAGCGAACAACCCCAGGAACTGGTATTGGCGGGCTTCAAGGTCAATTTGGACCACCGCTGGCGAGAGGTACCAGATCACGCCGACGACAAGCGCTGCCGTCCTGCCGCCCAGGACCCGTTCCGCCAGTGCGACCAACAGGAGGAGGATCAACACACCAGCGGCCACGTTCAGCAGGGCACCACCGACCAGCCCTGTACCGGCCAGTACATGAACAGCATGCAACGCCCAGAAATAGAGCGGGGGGTGGATGTCCCAATGTGCGAGGTCGTACGCTACAACGCCCGTTCCCAAGTGGGCAGGTCGTGCATAGAAGTCCTGGATGGTCCCCACCGTTATCGTGGTGTCCAGCAATTCCTTGATGCCGGTTTGGTAAGCTCCTTCCGTTGCCGAGGCGCAGAGGTAGCTCACACTTTCATCATGGGAAAACCCCTGTTTCAAGACCAGCACCCCGTACAGTCGGACGAAAACTCCGAGCGCAAGCAGACCGATCAGGACAGCCTGGACGAGACGAGGTGATATTCCGGCCGGGGCCCGCATCCACTGGGAAAGGCGGGCAAGTATACCAGATCCGCCCTGCGCTCCGGTAGCGGCGATCCGGGTCGCCACCGTCCCATGCGGTCCGGATCCGTTCCTTTGGTCCAAAGCAGAGATCCGGCATGGGCACTATCGAGCAATTCGCGGCAGCGATCAAGGAGGGCAACACCTTCAAAGGCGAAAGCATCATCCTTGGCGGTGCCCTCTTCAACGGTGAGGTTCCACCCGATGCGATGGTGCGGATACCCCTTCGCACCATGAACCGCCATGGATTGATCTGTGGCGCAACAGGCAGCGGAAAGACGAAGACACTACAGGTGCTCACTGAGCAACTTTCGGAAGCCGGCGTTCCTGTCCTGTTGATGGATGTGAAAGGAGACCTCAGCGGCCTGGCTGCACCGGGCGCGGTCAATGAAAAGATCACATCCCGTCACGAACGGCTGCAATTGCCCTTTGCGCCCAAAGCGATACCTGTTGAACTGCTGACGTTGAGCGAGGAACCGGGTGCGCGGCTGCGCGCCACGGTGAGCGAGTTCGGCCCCGTGTTACTGGGCAGGATCCTGGAACTGAACGATACGCAACAAAGTGTGCTGGCCCTGGTCTTCAAGTACTGCGATGATAACGGTCTGGCATTGCTCGACTTGAAAGATCTCCGACGGGTGCTCCAGTTCACCACGGACGAGGGAAAGGAGGCCATTCGAAAGCAATATGGTCAGGTAAGCTCGGCCACGGTGAACATCATCCTGCGCAAGCTGATCGAGATCGAACAGCAGGGGGCCGAAGCGTTCTTCGGCGAAACCTCGTTCGACGTGAACGACCTGCTGGAAGATCGCGAAGGGAAGGGTGTCGCACACGTCGTCCGGCTCACCGACATCCAGGACAGGCCCAAGCTCTTCAGCACCTTCATGCTTTGCCTGTTGGCGGAGATCTACCAGAAATTCCCCGAGGTCGGCGATCCGGAGAAGCCGAAACTGGTGCTTTTTATCGACGAGGCGCACTTGATCTTCAAAACGGCCACGAAAGCACTGCTGGAGCAGATAGAGACCATCATCAAACTGATCCGGTCGAAAGGGGTGGGAGTGTACTTCTGCACGCAGGATCCGAGCGACGTTCCGGAAAGCGTGCTGGGGCAGCTCGGCTTGAAGGTGCAGCACGCCTTGCGCGCCTTCACCGCGAAGGACCGCACGACGATCAAGAAGACCGCCCAGAACTATCCGCTCACCCAATTCTACGACACCGAGGCTTTGATCACAGCGCTCGGGATCGGAGAAGCGCTGGTCACGGCGTTGAGCGAGAAAGGAACGCCTACGCCGCTGGCACACACCCTGCTGCGGGCACCGGTCTCACGCATGGACGTCCTGAGCCCCTTGGAGATCGGTGGACTGGTCGCCCAGAGCAAATTGGCGCCGAAGTACAACGAGGTGATCGATCGCGAGAGCGCCTACGAACTGTTGGAGGAACGACTGAAGTCCGAGGACGACGAGGGGACCAAGGCAGATCCCTCGAAACCACGGAAACCCGCCCGACCGGAGCCTTCGGTGATCGAGGACATCAGCAAGAACACCATGGTCCGCCAGGTCGGTCGTACCGTGGTCCGCGAACTCACGAGGGGCCTGCTCGGAGTGCTCGGCATCAAGTCGACCTCCCGTCGCCGATGAGCGAACACACCACCTTCGTCCGCACCGTTGTCGTCACCTCCCTGCTGATGGCTTGTTCCGCAACGGCCATTCAGGACACCGGTACAACCACGGAACCTCCTCCGCACGATAACGTGGGAACGAATGGCCCGGGAAAGGACCTCAAGGGCGCTTCGGTCCTTTTCTACAACGTGGAGAACCTCTTCGACACGCAGGATGACCCAGCCATCGATGACGAGGATTTCCTGCCATCATCCGAAATGCAATGGAGCGTGGAGCGCTTCACCACGAAATTGGACCGCCTGGCGGAGGCCATCTCCATGGCAGGTGATGAGCTGCCCGTGCTCGTTGGAATGGCCGAAGTGGAGAACGAAGCGGTGGTTTCCGCGTTGGCGTCCCAAAGACGCCTAGCAAAAGCCGATTATGCCGTGGTCCATTTCGATTCTCCCGACGAGCGCGGGATCGATGTAGCCTTGATGTATGCGGCAGGACGATTTGAACTTGTTCGAAGTGAGGCCCTGAACGTGCCGCTGCCGGAGGATGACCGGACCAGGGATATCCTGCATGCCGAACTGGGGGCGGGTGGCGCGACCTACCACGTTTTCGTCAATCATTGGCCGAGCCGGCGCGAAGGGAAGGAGAAGAGCGAACCCAAGCGCATGGCCGCTGCCAAAGTGCTGAACGATGCCGTTGCCAAGATCAGGACCGGGCCGGGTGTACACATCATCATCATGGGCGACTTCAACGACCAGCCCACGGACCGCAGTATCCGAGAAGGGCTTGGCGCAGCGTGCGACCCGATGGAACAAGGCCTTGTGGACCTGATGTGTGTTGATCAACGAGAAGGAGCCGGGAGTTACCAGCACGATGGCAAATGGCAGTACCTGGACCAGTTCATCGTTGATGCGGCATTGGCCGGGGAGGTCACTTCAGCCTCCGCACTGCGCAATGAACGGTTGCTCTTCGACCATCCGAAGTATGGACCATCACCTGATAAGACGTACAGTGGCGGACACTACAAGGGTGGCTACAGCGATCATCTGCCGATCGTCATGCGGTTCAAATAGGCCGAACTAGCGCGACGTGGGACCCGGCCCGGGTTTCCGCTCTGGCAAAGGGCCGATCAGTTCCGACGGTTCGTGTACATCATCACGTAATAGATCAGCGTACCGATCGAGCCGATCGCCGCGACCACATAGGTGCGGGCCGCCCACTTCAAGGCATCGGTACCCATGGCCAACTCTCCTGGCGTTACGATACCACTGGTCTTCATCCAGGCCAATGCCCTGTTGCTGGCATCGTATTCCACGGGCAGCGTGACCACACTGAACAAGGTCGTGGCCGCGAACAGGATGATCCCGAACAGGAGCAACTGCGGGAACGTGTTGATCAGCAGGATCCCGCCCAAGAGCACCCATTGGACCAGGTTGCTCGCCAAACTGACGACCGGGACCAATTTGCTGCGCATTTCCAACCAGGTGTATGCCTTCGCATGCTGGACCGCGTGGCCGCATTCGTGCGCGGCGACAGCAGCGGAGGCCGCATTCCGCTCGTGGTAAACCGCCTCGCTGAGGTTCACGGTCTTGTTGGCGGGGTTGTAGTGGTCCGTCAATTGGCCGGGAACACTGATCACGCGCACGTCGAAAATGCCATTGTCCCGCAACATCCTCTCCGCGATCTCCTTGCCGCTCAGGCCATTGCTCAACGGGGTCCTCGAGTACTTCGCGAACCGGCTGCGCAACTGCTGGCCTACAAGCCAGCTTGCCGCCATAACTAGAATACCGATCAAATATGCGCCGCCCATGCCGGGGTGTTTTAGGTTGAAAGTCCCATCACAGATCTACTGCCGAACGGCGTTCCCCGCCATTTCGTCAGCCCGGAAAGCAGAACGCCCGGACCGTTCGGCCGGGCGTTCTTGTACACAATGGGCCTAACTACTCTCCAGCGGCATCGGCCTTCTCGATCTCCTTGTCCAGGATCTCGTCGATCTTCTTCTGTGTGATCTCATCGATCTTGTCGTTCGCCCGCGCCTGCTTCTTCATGAAACGGAACATCGCGTTCTTCTTGATCTCGTAAGCCACGTAGACCGTGAAATCCTTGGTGGTCTCGTTGTAGCGCACCTCCTCATCGAATTTCCGCAGGTCGGCCATTTCCGTGTTCATCACTTCGCGGACCAGGCTCTGGAATTTATCGGCCACGTCGGACGCGTTATTGTCGCCCGTTTCGCCCAAGTACTGGTCGGCCACGGAGCGCATATTGGTACCGACCTGTCCGGCGAGCTGGTTCTTGGCGTCGAGGTCCGCCTTGCTGCGGGCGATGTTCTGGGCCTGGCTGACGCCCATTCCTGTTCCGCGGAACCACGCGGCGTTGCTCTCGTACTTGCCGCCTGAGAAGGGCTGCTTCACTACCGCGCCGGCAGGATTGGCCTTCTTGGCACAGGAACTCAAGCCGCCGATCAGGGCAACGCATATGGCGGTCGGGAGCAGGGCGGATCGGAAAAGGTTCATGGTTCGTATGGGTCAGTGGTGGAGTACAAAGAAAAGACCGTGCCAGCGGTTGGTCACACCGCAGTTTGCCTGGCCTTGGAAATCCCCGGATCCATGCGATCTTTCGGCCTCATCAACCTCAACCAAATGCCCACGCCGGGTTTAGGCGAACAACCATGAGAGTGCTCAAGACCATCCTCATTATACTCCTAGCCTTGGTGGCTATCATCGCCGTGCTCGGCTTCATCGGCCCCGATACCTACCGTTACGAGCGTTCGGTGACGGTGAACGCGCCGGCGCGTTTGATCTATGACAATGTGCGGAAGTTCCAGAAAATGAACGAGTGGGGCCCTTGGAAAGCCTCCGATCACGATATGGTGAATACGCTTACCGGTGTTGATGGCGAGATCGGCAGCGTTTGGACATGGAGCGGTGACACGGTTGGCGTGGGTCGGCAGGAACTAGTGGCTTTGGTGCCGGATTCCAGCACCAGGGCCAAATTGACGTTCACTGTTCCGGTGATCGGGGACATGGAGAGTCTTTCCACCTTCGATCTCGTGCCGGAAGGTGACGGGACCAAGGTCACTTGGGGAATGGAAGGTGAAACCGGATTCTGGGGAAAAGTGATGGGAAAGTTCGGAGATAGCGACGCCGAGATAGGCCCCATGTTCGAACAAGGACTCGCTGGGCTGAAAGCGATGTCCGAAGCCGAAGCCGCCGCTGCCAAGGAAGCCATGACCGGCGGTTTCGTGATCGAGACGATCGAGCGCCCCGAGACCATCTACATCGGCAAGCGGAACAAGAAGGTGAAGTGGCGGGACATGGGCGCATTCTTCGCCTCCAGTTTCCCTGCGGCCGGAAAGGCTGCCGGGGAGGCCAGGTTGGAAATGGTCGGCGCTCCGAGCGGTGTCTATTTCGAGTGGAACGAGAAGGATCAAACAGCCGACCTCCTTGCCGGGATGCCGGTGAAAGCGGCGTCCGACCTGAAAGTACCGGGGATGGAAACCGTGGTTGTTCCCGCCAGCAAGGTGCTGCACATCCCTTACTACGGCGCTTATGAGAAGGTCGGCGCCGCACATGAGGCGATGGACGCTTACATCAAGGCCAATAACCTGACCCACTACGCCAACGTGATCGAAGAATATGTGACCGATCCGATGACAGAGAAGGACACCACGAAGTGGCTCACGAACGTCTACTACTTGGTGAAGTAGTGGTCATCGATCAGGCAAAGCCCCGGTGCGGACCCGTCCGTCCCGGGGCTTTTCGCTGTGGCGCTGTTGACAGTTCAATGCCAAGGCGGTGAAAGCCGGACCGTATGGCAAGCACCTTCGCCAAAGAATGCAACTGGCACTCGCCCGGTACCGGCTCCTGTTCCACCATCCGTTCGGGACGGCGCACGGCCTTCGCGACGGAACGGATTCTGTTTTCGTGCAGCTCTCGAATGATGGTCTCCATGGATATGGAGAAGCCACCTTGCCACCTTATTTGCCCCATTCACAAGATTCTGTGCATGAGGAGTTATCGCGTATTGATTTCAACCGGATCCCGTTGCTCCTTACCGATCCAAGTGCAGCTCTTACACCGCCTGCGCGCGCAGCCTTATCATTGGCTTATTACGACCTGATATCCAAGGAAATATCAGTTTCTATTTCGAGTTATCTGACAATACCGGATGGAGCACGATCCAAGGCCATGGCAATGGTCACGCTCGGTCATTCCAAGTTGGGCGAGATCGCGTTGAAGTTGACTGAATTACCGCAAATGGCCGTCCTGAAAGTCAAACTGGGGTCGGCTGATGATGAGGGCACTTTGGAGTCGGTCAAATCGCTGGACGACAGGCCGTTGTTCCTTGATGCGAACCAGGGGTGGACGTCCGTGGGCCAGGCCATGAAGGCGATCGCCGTTGCTGGCGAGGACCGCGTGTTAGGCTTGGAGCAGCCGTTCGCCAAGGAGCGCTGGGATCTGCACGCTGAACTTCGAAGGTCGACCCGGATACCGGTTTACGGTGACGAAAGCATCCAGGGCTTGGCCGACCTGGAGCGGGCGCCTGAGGCGTTCGATGGCGTTAACCTGAAGCTGGTGAAATGCGGTGGTCTGGATCGGGCGATGGTCATGGCTGAGCGTGCGGCGGAACTGGGGCTGAAGGTGATGCTCGGGTCCATGAGCGAGAGTTCGCTCGGATGTGGAGCAATGGTCCATCTCGCCGGAATGGCGGAACTGGTGGACCTCGACGGGCCGTGGTTGGTCAGGAACGATCCGTTCTGTGGGCTGGGGTTGAGCGATGGTCGATTCACCCTCGATGGATCGGTCGGTGTCGGGGTGCGGCCACGTTCCGGCCATGCGCTCGATTGGATACCGATTGGCGCATAATTTATATTATGTAAAGTTGTATTTGGCTGTATCCCAGCCCCATCCAAGGCAGTTCTCGCTTCCATCAAACGGAACAGGCCGGGAATACTCCCGGCCTGTATGCGTTGTTCGCTGTTGGATCACTTCCCCATCAACGCCTTCATGGCCTCGTACTTGGCCTGGTCGCCGGACTTGGCGTACAGCTTCATCAGCTGCTGGATGGTCTGCGCGTCGTCGGGCTTCAGTTGGTGCGCCTGTTCGAAGTATGGGACGGCCTTTACGTAGATCGCATCGGCCACGGCTTTGCACTTCGTGTATTCCGCGTCGCTCTTGATCGCGTTGCACTTGTCGTATTCAAATGCCGCGCGGTTGTTGTACAGGACCCCGATGTTGAAGTAACTGTCGAAGAATTTCGGGTCCAGTTCGATGCTCTTCTTGTAAGCCTCCTCCGCCTTGCCGTACCATTCGGTCATCGCGGCTTCTTCTTTGGCATCCGAGGCCTTCTTGTCGTAAAGGCTCGCCAGGACCGACCAGAGCACGGCGTTGTTGGGGTCCTTCTGGATGCCGAGCTTCACGCTGGCTTCTGCTTCCTCGGAACGACCGGCGGCTAGGAAATAGCTCATCTCGTCCAGGATCAGGTCCTTGTCGTCAGGGTACTTCGTGCGCCCCTCGCCGATGGTCTTGATGGCTGCATCCACATTGCCACCCTTGTTCTCCAAGCTGGCGATGTACCGGTAGATCTCCGACTTGTTGTAACCCAATGCCAGTGCCTCGCGGTAGCGTTCGATGGCCTTGGGTGCGTCACCCTTTGATTCGTATGCCAGTGCCGAATTGAAGATGGCGTTCGTATCCACCTGCCCGAACGCCTTGGCGATCTTCTCCGAACGGGCGTAATTGGTGATCGCCGCGTCGTAGTTCTTCGCCGTGAAGGCGTCGTTCCCCGCGTTCAGGGACAAGCCCTGCAGAGCACCCAGTGCTTTGATGTTCTCGACCCTGTAACTCTCCTTCACGTCCAGCTCGTTGGCCTTCATGTAACTGTCCACGGACTTGTCCAAAGCATCGGGGAACTGGGCCTTCAACGCCTCGTCGTCGCCCATGACGATCAGCCGGTAGATATCGCCACGGTACCGCCAGGCCTTTTCTGACGCCCCTGTCTTGGGGTCGAGAACGGCAGGTTCGATGTACTCGACAGCCTTTGCCAGCTGGCCATCGGTCATATAGTTGTAGGCGTTCACCACGTTGGCGTTCTGGGCGGCAAGGCCCATCGTTACCGCGGTGAAAGTGATCGTTAGGGCGGTTCTCATAGTTCGGTGTTCCGTTTGCGCTTATCCGTTATCAACTTCGGTGCCATTCCCCTCGGAGGCTGCATCGTCCCCCTGAGGAGCGTCCGCGTCGGTGCTTCCTTCCGGAAGCACGGCATCCTCCTCCTTCAGGTCGCTGTCCACCTTTGCAACGGCGGCGATCTGGTCGTTCTTGCGTAGCTCGATCAGGCGTACCCCTTGCGTGGCGCGGCCCAGTACCCGCATTTCTTCCAATCCCATGCGGATCGTCATACCGCTGCGGTTGATGATCATGAGCTGGTCATCGTCCTTCACATCCTTGATGGCGATCAGGTTGCCGGTCTTGTCGGTCACCTGCAGTGTCTTGACCCCCTTACCGCCACGGTTGATGATGCGGTAATCGTCCACCGGGCTTCGCTTGCCATAGCCCTTGTCGCTTACGACCAGGACTTGGCGCGTGGCGGTCTCCGACTTATCGATCGTGATCATACCCACGACTTCGTTACCGGCCTCCTCGCCGAGGTTCATCCCGCGCACGCCACTGGCACCACGGCCCATGGGGCGCACATCGCTTTCCTCGAAGTGGATGGCCTTGCCATCGCGGCTGGCCAGGATCACGTGGCTGTTCCCGTTCGTGAGGCGGGCCTCCAACAATTCATCGCCTTCGCGGATGCCCACGGCGATGATCCCATTTGAACGCGGACGGCTGTAAGCCTCCAGCGTGGTCTTCTTGATGATCCCTTTCTTGGTGCAGAGGACCACGAAGTGATTGTTCAAGTACTCCTCGCTGGTGAGGTCGGTGACGTTGAGGTAGGCCACCACCTTGTCCCCGCCCTCGAGTTGTACCAGGTTCTGGATCGCGCGGCCCTTGCTCTGGCGATTCCCCTCCGGGATATCGAACACCCGCATCCAGAACACCTTGCCGTTCTGGGTGAAGATGAGCAGGTAGTTGTGGTTCGTGGCCACGAAAAGGTGCTCCAGGAAGTCCTCGTCGCGCGTGGTGCTTCCCTTGCTGCCCACGCCGCCCCGGCCTTGGGTGCGGAATTCGGACAGGGCGGTGCGCTTGATATAGCCCAGGTGGCTGATGGTGACCACCACGGCATCATCCGCGATCAGGTCCTCCATGCGCATGTCGCCGGTGGCTTGGATGATCTGGGTACGACGCTTATCGCCGTATTTCTCCTTCACCTCCATGATCTCGGTCTTGATGATCGTCATGCGCAGCCCTTCATCGGTCAACACGGCCTTCAGGTAGGCGATCGTCTTCATCAGTTCCGCATGCTCTTCGCGGATCTTGTCCCGTTCCAGGCCGGTGAGGCGCTGCAGGCGCATATCCAGGATGGCGCGAGCTTGGATCTCGCTCAGGCCGAACTCGCTCATCAACCCTTCGCGGGCGATATCCGGCGTTTGGCTGGCACGGATCAGGGCGATCACGGCATCCAGATGGTCCAATGCGATCAACAGCCCTTCCAGGATGTGCGCCCGCTCCTCGGCCTTTCGGAGGTCGAACTTCGTGCGACGTATCACCACATCCATACGGTGGTCCACGAAGTGGCTCACCATCGCTTTCAGGCCCAATAGCATCGGCCGGCCACCGACCAGCGCGATGTTGTTCACGCTGAAGCTGGACTGCAATGCGCTGTATTTGTAGAGTTGGTTCAGCACTACGCTGCCCATCGCTTCACGCTTCACATCATAAGCGATGCGGATGCCGGTGCGGTCGCTGTAATCGTTGACATCGCTGATGCCTTCGATCTTCTTGTCGTTCACCAGGTCGGCAACGCCCTTCACGAGCTGCACGGCCTTGTTGGTCTGGAACGGGATCTCGGTGCAGACGATGGTCTCGCGACCCGTCTTGTTGTCCTCCTCGATGTGGCAGGCAGCGCGCAATACCACGCGGCCCCGGCCGGTCTCATAGGCTTCGCGGATACCTTCCGTTCCGAGGATCACGCCGCCGGTCGGGAAATCGGGGCCTTTGATGTATTCCATCAGTCCCGCCGTATCGATGTCCCTGTTCTCGATGTAGGCCGCGATCCCGTCGCAGACCTCGCTCAGGTTGTGCGGTGGCATGTTGGTGGCCATCCCCACAGCGATACCGGCAGCACCGTTCACCAGCAGGTTCGGGATGCGGGCCGGCATCACCGACGGCTCGTCCAACGTATCGTCGAAGTTGGGGCGCATGTCCACCGTCTCCTTGTCCAGATCGGCGAGCACCTCTTCAGCGATCTTCTTGAACCGCGCTTCGGTGTAACGCATCGCGGCCGGGCTGTCACCGTCCAAACTGCCGAAGTTCCCTTGACCGTCTACCAGCGGATAGCGCAAGCTCCACTCCTGCGCCATGCGCACCATGGCGTAGTAAACGCTGCCATCACCGTGCGGGTGGTACTTGCCCAACACCTCCCCTACGATACGCGCACTTTTCTTGTACGGCCGGTTGCTGAGCACACCCAGGTCCTGCATGCCGAACAGCACGCGCCGATGTACCGGCTTCAGCCCATCACGCACATCGGGTAGTGCCCGGCTCACGATCACCGACATCGAATAATCGATGTAGGCGGTCTTCATTTCGTTCTCGATGTTGATCGGGATGATCTTCTCTCCTTCTGCCATGTCTGTCAGTTCGTCACGCTGGCCCGGTCCTTGTGGACAGGGTCCCCAAAATGGGAGCCCGAAAGTAGTCCGATCGCACGTTTTGGACCCTTGTAATTATCCACAAACCGACACATCCTTGTGGATAAATGCACTTCCTCGGAACAAGCCCGCCGATCGTGCGTTCAATAGCTTGCCCCCAGTAGCTTGTCAGCTACCTTAGCAAGGCCTCGGAACGGACGGACAACTCCCCTCTCGACCCAACAGCAGAACCCCAACGAATGGACGCCAAATTTTCGCCCCGCGTTCGCGATGTCATCACGTTCAGTCGTGAGGAAGCATTGCGGCTGGGCCACAACTACATCGGCATCGAACACATCCTGCTCGGACTGATCCGGGAAGGGGAAGGCAATGCCATCCGGATCCTCCAACGATTGGAGGTCGACATCGATGAACTGCGCAAGGTGGTGGAGGGTTCCATGGAACCGGCCAGTGCGATGCGACCACCTGACAAGGACAAGATCACACTGATCAAGCAGGCGGAGAAGATGCTGAAGATCACCTTCCTCGAAGCCAAGCTGTTCAAGAGCCCGAACATCGACACGGAACACCTGTTGCTGAGCATGTTGAAGGACGAGGACAACCTGGCCACGCGCACATTGCACAAGTTCCATGTGGACTACGACAGTGTTAAGCACGAGGTGGATACGATCCTCGCCGACGGAGGGGACGCACCCGACACCTTCACCAACAAACCGAAGGCCCAGGGGCCCCAAAGTGCCGATGATGATGACGACGAAAGCGGCAGCTTCCAGGGTGGCGGTGGCGGCCAGCGCAAACAGGGCGACAGCAAGAGCAAGACCCCGGTGCTGGACAACTTCGGCCGCGACCTGACCAAGATGGCCGAGGAAGGCAAGTTGGATCCGATCGTCGGCCGCGAAAAGGAGATCGAGCGGGTGAGCCAGATCCTCTCCCGACGCAAGAAGAACAACCCGGTATTGATCGGCGAGCCCGGTGTGGGTAAGAGTGCCATCGCTGAAGGCCTGGCCCTGCGCATCATCCAACGGAAAGTGAGCCGCGTGCTCTTCAACAAGCGCATCGTAGCGCTGGACATCGCTTCGCTCGTGGCCGGTACCAAGTACCGCGGGCAGTTCGAAGAGCGCATGAAGGCGGTGATGAACGAACTGGAGAACAGCCCGGACGTGATCCTCTTCATCGACGAGATCCACACCATAGTGGGTGCGGGCGGCGCGAGCGGATCACTGGATGCCAGCAACATGTTCAAGCCGGCCCTGGCGCGCGGCGAGATCCAATGCATCGGTGCCACCACGCTGGACGAGTACCGCCAGTACATCGAGAAGGACGGTGCGTTGGAGCGCCGCTTCCAGAAGGTGTTGGTGGAACCCACGAGCGTGGATGAGACCATCCAGATCCTCAACAACATCAAGGAGAAGTACGAGGACCACCACAATGTCACATTCACTCCCGAGGCTGTTGAAGCATGTGTGAAGCTCACGAACCGCTACATCACCGACCGGCACCTTCCCGACAAAGCGATCGATGCGCTGGACGAGGCCGGTAGCCGCGTCCACATCAGCAACATCGTGGTACCGAAGGCGATCCTCGACGTCGAGCAGAAGATAGAGGACATCAAGGACGAGAAGAACAAGGTGGTGCGCAGCCAGCGTTACGAGGAAGCCGCCAAACTGCGTGACAAGGAACGCCAGCTCCTGGAGGAACTCGACCGCGCGAAGAAGCAGTGGGAAGAGGAAAGCAAGAGCAACCGCACCACCGTTACCGATGAAAACGTGGCTGAAGTGGTGGCCATGATGAGCGGTATCCCGGTGACCCGCATCGCCGAGAAGGAAAGTGGGAAGTTGAAGCGGATGAAGGAGGAGATGCAGGGCAAGGTGATCGGACAGGATGACGCGGTGGTGAAGGTGGTGAAGGCCATCCAGCGCAACCGCGCCGGGCTCAAAGACCCCAACCGCCCCATCGGCTCGTTCATCTTCCTCGGTCCCACAGGTGTTGGTAAAACACAACTCGCCAAGGAACTGGCCCGATATCTCTTCGACACGGACGACGCACTCATCCGCATCGACATGAGCGAGTACATGGAGAAATTCTCCGTGAGCCGCCTGATCGGTGCGCCTCCCGGCTACGTGGGTTATGAGGAAGGTGGACAGCTTACCGAAAAGGTCCGCCGCCGCCCCTACTCCATCATCCTGTTGGACGAGATCGAGAAGGCACACCCCGATGTCTTCAACCTGCTGCTACAGGCCCTGGACGATGGCAAGATGACCGACAGCCTCGGTCGCCACATCGATTTCAAGAACTCGATCATCATCATGACCTCCAACATCGGGGCGCGTGATCTGAGCGATTTCGGGAAAGGTGTCGGCTTTGGCACGGCCGCCAAGGCAGAAGGCCAGGAGGACAGCAACCGCGGTGTGATCGAGAAAGCGTTGAAGAAGGCCTTTGCGCCGGAATTCCTCAACCGGATCGATGACATCATCATCTTCAACAGCCTCAAGCGCGATGACATCCACAAGATCATCGACATCGAGCTGGGCCACCTCTACAAGCGCATCAGCGAACTGGGTTACGACCTGAAGTTGACCGACGAAGCCAAGGACTTCCTCAGCGAGAAGGGCTACGATGAGAAGTTCGGCGCACGCCCCCTGAAGCGCGCCATACAGAAGTTCATCGAGGACCCGATGGCCGAGGAGATCATCAACCAGGGTGTGGAGGAAGGTGATAAGATCACCGTCGGCCTGAACAAGGACAAGTCGGACCTCTCCATCAAGGTGGCCAAGGGCAAGAAGAAGATCGGGAAAGCCGAGGGTGGTGAAGCGAAGGAGCTGCCGCCACCGACGGAGTAAGCGTATTGCGAACAACTGGAACGGCCCTTCGGATGAAGGGCCGTTCTGCGTTCATCAGCCCCCCGCCCCCGCGTGAACTCCTAAGCGTGCAGGAGTTCGAGAGCGCCTTGCAAAGCGCGTGGCAGGTAAGCCCCAACCCGGCCAGGGAGGCGGTGCGGTTCAGTTTGGAGTTGCCCGGCGGCTACCAACTACACGGAGAAGTTCAAGCGGTGTTGCTGGATGCGCAAGGCAAAGAAGTTGGGCGGCAATTGGCGCAGGCGAATGGCTCGCTGTTGTCGGGCGCAGTAGCACTGGACGGTCAAGCGGCGGGCTTGTACTACCTGCACTTGCGCGATGCGGTGAAGTGGCTGGCGGGTGGTAAGGTGGTTGTGGAGTAAGCGAGGAACGGTATGCCGTTGGCTACCGAACACGTTAGTTTCGTCCTCGGGGTGCAGGGGACCCTGCACAGGTATGAAGTGGTTGTGGAGTGACGAGGAACGGACACTTTTGTCCGTTCAACACTGACCAATGGGGTATAAGGCCGTTATCGTTGCGATGCAAGCGCTGCTGGTCCCTGCCCTGGTGCAGGGCCAGCAGCCGATCGCATTCGATACCGTTAGGCTGAATCCGCTCAACAGCTTCCTAGTCGGTCTCTCCGTATTCGAGACCTCAGATGGATACCGGGTATGGGGCATGGCAGGCGATGGGTCGGGGGATGTGCAGGATCTTCATGTCCTTTCCTTCGATGAGCATGGACACTATGAAAGTGTATTCACTTACCAGAACGACCTGATCACCTGGCCAGGGAGTTATGCTCCGGTGGCACGTTCCAATGAAGGCGGCTTCGTCTGCGGCGTGAGTGAATTCAGCAGTGCCGAATCGATGACATGGCTGCACCTGTATCGATTCAACGAACAGGGCGATACCCTTTGGACCAATCATCTCGTCACAGACACGACCGTAGCCGTTCGCAAGTGCATGCAAAGTTCCAATGGCGACAATCTTTTAGTTGGCCTTCATTATCCCCCGCTTGGAGCTTTTTTGTGCCGTACATTGGAGAACGGTGATCTTGTCAGCTTCACCGTACTTGATGACGTGCCATCCTTCTTTGCTATGAGCGTTACCGAGACCATTAACCTGGACTTATACATATGTGGTTATGGCCAGAGTGCAGCGCAGAACAACAACAACAACGCCAACCTGATCAAATGTGGGCCTGATGGCAGCGTGATCTGGCGGCGCACGAAACCGGGGATCAGTTGGTACATCGATGCGATCGCCACACCCGACGGTGGTGTTGTTGCCATCGGTTTCTATCAGGAGGAGTTTGATGTTCCTTCAACGGCCTTCGCGGTCAAGTACGATGCTGAGGGCAATGAAGAATGGTCTCGCGATGTGGCCCAAACCGACTTGGGCTCTCGCCCGTGCTTCTTGACGAATGGCTTCTTGTTGCCGGACGGCACGTTAGCCCTGTGCGGCACACTGCGCAATACCACCACGCCCGGTTTATGGGACAACGGTATGCTGCACAAGTTGAATGCGGATGGTACTATCCTTTGGAGCCGCTACTACGCGCACTACACAGGTTTGCCTGCGGGCTACGAGCATGTTTTCAACGCTGTTCAACCCACCAGTGATGGCGGCTTCATACTCACTGGCGAGGCCCAAGGCCCCACGCCGCCCAACACATCGCGCTTGTGGTTGGTGAAACTGGACAGCATGGGTTGCTTGGTACCCGGCTGCCACACCGTGGGTGTGCAGGAGTTCGAGAGCGCCTTGCAAAGCGCGTTGCAGGTAAGCCCCAACCCGGCCAGGGAGGCGGTGCGGTTCAGTTTGGAGTTGCCCGGCGGCTACCAGCTACACGGAAAAGTTCAAGCGGTGTTGCTGGATGCGCAGGGGAACGAAGTTGGGCGGCAATTGGCGCAGGCGAATGGCTCGCTGTTGTCGGGCGCAATAGCACTGGACGGTCAAGCGGCGGGCTTGTACTACCTGCACTTGCGCGATGAGGTGAAGTGGCTGGCGGGTGGTAAGGTGGTTGTGGAGTGACGAGGAACGGACACTTTTGTCCGTTCAACACTGATCGATGAGGCCCTGGGCCACGATAGTTGCGATGCAAGTGCTGCTGGCCCCCGGCGTGTTGCGGGGCCAGCAGCCCATCGTCTTTGATACTGTGCGGTTGAACCCTGTGAATAGCTTTTTAGTGGGTTTTGACGTCTTTGAGAATGAGGTCGGTTACGTGGTGTTTTCAAGCGGTGGTGATGGCACTGGCGAGATACAGGATGTGAGAACGAGTTTGTTTGACGCTGCAGGGAGTTTTCAATTTGAGCGAGTTTTTCAACAACCGCGACTAGCTTACTACGGTGTGCATGCACCGGCTGCACGTGACCACAACGGTGGGTTCGTCAGTGGTGTGGCAAGGTTTGGCGGCGGCGAAGCTCTCGACAGCCTTTTCCTATACCGCTTCAATGGAATGGGCGATACTATCGAAACCTCGTTTCTTGTCTCTGACACTACCGTTGCTATTCGCAAGTGTATCCAAAGTGAGAACAGTGACTACTTGCTTGTCGGTCTACACGAACGACCGAAAAATGCATTCCTGTGCCGTGCTACAGCGAACGGCGATCTGGTCAGCTTTACCCCCCTCACGGATGTACCGCCCTTCTTCGCGATGAGTATCGCCGAGGATGCGAACCAAGACCTCTTCATCTGTGGTTACGGTGAGAGTGCGGCACAGAACAACATCAACAACGCCAACGTGATCAAATGCGGGCCGGATGGCAGCGTGATCTGGCGGCGCACGAAACCGGGGATCAGTTGGTATATCGATGTGATCGCCACACCCGACGGCGGCGTAGTCGCCATCGGGTTCTATAAGGAGGAGTTTGATGTTCCTTCAACGGCCTTCGCGGTCAAGTACGATGCTGAGGGCAACGAAGAATGGTCTCGCGATGTGG
>DEQO01000033.1 GCA_002360495.1 Flavobacteriales bacterium UBA3364
CTCAACGCGGTAGGCCAACCATCGACGGTCCAGGCGGGGCATGGCGCCCAAAGCCCGGTGTTCAACAAGATGAGCGCCCACTATGTGGAATTTGCACCGACGGCGCTCACCGCGCTCGGAACGGGGGATGTCGTTTACCATGCCTCGGAAACCACATTGGGTGGGAGTACGGCCATCGATCATGATCTGTGTCTATCGGTCGGCAACAATGAGGCATTTCTGGACATCCCTTTGTCCGAGCTTTCTCCTGGAACGTACGAATGGCTTCGTGTCTCATTGGCCTATCAGAACTATAACATCCGGTTCGCTGCATCCACCCTGGCATTGACCGGGACGATCGCCTCGTTCATCGGTTACAACACGTACATCGGCTCGTTCCAGGTCGCGGACAGCACCATTCAGGTGAACGCCAACAAACTTCAGGGCTACTGGGCTTTTGAGGTGAACGATCCACCCTTGCCAGTGCCGGTCACCGAGGGCCAGGCGCCTGCAACAACGGTCGTCAATCCCCTGTTCGCGACGTCACCGATACCTTCCGGTTCTTGTGTGGTCACAAGCGCATTCCCGGTCCCGCTGACCATCACCGGCAATGAGACCGAGGACGTGGTGGTGGTCGTTTCTGTGAGCACCAACAAGAGTTTCGAATGGGTGGAAACGGATGCCGACAATGTCTACGAGCCGGTCGACGGAGAAACCGTTGTCGACATGGGGGTGCGGGGCATGATCCCGATCGTGCAGTAGATCAGGCAGGTTTCTTCACTGGACGTTTCTCACCGTTCACCCAGAGCGCGAGTCCTTCCTCGCGATGGTAGGTGAAGAACACTTTCCCGGCCGGTAGTACTTGGTCCATGTTCCCGGCTTGGTCATCGTACAGGTAGACGCTGTCGCAGGCGAAGCGGAAGTAGGACGTGTCATTCCGGTCTTCGATCCGGGTGTTCGGTCCGATGTTCCTGCGCTTCAAGCGAAGGGTGTCATCCTCTACCACGCGCTCCGGCAGGGCGACATCCATGAAGCCCATGTCCGTGAACTCCCAGTCCAGCCAGATCAACTTCTGGCCCCAGCTTTCACGTTCGCCCATATTGGCCAGCAGCCACATGGCATCGGTCGGTTGCTTCCTGTCCAATGGGAAGAAGCTGGGCAGCATGGTCCAGCTATCATAGCCCGGTGACGATGTTGCGATGATCTCCGGGCCGCCATCGCTCTTGAGCCGATAGCGATAGAGTCGAACACCCTCGAAGGTTTCGTCCACGTTCGAGGCGACCATGATGAAAGTCCCATCACCCAGATCGAAGGTTACCTGGATCAGTAGCGTGTCATGGCGGACGTTGTCATCCACTTCCGGGAATTCCACCCGGGGTAGACCGGTTCCACCGTGTATGCCATGAGCGATGTCCTGTGATCCGACACTATCCCCTTTCACCGGCTTATCCTGGGGCGGGGCGTCATGACCGCAGCCAATGGCCAGCAACCCACAGCACGCGGCAATTGCGATCAGACTGAAGGGTGCTCCCCTCATTTCACCTGCTTGATGTCACCGGATCCGGCGATGTTCTTGTTCACCTTCGCCGGATCGCCCCGGTAATTGATGTCGCCGCTGCCAGCGATGGACGCATCAAGGACCTCCACGGCCTCGACCGTGATATCCCCACTGCCCGCCACTTCCGCCTTGCCGCTTGTTGCCTTCAGTCCACCGGCATCGATATCCCCGCTGCCCTGCACCGAGGCGTTCAACGAGGCACACGTGCCCTTCAGGTCGATATCCCCGGAACCTTGAACGGTTGCACGCACCGTCTTCGCAGCCACGGCCAGTCGCAATTCGCCGCTGCCTTGGACCTCCAGGTCGAGTTCGTCCATGGTGAAGGTGTCATCGCCCTTCACATCTGCTGATCCTTGCACGGAGACCAGATCCAGGGTGGGAACTGCGATATGTACGATGAAGGGCTTGTCGGTCGAGTAGCACCGCTTCGTTCCTATGTGCCAGACGCCGTTCTTCACTTCCGTCGTGATGAGGGCGATCAGGTTCGCCTGTCCTTCCGCATCGACTTGTTGTGCATCGGACCTGCTCAGTCGTACCTCCAGGGATCCTTCGACCACAATGCCGTGGAAGGTCGCTACGGCCAAGGGTTGCTTGACCGGTGCACCAGCACCCTTCTCACAATCCCAAGGCGTACAAGCGGAGATGAAGGCCACACTGGCGATAAGTGCGGGCAAGGTGAAGCTGAGTCGCATGGTGTTCATGGTCAATACTGTGGAGGGGAATGCTCTTCCTATCATGGGACGCATCGGTCCATGCCGATGTTACGGCGAAGTTACCCCGCTTGGAGGACCTGAACCACCAGCCGTTCGCGATGTGCTCAACGCACCAAGGTCACGGATCCCTCGTACATCAGGTCCTTCACTTTGATCACGTAGAAGTAGGTTCCGGCAGAACATATCTCACCGCTGAAGTTCCGGCCATCCCAGGTGATATTGTTCCCCAGGCTCACGAACACCTTCTGTCCCCAGCGGTTCATCACGTCCATGGAGGTGCATGGGCCGAGGAGGGCATCGCTGTTCAAGGTGAATACATCGTTCTTGCCATCACCGTTCGGCGTGAACACGTTCGGTATTTCAACATCCACCATTTCGTTGTAATCGGCCATGGTGTAGGTCTGGCTGAACGAATCGGTGCATCCCTGCGCATCGGTGATCTCCAAGGTGACGGTCGACGCCTGGCCGTAGGGCAGGAAAACCTGTGGGTCCTGATCGGTGCTGGTGGTACCGTTGCCAAGGTCCCAGTTCCAACTTACGGCGTCGGTGCTGGTATCGGTGAGGAAACCACGTAACGTCTCGCACCCCGGCTCGAAGCGGGCCGTGAACCCGGCCTGTCCCAGTGCATTGATGGTGATGGTCGCTGACGCCGTGCTCGTGCAGGTGTCGTTGCTCACCGTAAGCACATACGTGGTCGTGACAGTGGGTGTCGCGATCGGGTTCGGGGAAGTGGGGTCGTTCAATCCGGTCGCTGGTGTCCATTGGAAACTGCTGCCAGGAACACTTGTCGGTGATCCGCCCAAGGTGACAGGTGAACCGCCGCAAATGGATGCACCAGATCCGGCATCGATCGGCGGATCATTGCCGACGGTAATGGTGACCGCGTCGCTCGCTGAACAGTTGTTCGCGTCCGTGATGGTCAGGTTGTAGGTCGTCGTGTTCGGCGGTGTCGCCACCGGGGTCAACGATGTCGGATCGTTCAATGATCCGGCCGGGCTCCATGCTGCGGTGCCATTTCCACTTCCGGTCAGCCCTACGCTGGAGCCTTCGCACAACCAGGCGTCGCTGCCTGCATCGACGGCCGGTAGTTCGTTCACCGTAACCGTCATTCCGTCGGTGGAAGAACATCCGTTCCCATCGGTGAGGGTCACCGTGTACGCCGTTGTACTGGTCGGTGATGCTACAGGGTTTGCGATCGTGGTGCTGCTCAATCCGTCACCCGGGCTCCAAACAAAGGACCCGGTCCCGGTGGCATTGAGTTGAACACTGCTTCCGGTGCAAAGCGGAACGTCCGATCCGGCCTCGAGCGACGGCAGCTCGAACACCTCGATCATGACCGTGTCCGTAGCCGTGCATTGGTTGTTGTCGGTCACCAGAACGGAATAGATGGTGGTCGAGGATGGCGACGCATTGGGATTCGCAGCCGTTGGATCGTCGAGATCGGTGGCAGGGCTCCATTGGAAGCTCGCGCCCGAAGGGCCGGTTGGAGTACCTCCGATCGGCAGTGATCCGCCGTTGCAGAGGCTGTCATCAACACCCGCATTCGCTGTCGGTAGGGTGAATACGGTGATGTCCAGGAGGGCATCTGCCGTACATCCACCGCCATCCGTGACCGTCACCGTGTACGTTGTGCTACTGCCAGGGTAGAAGAGCGGGCCAGCGATCGTGGCGTCACTGATGTCCGTTGCCGGCGACCACGCATATGCGTCGCCACCGGTCGCAGTGATCTGCGTGGTGTCACCGGCACAGATCGTCTGGTCGCCGGTGAACTGTATCTGCGGTGTGGTGATCGTCACTACGACGATCGCACTATCCGGACAGAGCGTGCCATCGCCAGCGACGTAGGTGTAATTACCCGAAGGATCCGTTGCCGGGTCCAGTTGTGCGCTGTGCGCTGCCAGTGATGGGTCGAGCCAGATGCCACCTGCATCAGGCGTTCCACCGAGCAGTGTTCCCAGATCCACGGTCGCTCCCGAAGAACACGTGGTGATGCTGCCATCGTCCCCTGCGTTCCCTGGCTCGTTCACCGTCACGACGACCTCGTCCTGCGCAGTACAGGTGGTGGCATCGAGCACGGTCACGGTGTAGGTGGTCGTTACGGATGGTGAAGCCGTCGGCGTTGCGATATCCGTAGCACTGAGACCGGTTGCCGGGGACCAGGAGAAGGTGCCTGGACCGGGCGTTCCGATCACCACGCCCGATCCATTGCAGATCGAACGGTCGGGTCCGGCATTTGCGCTCGGCAGCACGTTCACCGTGATCGTTGCTTGATCGGAATTCGTGCAGGTGTTCGTACCCGTTGCGGTGAGCGTGTAGATCGTCGTCGTTTCCGGCGTGCAGATGGGGTCGGGTGCGGTAGCATCGCTCAGTCCGAACGGTGGGGTCCACAACAACGCGCCTGTTCCTGATCCTTGGAGCTGGACGCTTCCGCCGTAGCAGACCTCCAGATCCGGGCCGGCATCCACATCCGGCAAGGGGAGGACGGTCACCTCCATCGTGTCCGTGTTGACGCAGCTGTTGGCGTCGGTGACCGTCACCACATACTCGCCATCTACGGTCACACTGAGCGTTGGATTCGCCAAGGTGTTGTCATTCAACCCCACAGCAGGAGACCATGCGAACGTGCTTCCTGCAGGCCCGGTAGGCGCACCGCCGAGTTGGATGGTGGTGCTTGCACAAGGTGTGGCGTCAGGTCCCGCGGAAGCGGTCGGCAGATCGTTCACAGTAACGACCACGCTGTCCGTATCCGTGCAGTTCGCTTGATCGGTGAGTGTTACGGTGTAGGTGGTCGTGATGGAAGGTGTGGCGATGGGATCGGCGATGTCCGTCGCGTTGAGACCGGTCGCTGGTGCCCAGGAAAAGCCCCCTGTCCCGGTGGCTTGTAATTGGGCACTTCCGCCAGCGCAGAAAGCCGCATCGCTGCCGGCATCCACCTGGGGGTCGCTCACGGTTACACGCACGGTATCCGTGTTCGCGCAGCCACTGTTCTGTACGGTCACAACGTAATCGGTCGTCACGAGGGGTGTGGCGACGGGGTTGGAGTTCGTGGGGTCGTCCAGTCCGGTCGCCGGGGTCCATTGGAAGCTGCTGCCCGGCGGGCCCGTAGGTTCGCTGCCGAGTGTGGCACCGGCACCCAGGCACACCAGGACATCGGCACCGGCGATGGTCACCGGCAAGGACACGACGTTCACTTGCAGTGTGGTCGGTCCACTGAGGCATCCTTGCGCGTTGGTCGCTACGACCTCCACTGAGCCGGGTCCTGCACTGCCCCAATCCACCGTGATGCTGTTCGTTCCCTGGCCGGTGACCAAGGAACCACCGGTAACGGTCCAAGCGAATGTCGTCCCGTTGATGTTCGGTGTGGTGTACACACTGCCCAGCTGCCCTTCGCAGACCGGAGATGGCCCGACGATGTTGCCGGGGCTGTTGATGCCCATGACCAGTACGGAGTAGATCACATCCAGAGCACGCGGTGGGCAACCGTTGTCCGTTACGCTCACGCTGAAGAGGTACGGCTGGTCCTGCGCCTGTGCGCAATCCGTGTCCCAACAGAAGGTACTGGCTACGCTCGTCTGGCCATCGACCGGAGCGGTGATCGTCGCTGGTGGTGTGAAGAGTGAACTATTGAAGATGATGCCGCTCGCTGTGAGTTGCAGTGAATCCGCATTCGGGTCCTGGAAGGAAAGGTCGAAACACAACTGGTCGCCGGCCTGTACGCTGTAGCTGATCGGCTGCACACCGATCGGTTCGGGGGCATCGTTCGGTGGACAGACAACGGCTTGCAATTGCAGGTCACGTCTGGTGCGTCCGATCAATATCCCGTTGCGGTATTCCTTCACCTCAACAGCAACGACATAGTTGCCCTGTACGGTGGGTCTGTAGCGGGTCAACCCGGTGGCGCCATCGATGAAGGAATAGCCCCCCGCACCGAAAGGCTGGGTTACGCTGTAGCCCGGTAAGTAGTCCACCAGGGGGATGTTGTCGGGGAGGAAGAAGGGTGGATCGATGATGCCTCCGCCACCATTCAAGCTGTTGTAGGGAACTTCAAAGGAGAAGATCAACTGGTCCCCGTCAGGGTCGGTCGCGCTGTTGACGAACGTGTTGGTGTCGTTGATACAGAGCAGGGGTGTTGGATCACCCAACCAAATGGGTGATGAGTTCGGCAGCAGGGGAGGTGGGATGAACGCGTAGAAACCGATCCCCGTGTTGTTCGGATCGTCCAGGTTGGTGATGCTGAGGTTGCGCGCGTTCATGTGGAAGTACAGATGGTAGCCGCCGAAGTTCAGGGGCAGGTCCACCGTGCCGCTCAAGGTCCCGAGGTTGGTGCAGATGCCGGCACCGATGGTGCATCCCCCAGGAAGGTTCGGCACGATCGCTGTGCTGTCGCCAAGGGTCAGGTTCGCCGTGGCGACCTGTTGCTTGTCGGCATTGGGTGCCAGTGGGTCCTGTAGGTACACGCCAACGGGCATGATCCCATTGTTGGTATTCAGCAGGGATTGCAGCGCCCAGTTGCTGTCGTCGCCACAGTTCAAATAGAACTGCATGTAAACGAGGTAACGATACACCTGGCTGCCGGGGCTGGTCTCACCGATGTAAGTGTATCCGATGTTGCCTCCCACGAGGTGGGTGGCTTGCGCTGGTGTGGTCAAGGCGAAGGCCGTGAGCAGGGCCACATGGTTGAGGATGCGCGTGATCCGTGTCATTGCATCTATTGGATGATCAGAGTATACCCCCATTGTCCTGAGCCTTGCATGAGTTGTACGGCGTAGATCCCGGCTGGCAGCGCCGCACTGTCTATGCGGAAAGAGGTAGCGGAGCCCGGGACGAGATGCTCCTGCACGATCTGTCCTATGGCGTTGCGGACGACCAGTCGGCGTTCTTTTCCCGGATCAGGTACAAGGTCCACCGCGAACCACTCGTCAGCCGGTTGCGGACGGATCCGCTGCAGCGGCGATTCCGCTGTTGCGCGGATCCCGGTGAAAGAGCAGTTCCATGTGAGCAGGAAGCCTGCACTGTTGGGTGGCGGACCGCCACCATCCTGTTCCTGGCGCAAGGTGATGCTTGGGCCGGAAGAGGTTATCGATCCGTTCCCCGGCAATTGGTTCAGGCCATTGCCATTGTACTCATCGATCAACGGGCTGTTCACGTCAGGTCCGTCGTAGATGGCAAGATGCCTGTTCGGGCTGTTGCCCCATTGGAAAACGGAGAATTGAAGATGAACGACTTCCGCACCGGCCGGGCTGATGGTGAAGGCACCACTTTCCCCTTGCAGGTAATTGCCATTGGGGCCTCCATCATCGGAAAGGATGCCCAGGCATTCGGTGCTGCTGAGATCATCGCTGCTGTTCACCCGCAACGTATCGCATTGCCAGGGCTGCACACGCCGGATGTAATTGAACTCCTGGGCCGCATCGGAACCGAATTCGTTCGTGGCGGTCAATGTCACGTTGTAGGTTCCCGGCTCCACATAGACGTGCTCCGGATCCTGCACGTCGCTCGTTCCACCATCGCCGAAGTTCCATGACCAACTCGTGGGTCCGTTCGTGCTCAGGTCCGTGAAGTTCACGACGCCATCACAGGTCACCAACGGTGTTGCGGTGAACGCGGCAACGGGCGGATCGGTGCTCGGTGAGATCACCGCACTGAAGTCCTCGACCTGGCCATACAGCGGTTCGTCACAAGGCGCGGAACTGTGGCCGATCACATCGCATTGCACGCGCAACCGTACGGGTTGGCCGAACACTTCACCCGTCGGGATCATGACCACACCGTTGGGTGAGGATTGGTCCAACACGGTCGCCAGTAATTCGTTCGCACTGAATGCGCCATCGTTGTCCAGGTCCACCCAGATGCGCGTGTCGTGCGGTGTTTCATCACCCGTGACGACGGACCAAGCATACGACTGCCCCACCTGTATTTCCGCCACATTGCCGCAGGACCGGTCCTGGTAGCCTTCACTTCCGTTGGGGCTCTCACTTGAGATCCCGGCGAACTCGAAACCCAGGATACCATACCCACAGCAAAATGCCACCGTGTTCGGTGTGCATGTCGCGGGAACGAGTTGGCTCTCCAGATCGATCGTTATCAGGTCCACCGCAACGGTATCGTCCTGGCCGTTCGCATTGATGGCGGTGAGCATCACGGTATAGGTGCCACTTTCGGCATACGTGTGTTCGGGATCCTGCTCACCGGATGTTCCGCCATCACCGAAGTCCCACGCCCACGCAGTTGGAGTGTTGAGCGACGCATCGGTGAACTGCACGGCGCCATTGCATCCGAACGTCGGCGATGCGCTGAAGATGGCCTGTGGCGGCTGCGTATTGGCCAGCACTGTGATACTGTAGTCCTCCGCCTGACCGTACTGGACCGGGCCGCAAGCTTGTGGCTCGGGAGTGATCAGATCATAGGCGGCCACGACCCGCAGACGCAACGGGGTTCCCAATACCGCGTTCCCGGGTACCAATGTCGAGGATGAAAAGTCGGGTCCCGTTCCGGCGAGGATCGACTCGTTCTCCGTGAACGTACCGGAGTTGTCCCAATCGACCCAGGCGCGAATGGCATGCGAGGGGATCGCCGGCGTCACGACCGAAAGATCCAATTGCGTGCCCTGCAATATGGTCACGCTCTGGCAGGTGTTATCGGCGTACCCTTCGCTCACGGCATCACCACTCGCCGTGGTCACATCCTGGATCGTCACGGAAAGGATGCCGACGTCCTCCACATCACCGGTCGAGGGGGCTTCACAAGCCACAACGGGGGTTGTGCCGCTGAGGTCCACCGTGATGGTCAACTGTGCTTCACTTGAACCGAAGTCGTTCTCCACCACCAGGACCACCGTGTAGGTGCCACTTTCGGTGTAGGTGTGGTCGACGTTCTGTTCGATCGAAAAATTGCCATCACCGAAGTCCCACGTCCATGACGTTGGTGCGTTGAGGCTATGGTCGGTGAAGGAAACCGCACCCGTGCATGTGAACGTCCTGTTCGCCATCGGCACCGCGACGGGCGGGCCTTCCAAAGCGGACCACGTGAACCTTACGTTCGGTCGCTGCTGCCAGAGCACATGTGTGCCGAAGGGATCCGTGCAAATGGCCGGGTTCGGGGAATTGCGTGAAACACAACTGGTGAAGGGCGTACTGCTTTGGAACACCTGGGCGTTCTGTGCAGTATTGAAGTTCGCATAACAGGTCTCGATCACGATGTTGGATGCGCCATCCCATTCAAAAGGGGAGCTGAACGCGTGCTCGGACCAACCCACCTGGTCCGTGAAGTCCGTTGGTCCCCAAGCAACGCCCAGATCCTGCTCCCAGGTCCCGGTGAGCGCGTTGTTCGCTGTGGTACCGATCTGGATCGTGAAGCCCTCCAGGGTCGCAAAGCTCTGCTGGGCCACATTGAAGCCGATGCCGCTGATCGTCCCTTGGGTCATCCCCGCGGCGACCAGCTCGGAGGCGAGGAAAAGGAACTGGTGGCGTGCACCCGGCTGCGAGTTGGAATAGGGTGATGGTGCTTGGAAAGTGCCGTTCAGAATGGTCCCGTTGCCGACGGTTATCGGGGTCTGGCCATACGAAGGATCGCAGAGGAACACGGCTTGAAGGCCGATCGTCAAAGCGGCGCGTTTGGTGCGGGATGTGACCATGGTGATGACTGCTGCGGATAGCAGCGCTGTAAAATAGCTCGCAGGATCGAAGATCATGCCCAGCCCGGCGAAAACATGCTCCTGAGAAGGGCGCGGCTCCTGGCATCCCGCGCCTCCGGTATGCGCCCAAGGGTGATATCCGGACTTTGCAGGTGACGGTCCACAAACCACCTGTCTCCCACCTTCTCGGCCGGTGAGGGTCTGTCCGCGTCCCCCAATGTCAGTGCGCATTTCCCAAAGAAATGCCTGCCGGCCTTGAATATGCCGCGCCGCGTCCGGTAATTCATTCACAGCTGTCTCGTGATCAGGGAGATCCACCCATCATCGAACCTTTGCCCCCGATTTTCCGTATATCGATGGAAATCGAGGTCCCGTCGACCGAAAAGGATCATCTGAAAGCAGCCTTTACGCTGCGAACATGCGCGACAGCGCTCCCATATCACCCAACGGCCACTGGGCCCAGCCCCTCGCCGAGGCGTCCTCCACGCACGCGGACAGGGAGGTCATCTTCGCTTTTTACGGCCCACTGGATCGTGGCCGACTGGAACAGCTCCTGGCCCGCGCCGAAGAGCGCAGCCTGGCCGCCAACGACCCAACGCCTTTGCGGAAACGACTGTACAATGTCCTGGTCGAAGGCTTGGAGAATGTTCACCGCCATACACCATCGGACCTTTCGGAGAGTGGTTTCGCCTTGCTCGTCCGCGAGGAGAACGTCTACAGGATCACTTTGGGGAACGCCTTGCCCCTGGCCGCTGCCACGTTGCTCACGCATCGGGTGGACATCCTGAACGATATGGATGAAGCCGACCTGCGTGAACATTACCTGAAGCTTCTCGCGAACGAAGGCCGCACCGAACGCGGCGGGGCCGGATTGGGATTGCTCACCATGGCCCGAAAAACAGCGCGTCCCATTGTGGCACGCACCCTCCCGCGCGATCAGGCATCCGCCTACGTGACCGTGGAGCTGTCGTTGGCCTGAGCCTTCGGTCCTGGTCAGCCTTGGGCGTATGCTGTCAGGTAGTTGTATGCCCGGGCCAACTGCCCATTCTGCGCAATGGTCGCACGGTCGATCATCCCATCCGGGTCAGGTCCGACGAAGTTGGGCAATACGCGTTCCATCAGGTCCCAACCGAAGGCTTCCGATGCATCGCGTGGCAATTCGCAGGGGAGATTGTCCACGGACATTACCGTCAAGCTACGGGCTGTGCCTGCAGCGACTTCTTCGCCCGTCGAACGATCGTATCCGAAGAATGGATCGGCTATGGTCGTCGCGCGCAACGTGCTATCGATCGGCCCGCCGATATCACAACTCACATCGGCGATCACCTGCAAGGTGAGTGCCGGGTCGCGCAGGCTATCCTTGCTCAGGATCTTGGGGCCGCGGGGATCCCAGAAATGGCAGGCCAGGTAGATTTGTGCTTGACGACCGTAAGGAAGGAAGTTGGCGTGGTGACCGCTTGGGTCCGCGTGGAACGCAACCTTATCGAAGGGTTTGGCATCGTCCCTCAGGTAAAGGTCCGCCGAACCAAGTGCGGTGTATACCGGAACGGTGTTGTTCCCAAGGAGGAACTCTTTCGGTGGGATGCGTTTCACACCTGCGCGCTCCAAAACCCCCATGGCTCCTTTTCCCACACGGCCGCCCCCGGTCATCACGATGCGAAGATCCTGTGGCAACGGGTAGGCATGGAGGTATCGTTCCAGTTCTTCCAAGTCGTGGCATTCGTAGGCCGGCTTCAGTTCCGGCCCGCCATGGACCAGTTGCCAGGCGCGTATTGCGTTGTATGCACCCACGACCCCGGCCCAGTAACCAAAGGCCAGAACACGCTCGCCATGGATATTGGTGAGCAGTTCGTGGTCGATCAATCGGATCCTTTTCTCCAAGACCGCTTTCAACAGCTTTCTGTTGTGCGGCTGTTCTTTGATGGTGTGGCTGAAGAAGAGGTAGGCCTTCCCTGGCAGGAGCATATCCAAGGGGACTTCCTTCACGCCGAGGATGAGGTCGCGGTCCGCCAGATCATCAACCAAGCGGACCCCGCGCGCTTCATACTCACCATCGGTGTAGGCACGCACAGGGCTCCGCTGTACCACCAGGTCCACCTCCGGATGTCTGCGCATCACTTCCTCGCACTGCACTGGTGTCAACGGAACGCGACGGTCGGCGGGCTGTTTGCCCTCGCGGATGATGCCGATCTTGCGGTAAGGTCCTGCCATTTTGAACGGCGGCAAATGTAGGGTGTCCGAAATGGCGGGTCGGCACAGGATCTGAAGTGGGGCGGTGCCCGTTACTTTTGCGGGACGTTCTTTGGAAGATCTTGGGGCCGACATGGATTCGACAGCGGCTTCGTGATGTGTGTAAGCATGCCGAGTGTGAGGTGCGATTCGTTATCCCAGTGCCTCGACGCCATAACTGGCGAAGTAGACTACGCTCTCGCAGCTTAACAGCCCAAGGCTGTTCGGCTTAATTCGCGTGAACAACAGTAGCGCGAACGAGTACCTCCCGGGGAGGCCCGTTATCCTCCTTCCCGAACCAGAGGTGTCATCATGGAAAACTGGCTTGTGCGGTGGTCCGGAGCACAAGTGAGACACAGGACCTAAGTCGTTGGTGGGGTGCCCTTCCCCAGCCTGCGGTCGAAAACCAATGAAGTGGCTACGCATGTAGAAAGCCCATGTTGCGGTCGTTTGGACGGCGGTTCGATCCCGCCCGGCTCCACAGCATAAGAACGGCCATCGCGTAAGCGGTGGCCGTTCTGCGTTCTCAAGATATGCAATAGCCCGACGCTCATCTTCGCATCGGACCAAACGGAGCCAAGAGCTATCTTTAAATGGTCATTTGGAAGCACTGGACATTGTTGCCTGGTTTAGAACCTCTGCAGGACCAAGAAAAACGGTTCATCCATATGGTTGCTAATGTCAATTTGAGATCATGGCCACAATTCAGGGTCAAGGCGTATTGTGTTTGGCTGTATTGGTGGCTGTCCTCATTGTCCGGTCTATCACAGAACTTCACTCCCATAGAATTGAACGACCCAGACCTCGCTCATGGATCAGGTTTTGGCCATCGGGTGATCATACATGATGATTACGCATTTGTAAGTGAACCAGGGGATCGCAGCAGGGTAGGTGACATGGCCTTTCCGGAAGGTGAGGTTCACGTGTATCGAAGAAATCAAGGAGGCATCAACGGATGGGACCACTATCAAACGCTCTTGCCGCAAGATCCGGCAGAAGTGGCTTTTGGCTGGGATATGGCCATGGTAGGAGGTCGTCTGATTGTGCTTCGTCCGATCAACCGATTGAACTATTTCGGACTCCCTATCGGTGCTTTTCGTGCAATCTATGTTTTTGAACTGCAAGGAGATACTTGGGTCCGTACTCAACTAATTGAAGGTGTGCCTAACGTCTTTGGGGAAACAGGTGGTGCTTATGTGAGTTGGATCTGGGCTGAGTTCGCACTTGAATCGAATGTACGTTTGCTTGCAGGTGATTCAACCTTTGCCGTGCTGGACGCAGCTGATTACTACCGCCTTAATTCGGGCATCGCGGGGATCGGCACGCTAGAGACCCAAGGTTGGTGGTACAGGGTCGGATCGACCGGGGCATTTGAGCGGATCGCTCCCTTGTTCCCGATGAGTTTTCCGGGGCAAGGAACTGTGGCTGCCTGGTCCGATGAAGGTTTCGTATCAGAGATCGCTGGTTCACTTTGGACAATGGATCCCAACGCGGCACAACCTTCTCAGGAGATCCTACAGCTGATCATGACGTCAACTTGTTTGGCAAAACGTGGAGATCTGCTATTCGCAGGCGTCGGGTATCAAGGGGAAGGATTGATCCAACCACCAGCCGTGGCTGTCATTCGACGTTCAGGGTCTACATATACCGATGTCGAGCTAGTGATCGAGAACCCGAGCATGGCGGATGCAGGTTTTGGCCGGTTACTCTGTGCAAAGAACAACGGACTTCTTGTCGCCGATATGAGCACGATCCATTGGTACGATCTGGAAGACCCTTCAGGACCTCGTTTCTCTTTGTTCAGTTCTTCGATCTCCGAGATATCGTCGATTGATGTATCAACCACAGGTGATCTTATCGTCGGTTCCACGAACAGCGCATCAGCCATCGTTTATGTGCGTGATGTCCCGGATCCAATTTTTGAGCTGGTGTCGGATCCACCCAGGATCTGGCTGGATGAAGGTCTCTTGCAGATCAGTGTTCCACTGCATGAGATCATGCCCCCGATATACGAGATCAGTGATGCGCTCGGTCGAAAGCTAGCTATTGGTCGGATCGGTTCGGATGGTGCTGCAACGATCCCTCTTCCCTCGATATCGTCCGGTGTGCACTATTGTAATTTTCCAGGTAGCTCGATCCAAGCCGTAGGCTTCATTCGATGAACATCCGATCACACCTTGCTGGACTGTTATTGGTATTGGTCCTTCCACTATGCGCACAGCCGTCTTTATCGTTGGTTCAGATAATTGATGCTCCATCCGGCGTCAATACTGCTCTGGGGGCAAAGTCGGTATTGCAGGGAGGACGTTTGGTCGTTTCGTATCCATCAACTTCTGGTGGATCGGTCCACATTCACGCGCGAAATGAGGGCGGATTGGACCAGTGGGGTCGCGTACAGTCGCTTTACGCATTTGATGGACAGACTTCATTCGGGAAGGCAATTGAATTGCTGGAGGAGGAACTGTTCGTAGGTTCCGATCAGGGTACATGGTCGTATAAATGGAATGCCTCATTGAGTGCCTTTGGGATGCCATCCCAGATCGACGATTATCCGGTCTCCGCAATTACTTCCATCGATACGCTTCTCGTGACAACCTCGGTACCACCCAGCGGAGCGGAAGGTATACTTGGTGCATTTGATGGCTTGTCGCGAATTTTTCGAAAAGATGATCTCGTAGGTTCCGGTTGGTCGCTTTTCGATGTTGTGGTCATACCGCCGAATCCACTGGTCACCGGTGGTTGGACTTGCGCTGGGGAATCCGTCGCCATCGGTCGTAACGTATTGGTCATGGGGGATCCTTGTTATCAATCCACACTCTTTGGCAGCAGTAGCAACGTGTTCCTGGTTGATCGTGTTGTCGAGGGCTTTGATAACAATGTCATCGCGAACTTCTCGGTCCCTGAGATGAGTGGTCGTCTTGGTAGGGATGTTGCCGTCCTGGGGGATACGGTTTTTCTTGCTCAGGAAGGTGGGTGGATCGTTGCCATCGAATGGAGCGGTGCGGATAACCTTGGTCAGCACTACGCCGTTTTGGACACGCTCTTTCTGGAGCCGTATGATCAAGGCGAGGGCTGTGGTCGTTTGGACCTCAGTGTGGATGCAAGCGGGATTGTTTATGCCACGACCTCAGAAGGCGTGGTCATCTTTCACACTGATGATGCAACAGGAGCATGGGATGATGCTGAGCTGTTGGATGGTACTCAATTCTGCGGTACACTGTCCTGTTCTAATGGTTTATTGGCTTTCTGTGTCATATCAACCGGTGAGGTCTGGCTCTTCGAAGATCCCAGTGTTGGTGTGTCGGAGATTTCTTTCCACGATGAAGTGCTCGTGGTTTCTCCAAACCCTGCATACGAACATGTCATAGTGAACAGTATCGAGCGTGAATCGGGCATCAGAAAACTCGTTTTGATGGACGTTACTGGAAGGACCATTCGGAGCATATCCTGGAACGCGCTTGCTCCCCTAGGACTGGACGTGAGCGATGTTCCGGACCAGGTGATGCTACTCCGTGCCGAGGACGCCTTCGGCAGGCTCGTCGGGACTGCGCGCCTCGTTGTTGGGTCGAATTGACCTGACTCCCTACCTTGTGTGGGTCCTTGCTATCACAACCACCGATGATCATGACGATGAAGCGCTTTGGAACGATGGCATCCTTTGTCCTTTTCGGGCAATCGATATCGGCCCAACAATTCCAGCATATACAGGCCTACCGCATCAATGACTTCGCAGGGTCGAAGTTCGGTTGGTCCATGGCCGTGGCCGATGATCGTTTGGTGGTAGGCTTGCCACATGCCATAGGCCAGAGCGGCCTCGCCGCCACCTACCCGATCGACGATATTGCATGGACGACAGTAACCGGCGAAACGATCGAAGAAGGGAACGCAGCCCCTCCTATGGATCAACGCTTCGGCGCAGTCGTTGCCGCAGGTGGTGGGATGATCGCGGTGGGTAGCTGCTCCACCTATGGTACCGACCAGTACTGCAATGATCAGGCGCAGTGGGTCTCGATCTACCGTTCCGTTGGTGGTTCCTGGCAATATGCGCAGTCCGTTCCTGCTCCTGACGGCGTCACAGGCAATTTCGGAAAGACCATCGCTATTACCGACGAGCACCTGGCCGTTGGCGGGGGGCAACAAACCGTTGACGGTGTACTGCAGGATGTGGTCTTCCTCTTTGCACGTAACGGTGACTTCTGGACACCGGTACCCATCGCCACACTATCCGGGGGCGCGATGACCGGTGCTGGAAATGGATCCTTCGGGCATGCACTTGCCATGCGTGCGGACCAGGTCGTTGTCGGTGCCAGTGGCGATGACGATCTGGGCATGGATTGTGGCGCAGCCTACGTCTTCCGCAAGGATCAAGGTGGTGCCGATGCATGGGGGCTGGTACGCAAGCTCCTGCCTTCCGATGGTGATGCAGGCGATCGCTTCGGATTCGCCGTCGCGATGACGGATACGCGTATCGTCGTGGGCGCCCCACTGCGCACGAACGGGACCGATGCACATGGCGGCGCGTATGTCTTCCAGCGAGATGCCGGTGCTGCGAACAATTGGGGGGAGGTGAAGCGCATGACGCCGGATGATCCACATGCCAACATGCAATACGGCGCTAGTGTGGCCGTGAACGATGAACGGATCGCCGTGGGTGCGCCGTTCGACGTGTTCTCGGAGAACGGAACCGATGGATCCGTGGAGATCTTCGTTCCGCAAGGCGATACATGGGCCTTCGCGCAGCGTATCGTTCCCTTTTGGGATGGTCACGTCAGCCAGGTCAGCCGTTCTGGGACAGCGCTGGCGTTTGCTCGGGACAAATTGCTCATCGGTGCTCCCTTCGCCATTGTGGACAACAGCACACCCACGCCCACCGGCGCGGTGTTGGTGTATGGGGATCCTCAGTTGGGGGTGGAGGAGACGGAGCAAGCATTCGGACTTGGCGTGTTCCCGAATCCCTTCTGGGATAGGGCAAGGATCATCCTTCGCACGCAGGAAACGGGCCCGTTCTCCGTCGAGATCATCGACGCAGTGGGCAGGATAAGGTCGGTGGCTCGCTCCATTGGAACGGAGATGTTACTGACACGTGATGACCTGGCTGCTGGGATCTATGTTTCCCGGTGGTGTGATGCAAGCTCAGGGGAATTCCTTGGCACAGTCCAGTTCGTGGTGGAATGAACGCTTGTTTTACCGTATCCCGCGTCACGGCCTTGTTGTCATTCATGCAGCTGGTTTGTGTTGCGGAGATCAGCCAGGCCCAACAATGGTCGGAGGTCCCGGTGCCAGCACCGAGCGACCTCGATGCAGGCAGCCTCTTCGGCTGGTGCGTGGCGATGGATGAGGACCTGCTGGTGGTGGGTGCGCCCGGTGCCGATGATCCAGGTCCCAACAGCGGTGCGGTGTATGTCTTCAGTCGAAATGCCGGTGGGCTAGGGCAATGGGAGGAGGTACAACGGTTGCAGGTCGCGGACCTGGCCAGTGGGGCACGCTTCGGCTCCTGGCTGGAGTGGCGCGATGGGCTCCTTCTGGTCGGTGCTCCGAATGATGCGGTCAACGGTGTGGTCGCCGGATCCATCTACACGTTCCGCCGCAATACCGATGGACAGTTCGTCCAGGAACAGCGACTTGTCCCGATCGTGCGCGGGATCAACATGCGGTTCGGTGAACATTTCGTTTCGGCCCGCACCGCCGATGTGCCCCACTTGCTCGTTAGCGCCGCGCCTGGTGCCGACTATCAGCCAGGGATCTTGAACACGTTCAATTGTTTGGGCTCCGTTCTCCTTTTTTCTGCCGATGCGGGCAATGGTTTCGATGCGCTCGATGATTATAGTCCGCCGACCGGCCTGACCGTTGGAGCGGGCTTTGCGCAGCGCGTGGCCTTGGTGAACGACGGGTCGAACGCCGCCACGGTCATCGCTGTCAGCGGAAGGCTCATGTCCACCGCGATCGCCAGGGTGAGCGCTCCCGACGGGATCGACGGTGGCGAATGGCCCAGGGACGACACCTTGACCGCACCTGATGTCTGGGGATCGGCGATCGTTTCGGCCGGATCGGAGCTCGTGGCCAGGTCCGGGTCCTTGTTCGCCACAGCGCGGACCGATGAGCATAACGTCGTGCTCTGCTATGCGCTCAGTTCTGGTGCGCTGGTGCAGGATGGCGTGCTGCTACCGGATACCGACCTGATCGATCTTTCGAACAGGTTCGGTCATGCGATCGCCCCCGATGCGAACGACGCTTTCCTGACCCATGGACTGGTGGCGGTAGGTGCACCAGGCGCTGATATCGGCATGCCCGTGGGTTCATGCATGCTCTATCAACGCGACATCGGATCGGAAGGCAACTGGACATCCACTGCCCGGCTCATCCCTTCCGATGCCGAAATGGGAGCCTTGTTCGGCGCTTCGGTCGGGGTGTCCTGGCCGTACGTTGCTGTTGGCGCTCCGGGACATGGGCCGGACGATCGCGGCAAAGTCTACGTCTTCGAGGATCCGACGAACACTGTCATGGAGAGGTCGGTCAATTCCGTCGATGTGCGGATCTATCCAGTACCTGTCAGGGATCTACTCCGTGTAGATCTCGCCTCCACCGCTCCTCTCGAAGCGGCTTTCCGTGTCGTTGACCTTTCCGGCAAAGAAGTTCGTTCCGGCGGCGTGAACGCCACGACCTTTTCGATCGATGTCACGGGCCTGGTGTTGGGCTCGTACGTCCTTCAGATCACCACGGGTGGTGCGAGTTCCCATGAACGTTTTGTGATCGCACCATGACGGTTCTACTCCCCGGTCGATACAGTGCCTTGCTTTGGTCGGCACTGCTGGGAGGTGCGGCGTTCGGCCAAGGATGGGTCCTTGAAAGTGTGATCCCTGTTTTCTCGGACACGAACGCCACGGACCATTTTGTGCTGGATGTTGACGGTGGCATCATGGCTTGCGGTCGCAGTGCATTTCCCGGAGGGGATGTGAAGCTGTATGATCGGAACGCGGGTGGTTACGGCCAATGGGAAGCGTTCCACCACTTCGCCTCCGATAGGGTCGGGTTTGGGTTTGCCCTGGATCTTTCCGGTCGTCGATTGGCATTGGGCCGCAAGCGCGGTGATGACCTTGCCGCCGAGCAAGGTGAGGTGCATGTCTATGATCTGCACCCCGACGCTTCCGTTGATCAAGTCGTGGATCGCGGAAGTGCGATGTCAGCGGACGATGCTGCCCGTGATGGCTATGGGCACAGTGTGCTGATGATGGGTGATACGTTGTTCGTTGGTGCCGTAGGCCGGTCACATCCACGTGGATCGGGTGCGGTGCATGTGCATGCGCTCGCAAGCGGGAACGATCCTGCCTGGCCACAAGTGGACCTGCTCCAGCCCGCTTCAACAGGCTTCGATCTACCGATCATGAAGGATTTCGGTGCCTCGATGGTGATGCAGGAAGATCACCTGGTCATCGCTTCTCCGGGGTCGGGGTATTCCTCGTTGATGCATTGTGGTGCTCTTCACAGCTTTTCCCGTGGCGCAGGCACCGGACAATGGACCGAACGCGATCATTGGTACGATGCGGCGATCACGGTGCGGTATGATACGAACAGCTTTTCGAACGTTGCTGCCTTCGATGTGAATGACCTCGGAAGGACCGGACTGCGCAACCAGGCAGGGTCGGTGTTCGCACATTGGGCTGGATACTATTACACCGGGAACATCTTCCAAGCGATAGAAGAGCCGCCCCTGCAACCCGCTTGCGATGTTTGCGGCCTGCGCTCCTTTGGTATCGGAATGAACGGCGAACTCGAACCGGAGGCGCCGTGGGCCGAACTCGATACAGCGATCGGCCGCGGTTATTCCGCATGGACCATGAACGGTGAACTGATCGCCGTGAACGTTTTCGATGACGCGGCGTGGAAGACCCTGATCTACCGCCGTACCAGCTGGGCGGGGTTTGAGCTTGTCGCCACGATCCCGTCGTTGGCGGATGGGATCGACTACAACGGACCGGTCGCGTTGGTCGAAGGTCTTTTCGTTCGCAGTGCGAGACAGGACCTGGGCGACAACGTGCGCTCCTTCTCGGTCGAGGTCTACGCGTTGGACGACTTCACCGGGCTGGCCGGAATGCAACGCCCAAGTGGACCGCTGAACGTTTGGCCATCACCCTCCAGTGGTTCCTGCAACGTCACGTTCAACACCAACGACAGTTGGGTACTCACGGTCGTTGCTGCAAATGGTCCGGTCGAACGCCGGGTCCACTGCATGCCGGGTGCTACGGTTTCGATCGTCGGGTTACCGCGCGGCTTGCACCTGTTGCGTGCCGTGGATGCCCGCGGGAGCACCAACATGTTCCGCCTCGTTGTTCAATGACCGTTGCCGATCTGCATGAACGGTAATCGTGTACTGCCCATTGCGCCTTCCACGTTCAGGAAGTAGAGGCCATCGCGGAGGCCGACCGTCGGAAGCTCGAGGATACGCCCTTTCTCCATGTGGATCTTGTAAGGCTCCAGGAGCGTTCTACCTGCGACATCATCGATCCAGATGGTCACCGCTCCGCCAGTACCCGGTCTAAAGTTGATCCCTCGGCTCGTCGGGTTCGGGAAAACACGGGATCCATCGGCAGGATCCGTGGACCGGATGCCCACTGCTGTTTGCAACGTCGCAGAGGCCTCGCCAATACAGGTCGTCAACGGATCGCTGTAGGTGTACGTGATGTCCAATGGGTTCGTGTGGGCGAGCGCCACATGGAGTGTGTTGTCGAAGACGCCTGGCCCACTGTACAGGCCGCCCTCAGGCTGGCCCCAGGTAAGTGGGATCACAGCATCCCAGGGTAGTACTTCGGATGGTGCTTCCAGCGATACCTCCGGCTCGGTGGTGATGTTGATGCGATAGAAGAGCGTGTCATACGTGAACGGAAGGAAGGCGCGGTACACGATGTCGTCCAGTCCATCATCGTTCAGATCGATCATGCTCATATCGAACTGGTCGAACGACGGATCGAACGGTACCCGTCGCTCCACAAAACCGGAAATGGCCAGGTCCCATATCCGCAGGTCGGCCTCGAACCCGTTCCCTTGATCGGAATAGCCCGGACTGATGATCTCGATCGATGGATCGCAATCCACATTCCCGAGAACGCGTTGTCCGCCACTGCCGAAACAGCATTTGACCTCCATGCCGCCGGCCGGGGATCTGAGGAAGGCGTTGTTCGCCGCGATGTAGTCCTCGATCCCATCGGCATCAAGGTCCAAAACATCCGTTTGGGGAGGAAGGTTGATGCTGGCATCGACTTCGATGAACGGATATCCCAATTCGCCATCGATGTTGTAGGAGACAGCGAGGTTCCCGTTCAACCCGATGCCGCCCATGATGTCGATGTCCCCATCTCCATCCCAGTCATACGGACGGTTGAATCCGAGTACGGCACCCCCGAACCCGGCTACGGATGGATAGATCTGCGCTGTGAACGCGCGGTCGCCATGGTTGAAATGCACAACAACACCGGACGGTTTCCTGTATACCAAGTCCTGAAAAGAGTCACCATCCATATCAGCAGTGTAGACCTTCGACGGACCGGCCGTCGTGTCCAGATAGGTCCTGTAAGGTTGCAGGTCCAACCAGATCACACCCAAGGAATCATGCTGCACCCCTTGATCGTCCGTGGAGTTATGGGAAAACACCACGTCAAGTTGTCCGTTGCTATCAAGGTCCGCCACCAACCTGACCGATGTGCCCGGTCCAAGCGGTGTAAGCAAGGTCGGGGCATCGAACCCGTTACCATTGTTGATCAGCAGGAAGAGGGAGTCGGACTTCGGGATGAACCCGTCGGGAAGTCCGTCGTGGTTCATATCAGCGAACAAGGGCGCACCGGCCCCAACGTACAGCACCTGCGGATCATCGAAGGTTTGGGCATTCATTCCCAGCGGAACAAGTACCAGGCCCATCACCACGATCCACCATCCCAACGCTGCGGTGCGCTTGGCCCGGACCTGAACGGTCGATCGTGCGGGCATCCGTCAAGGGAGTTGTTGCGTTCGCGTGGCTGTGGGAACCACGCCCCCGATCACCGAGAGGATCATGTCCCGATCGTTTGCAGCCCCGGTATACAGCGTCCGGCCTGTCATGTTCACATCCTCTGAACGATAGCCGTCCACGAAGTTCGTTGGGATAATGCCGCCGATGGCCGAAAGAACCTTGTCCCTGTCGTTGTTCGCACCGGAATAGGATACTATGCCATCGCCACTGCAATCCCCAGCCCAGAGAGCCCGTTTACCACCAGCAATGTAGGTGGGGTTGGTCCCATAAAGAGCTGTAGCCGTTGAGGTGAAGTCCACCGTGATCGGTGTTCCCACCACATCGATCGCGTTCGCCGTCATGGCACCCAAGTGGTTCCGGTGCCGGATAGCGAATTTCACGTTCTTCATCGGCATGTACAATGTCGGGTTCGCTTGCAATACTCCCACAGGGTTCACAACGCTGCCATCTTTTCGTACCAGCATCACCCAGCTGCGCAACGGAGCATTCGTGGTGCCATGTCGTGCTTCCACCACCACCCAGTCCACGATGGCTTGCGCGCCTGTGACCGCCAGGTCCGATGCATTGAGGATCGGGAATTCATTCTCGACGATATCCGGCCCACCTACTGGCCCCGCATAGATCGTGGGGTATACGCTGGCGATATAGGGCACAGGGGGTTGCGCGCTGGTTTGTGTCAAATAGAAATATGGCGCTTGCGTCGGTATGGAACCTCCAGCGCGTAGGCCATCGGTCATGCTCACACTCGGGGTGGTGACCAGTGGACCCTGCAGGAATACTTTGAAGGTGAATGCCGTTGCCACAGCTTCGGTATCGAACCTCCAGATCGGGGAATTCGCCCATGCACCCGCACCGATGGCGTTATGGGCCCGTACACGCCAATAGTAGGAAGTGGCAACGGTCATTGCGCCAGGCTGCCAGGTCAGCGCCGTGAGTATGGGCGAAGTGAGCACACCGCTGCTCATGGTCGGGTTCGTACTCCATTGCACTTCGTAGGCTGTCGCGCCGCCGTAAGCGACCCATGACAATTGCAAGGTGCTGCCGGAGGAAAGTGTCGAGTTGTTCGCTGGTGCGGTCTGTCCTGGAGCGAACTGTGGGACTTGGGTGGGCGCTGCAATGGTGCTGAAGGAGCAAATGCTGTGGTATGTGTAGATCGGCGTCAACCAACTCACTTGGGAGTTACTGCGCAAACGCCAGTAGTACGTCGTTCCGTACTGTAGGGTCGTTGCTTGTGTTTGGGTCGCGAGCCCGCTCACCCCGATCTGCAGAATGTTGGTGAGGAAATTCGCATCGGTGGTGTATTCCACAGTGTAGCTAAGCGCGCCCGGCACCACGTCCCATGTAAGGGTGACGTAGGGTGCGATATCGAGCACAGGACCGCCACAAGGGGTTTGCGCAGCTCGTGTATCGTTCGGCATACCTGCCAGGAGAGCTCCGATGACAAAAGGAACGGGAGCGAATGACCGGATGAACGACATGGGCGTTGATTAGGGATGGTGAAAATACGGTGAAGTCACTGCGTTCGGGAACAGGAACGTACGTTCGTCCACCACGACGGTCGATCCGTGGAAGAAATAGTCCGGCCCAAGTCCCAAAGTGAGCGGACCCACCTGGGCGCTACGGCAGCTGATGGGTCTTGGTATTCGTTGGGACGATGCCACCGATCACGGAAAGGATGAGGTCACGGTCGTTGGCACTTCCGGTATACAAGGTACGCCCGTTCATGTTCACGTCTTCCGTGCGATAGCCGTCCACGAAGTTCGTTGGGACGATCCCGCCGATGGCGGAGAGTACTTTGTCCCTGTCGTTTTCCGCGCCGGAGTAGGCCACGGTTCCATTGCCGTTGCAATCACCCGCCCATAGCGCCCGTTTGCCCGCAGCGATATAGGTCGGGTTCGTTCCATGCAGCACTGTGCTGGTAGCGGTGAAATCGAAGGTCAGTGCAGTACCCACCATATCGACCGCGTTCGCGGTCATGGCGCCCAAGTGGTTCCGATGCCGGATCGCGAACTTCATGTTCTTCATCGGCATTTGCTCGTTCAATGTCCCGCCTTCAGGCAGGACCATACTTCCGTCCTTCCGCAGGAGCATCACCCAGCTCTTCATGGGGATGTTGGCGGACCCATGCCGCGCTTCGACCACGACCCAGTCCACGACCGCTTGCGCCCCTGTTGCGGCCAACACGGAGGTGCTGACGACCGAAAGGGCATTGGAGGCGACCATGGTGATAGAGGGGTAATTACTGATCAGGTAGGGGTTCTGGTTAGGTGGAAAGAACATGCTGAAGTACGGCTCCGTGGTGGGGATGTACCCGCCACTTCGAAGGCCATCGGTCATGCTCACGCTCGGGGTGGTCACCAAAGGACCTTGCAGGAACGCTTTGAAGGTGATCGGCGTGGCGACCGATTCCGTATCGAACCGCCAGATGGGGGAATTGGCCCAAGATCCAGCGCCGAGGCTGTTATAGGCCCGGACCCTCCAGTAATACGTGGTAGCCTGGGTCATCGCCCCGGCCAGCCAAGAGGTCGTGGTAACGACAGGCGAGGTAAGGACATTGCTGCTGAGGGTGGGATTGGTGCTCCATTGCACTTCATAGCCCGTGGCACCTCCATAGGACTGCCAATAGAAGGTCAGTGGATACGGGGAGCTCATGCCCGAATTGTTCCGCGGCGATGACTGTTGCGGGGCGAATTGTGGTGGTTGCGTGGCGGCGGCGGTCGTGCTGAAGGTGCAGATCGAACCGTAGGTGTACACCGGGGTCTGCCAGCTAGGCGCGCTGTTGCTGCGCAATCGCCAGTAATAGGTAGTGCCGTACTGCAAGCTGGTGGCCTGGGTTTGGGTGGCGAGCCCGGTCACTCCGACCTGTAGAATGTTGTTCAGGAAGCCGGCGTCCGTCGTGTACTCCACGGTGTAGGTCAACGCACCCCCAACCGCATCCCAAGAAAGTGTGACATAGGGCGCGGGATCCACATTCGATACGGAGCATGGGGTTTGGGCCGCCTGACCTGTGTATGGTGATCCCAGAATAACCGAGGCCAGGATCGAGAATGACCGGATCATGGATTGAAAGGGGCGCATGGTGGATGGCAAATGATCTGTGAAAATAGGCAGATCCGATGCGCCCTCCAATACCCACTTCGGGGTATTTCCACTGGTCCAGGGCTTCCGGTGGAGAATGGAGCGCCGCGAGGATTATCTTGGTATCCTGATGAGGGTTGTTCACCGGACTGGCAGGTCCATGGAAGGCAGCAAAAGCGCCTTGCTGCTCTTGTTCCTTGCATCGTTCCACGCAAACGGCCAATTCTGGCAGGAGGTACCCATTGAGGCGCCGGACGACGTCACACCCGATGGTCTGTTCGGTGCGGCATTGGACGTAGATGGCGACCTGCTGGTGGTGGGTGCACCAGGTGTCGATGCCGGAGCCCCGGGATCGGGTAGCGCCTACCTCTATCAACGAAATGCCGAAGGTTTGCAGACCTGGGGCTTCGTCCAACGCATACTGCCGCCCACGCCATTCACCGGAGGAGGATTCGGCTCCAGTGTGATCTTCCATGGTCCATACCTCTTCATTTCGGCTCCTCGCGAACGCATCGGCGGCATCACACGCGGGGCTGTTCACGCGTACCGCTTCGATGCGATGGGCGGCGCATGGGAGCATGAACAAAGGCTGTCGTCGGAGATCGCACAATGGGATCTGGCCACGGGCGTTGAACTGACCGGCGCCGAGGATCTTCTGCTCGCACACGCGCCGGGTTTCGATCCAGTGCCAGGTGATGAGGCGCTTGGTTGTGGAGCGTTGCTCACTTTCCGGTCGGATGCCGATGGAATTTTCCGATCGACGCGTGATATACCCGGTGATCAAATGGTCCCTGGCACAAGCGCGCAAGCTTTACAAGGCTGGTCCGCGCCGTGCGGAAACTCCCTGTTCTATATCGGACGTGATGCCAAGGCGTACCGCCTGCCTTTGGATGCGTTCCGTTCCGATTCCGACCCCATGCCGACACCGGTCCCGTTGGAATTGGGCCCACCTTTCCACCCGCAGGACCCGTCTTTCCAGATCAAGAACGGGACCTCGGAAGGGAACTCCATCTACCTGGTCGTTTCGGAGCCGCTGTTCCCCCCCCCCTCGCCACCCGAGCCCGGTGCCTATTACGCTTGTGTACACCTCGAGTGTGTAGGGGATGAGATCGTACAGCACGGCTACTTCGTATCGGATACCGCGGACAATGATGTGATCTGGGATTGGGGCGCCGACGCCGCTGCGGGAGCTGGTCGTGTGATCATCGGCGATCCAGGCGATATCACGTTCACCCCGCTCGGGTATGCCGAGGTATTCGGCCCGGATCCATCCTCCGCCACGCAATGGGACCGCAGAGGACTGCTCTTTCCATCGGATCCCGAGTATGGTGCACGG
>DEQO01000030.1 GCA_002360495.1 Flavobacteriales bacterium UBA3364
CTACCTGCGCGACAACATGGCCCACGCGCCCAGCGCTCTGGTACAGCGCAAGCACCACTTCGCGATCGTGGACGAAGTGGACAGCGTACTCGTGGACGATGCCCGTACGCCACTGATCATCAGCGGCCCCACGCCAAAAGGGGAGGTCCACCAGTTCGATGAGTACAAGCCGCGCGTGGAACGTTTGTACAGCGCACAGAAGCAGCTCGTCACCAAGTTGATCACCGAGGCGAAGGAGAACCTGAAAGGGCTCGGCGATGGAAATGCCTCCAAGGAACAACTGGAGAAGGGTGGGATGGCCTTGCTCCGCGCCTATCGCGGCCTACCCAAGAACGGGGCGCTGATCAAGCTGTTGAGCGAGAACGGTGTGCGCGCGCACCTGCTCAAGACGGAGAACTTCTACATGCAGGACCAGGGCAAGGACATGCCCAAGGTGGACATCGAGTTGTACTTCACGATCGATGAGAAGCAGCATGGCATCGAACTCACCGAGAAAGGGGTCGACCTGATCAGTGGTGATGTGAACGACCCCACCTTCTTCATCATGCCTGATGTGGGCAGCAACATCGCGGAGATCGAGAAGAGCGCAGCAGCCACGGAAGAGAAGGCCAAGCGCAAGGATGAACTGCTGCGCGATTTCGCGATCAAGAGCGAACGCATCCACACGGTGAACCAGTTGATCCGTGCCTACGCCCTCTACGAGATGGACGTGGAGTACGTGGTGATGGACGGCAAGGTGAAGATCGTTGACGAACAGACCGGTCGTATCCTGGAAGGACGCCGGTACAGCGATGGCTTGCACCAGGCGATCGAGAGCAAGGAAAAGGTGAAGGTGGAAGCCAGCACACAGACCTATGCCACGGTGACCCTGCAGAACTACTTCCGCATGTACCACAAGCTGGCCGGTATGACCGGTACGGCAGAAACGGAAGCGCAGGAATTGTGGGACATCTACAAGCTGGACGTGATGGTGATCCCCACCAACCGCCCCGTGGTCCGGAAGGATGCCGAGGATATGGTCTTCAAGACCAAGCGCGAGAAATACACAGCGGTGATCGACGAGATCGCGGCGTTGCGGGAAGCGGGACGTCCGGTGCTTGTCGGTACCACCAGTGTGGAAGTGAGCGAGTTGATGAGCAAGATGCTCAAGATGCGCAACATCCCGCACAACGTGTTGAACGCGAAACAGCACCAACGCGAAGCGGAGATCGTTGCACAAGCCGGTCTGCCGGGAACGGTCACCATCGCCACCAACATGGCGGGCCGGGGTACTGACATCAAGCTCGGACCCGGCGTGAAGGAGGCGGGTGGTCTCGCGATCATCGGCACGGAGAAGCACGAAAGCCGCCGGGTCGATCGCCAGTTGCGCGGTCGTGCGGGTCGCCAGGGGGATCCCGGCTCGTCGCAGTTCTATGTCTCGTTGGAGGACGACCTGATGCGGCTGTTCAACAGCGAACGCATCGCCAAGCTGATGGACCGCATGGGCCTGAAGGATGGCGAGGTGATCCAACACAGCATGGTCACCGCCAGCATCGAGCGCGCGCAGAAGAAGGTCGAGGAGAACAACTTCGGGATCCGGAAGCGCTTGTTGGAGTACGATGATGTGATGAACAGCCAGCGGACCGTGATCTACAAGCGCCGCCACCATGCGTTGTTCGGCGAGCGCCTGAAGCTGGACATCCTGAACATGTTCTACGAAGTGAGCGCGAGCGTGGTGAACGAGTACCACGAGAGCGGCGACTTCGACGGATTCCAACTCGAGCTCTTCCGCAAGCTGAGCACCGAAAGCCCGGTGAGCGCGGAAGCCTTCAAGAGCATCAAGACCGAAGAACTGATCGAGCAGGTGTACGAAGCGGCCCTGGCCGGCTACGAGCGTCATGGCAAGGTGACCGCCGACCAGGCCATGCCGGTGATCACCGATGTGTTCCTGAACCAGGGGCAGCAATACCAGAACATCGTGGTTCCGATCACTGACGGCATGAAGACCATGCAGGTGGTGACCGATCTGGCGAAGACCTACAAAAGCCAGGGCCGAGAGCTGATCGCCAGCGTGGAGAAGTACATCACGCTCGCCATCATCGACAACGAGTGGAAGGAACACCTCCGCGAGATGGACGAACTCCGCCGCAGCGTGCAGAACGCCAGCATCGAACAGAAGGACCCGCTGCTGATCTACAAGCTGGAGAGCTTCAACCTCTTCAAAGCGATGATCGAGCGGATCAACGGCGATGTGGTCGGCTTCCTGGCAAAGGCCGGACTGCCCAGCGCACAACCGCAGGTACGCGAGGCGCAGGCACCACGCCCACCACAACAACGCGTTGAGACAAGCCGAACGGAAGTGCCGCAGTTCGCCGGTGGCGGTAATTCAACAAGTGCACCCCGTCCAACGGCAGGCCAGGCAGCACCGGGTCGTGGAGTGATGCCTCCTCCTCCGCCACGCGCCCCGGCCATGCCCGTTCGAGTTGAGAAAGCACCCGGTCGCAATGACCCTTGCCCCTGTGGGAGCGGCAAGAAGTACAAGCAGT
>DEQO01000198.1 GCA_002360495.1 Flavobacteriales bacterium UBA3364
ATGGACACCATGAATTTCTGGATGGACAGTGCGCTGGAAAAACTGAAGGAAGTGATCGCCCGTGTGGACATCCTCACGATCAACGATGCCGAAGCTCGGCAGCTGAGCGGCGAGCATAGCTTGGTGAAAGCCGCGTCGAAGATCCTTGCCATGGGTCCGAAGTATCTCGTGGTAAAGAAGGGTGAACACGGTGCATTGCTCTTCGGTCAAGGTCGTGTGTTCTTCGCGCCCGCGCTACCATTGGAAGATGTGATCGACCCGACCGGCGCTGGCGATACGTTCGCCGGAGGCTTCATCGGTTACCTGGCCCGCACACAGGACCACAGCTTCGATAATCTGAAGCGCGCCATCATCGTGGGCAGCGCCATGGCCAGTTTCACCTGCGAAAAGTTCGGTATCGAGCGCCTGATGGAAGTGAGCCGTGAGGACATCGATGAGCGCATCCAGCAGTTCGTGGAGCTGGTGGACTTCGACATTGAGTTGGTCGAGGGATAGGTTCCTCCGTTCTTCAGGGCCTCGTTTTACACCACACTTCGAACGATCTTCGATCGCTCGAACGAATGGCGCCGAACCACTACCCGGCTTTGACAGGGATCCGCGCCCTGGCCAGTTGCATGGTGTTCCTCCACCACCATGGGACGAATGTGGCGGCCCTGCAACACCCGTTGGCACAGGCGATCGTCGGGCAGTTGTTCACCGGAGTGGTCTTTTTCTTCGTGCTCAGTGGTTTCCTCATCGCAGATCGCTATTACGACACGGCGAGGATGGGTTTCCGGAACTACTTCATGCGTCGCTTCTTCCGCGTGGTACCATTGTACGCCTTGTTGACCACGTTGACGTTCATCGTTTCCTGGGTGTTGGGAGATGCACGGTTCCGTGCACTGTTCTTCGAGTTCGTGGCGAACCTCACTTTTCTCCGTGGCTGGTCAGCGGAGTTGTGGGATACGGGCATTCTTCAAGGATGGTCACTTACCGTTGAAATGACCTTCTATCTGTTGGCGCCACTTCTGTTCCTATCGATCCAATGGCGAAGATGGATGCTCGTCGCCCTTCCGATCGGCTTTGTCGCGATCGGTGTTCTGCTCGTGTTCGCGTGCCAAGGGAAGGCACCGCTCGGATTCATGGGTTCCTTCGATCTTTTGTTCGGCATCACCTTTTTCGGACGGTGTTCCGAATTCTTCGTGGGTGTTGCTCTTGCCCTGTTCTTGCGCCGCAGGGGTATGTGGACATTCCAACACGCCACCTTGATCGGAGGCATCCTCTGCATGGCGGCCATGTGCGGCACAGCCTACCTCGACGTGGACTACAGGCATGCAAGCGGGGTGCTCCTGCTCAACCTGCTGCTACCGATCGGCGTCGGAATTTTCTATTGGGGCTTGTTGACGGAGCGGACCGTGATACGCAGCATCCTTTCTTCCGCGGTAGCGCAGTTCATGGGTCGAACATCCTACGCGTTCTACCTCATCCATCTCGGGGTGGTCTTCACCGCTGTATACATGTCGACCGGGAACCTGGTGCTCTCCTTCCTTTTGCTCCAAGGAGCAGCCTGGTTGCTGTACCGATCGGTCGAAGAACCCATTGCGCGCTGGTCCCGTCGACGTTTTCCGATGGACCAGGAGTTGCGATCGTCGGTCCGGACCACGAACTGAACAAGCGGTCACGCCATCCGCTTCGCCACTTCGTCCCAGTTCACCACGTTCCACCACGCGGCCACGTAGTCGTTGCGCTTGTTCTGGTATTTGAGGTAGTAGGCGTGCTCCCAAACGTCGAGGGCCAGCAACGGCCTTCCCTTCAACTCGCTCACGTCCATCAATGGGTTGTCCTGGTTCGGTGTTGAGCCGATCACAAGTTTCCCGTCCTGTTCCAGCAGCCAGGCCCAGCCACTGCCGAAGCGCTTCATGCCAGCATCCGTGAATGCAGCCTTGAACGTCTCGAAGTCGCCGAAACCGGCATTGAGCGCTTCGCGCACTTTGCCTTCCGGCGCGCCCTTTCCGCCAGGCCCCATCACCTGCCAGAAAAAGTTGTGGTTCCAAACACCGCCCGCGTTGTTGCGCACTTTCGGGCTGTACTTGCCCACCGCCCCGAGCAGTTCGCCCTCATCGGTCGCGGTAACTCCCTCGGCGATGATCGCCTCGTTCACGTTCTTCACATACCCCGCATGGTGTTTGGTGTAGTGGATCTCCATGGTCTGCGCATCGATGGAGGGCTCCAATGCGTCATAGCCGTAAGGCAGTGCGACCTGCTCGAGCACCAATGGTGCCGGTGCATCGCGAAGATCGTCCCCCTCAGTGGTCGCGTCCTCATCGGATCCTTCAGGAGTGTTACAGGATGAGGTGTTCGCGAGGATGGGTCCTGCGATCAACGTACCGACCGTTGCTTTCAACGAGCGGGTGAGGAACTGTTTGCGGTCCATGGGCTGAAGGTACGGACGTGGATGCCCGACAAGCGCCAAAGAACGAGTGAATTCCTGCGCGGGCCGGGATCAACCGAAGCTCACCAAGAGCTGCCCTTTCTCCACGGGCCTGCCTTTCTCCGCATGGATCGTCGTGACCAGGGCATCGCCAGGGGCCTTGATCAGATTTTCCATCTTCATCGCTTCCAAGATCAGGATCGGGTCGTTCTTCTTCACCGCATCGCCGGGCTTCACCAGGATGTTCAATACCATGCCCGGCATCGGCGCCTTGATCTCCTTCACCTTCAGTGCCGCTTTGTCGAGGCCCAGTGCTTCCATCAGCCGGGAGCGGTCGTCCTGCACCTGCACGGTGTATGTATGCGCACCGATACGCAGACGGATGGTGCCGTTCTCCTTGTCCTCCTTCAGTACCAGTACACGGTGACTACGTCCGTTGCGCACCAAGCTGAAGGACGAGGCTCCTGTGCGTACGAGATCCACTGCGTTCTCGCCTGCTGGTGTCCACGGGGAGGATGGCGAGGATCGCGTCAAGGTGATGGCACCCTCGGCGCTATTGACGGTGGCGTAAAGCTTGGCCATTGGTTTGAGCCGCATGGAAGGCGGCAAGCGAAGATAGGACCGGACACTAGAGTAATTTACCGGCAAGGGCTTCATATCCCTCATCCACGGCGAGCACGCTTTGGTTGCGCGCGGCCACCGCCAGCTGATCGCAGAGCTCGTTCAACGGATGTCCGTTGTGCCCGCGGATCCACTGGAACTTGACCTTGTGCTTGCGGTATACGGGCAGGAAGCGCCGCCACAGGTCGGGGTTCTTCTGCTTCGCAAAGCCCTTCTTCTCCCAGCCGAAGAGCCAACCCTGCTCCACGGCATCCACCACGTACTTGCTGTCGCTCACCACGGTCACATCCATGCCGGGGCTCTTCAAAGCTTCCAACGCGGCGATCACGGCGAGCAGCTCCATGCGGTTGTTCGTTGTCATCCGGTAGCCGCCCCAGATCTCCTTGCGGTGCTTGCCGCTTTCCAGTACGGCACCATAGCCACCCGGGCCGGGGTTGCCGCTCGCTGCGCCGTCGGTGTGGATCGTCACCTTCATGAGCGATCGGGAAACAGGTATGTGATATTCCCCGCGAACAGCTTTACAGCGATGGCGAGCAGGATGATCCCGAAGGCCTTCCGCAGAACGATCAATCCAACGCGGCCCAGCATGCGCTCGATGCGGTTGGTCAGCAACAGGACCACCACTACCACGACCATGTTCAGCAGGATCGCAACGAAGATGTCCGCGCGCGAGAACTCGGCGCGCAGTGATAGGATCGTCGTGATCGTCCCCGCACCCGCGATCACCGGGAATGCCAGAGGTACTATGCTGTAGACCTTGGGATCAGTGCTCAGGCCGGGTGCCGAGGTGTCCTCTTTGAACAGCCGGATACCGAGGATCATCTCCAGCGCGATGAAGAACAGGATGAACGAACCGGCCACGGCGAATGAACGCACGTCGATGCCGACAACGCTCAGTATGGCCTCCCCCACATAGAGGAAGGTGACCATGATGCCCATGCTCACAAGGGTGGCCCGGGCAGGGTAGATCTTTCCGGCCTTCTCCCTCACGCTCAAGATCATGGGAATGCCCCCGATGATGTCGATCACAGCGAAGAGGATCAGGAAGGCTTTGCCGATCTGTGCAAGGTCGAACATGGGACAAAGGTGTGGAATGCGCTGGTGGCCACTGTCTATCATCCCCAAGCGGGTCAGCCTGGTCCAGCCGGGCAGCGGCCGTGGCCAAGGCAGCACTGGCGATGCCCTGGCGGAGCCAACGGACCAGCCGGCAATTACAGGCCAGCAGCCATCAGCGCGATCCGGCCCTCGACCACTTCCGGATAGTGCGCATGCTCCAGACCATGGATCCGTGCCGCGAGCGAATCAGGCGTGTCGCCGGGTAGCACCGGGCATTTGAACTGCGCAATGTGGTCCCCCTCGTCGAATCGCTCGTTCACGTGGTGGATGGTGATGCCGCTCTCGGTCTCTCCCGCTGCGATCACCGCTTCATGCACACGATGGCCGTACATGCCTTTCCCGCCGTATCGGGGCAACAATGCCGGATGGATATTGATGATGCGGCTTGGAAATGCGTGCACCATTTCGGCAGGGATCAAGCGCAGGAAACCGGCAAGGACCACAAGGTCTATCCGTAGACCGAGGAGCTCCCGTTGCAATGTCCCGTCCCGCAGTTGAGCGTTGTTGAACAGGTAACAGGGTACCCCGCCATCCCAGGCCCTGTCGACCACGCCTGCTTGGGGTTTATCGCATGCCACCAGCACAACACGAGCTTTCGGGTGGCTGCGGAAATGGTCCATCAGCCGCTGAGCATTGCTTCCATTCCCCGAAGCCAGGATCGCGATACGGACCATGTTGCGAAGATGCACCGGGAAGGGTGTCGGGCAGGTACTATTCCCGCACGAAGGGGCTTACCCCCTGATAACCACGCTTATCCGACAGAAGGAGCGGGAAACATGTACGGAGAAATACCCTCGGTACCTGCAGCTTGCGCATGTGGAAAATGTCTTTCCTTTGCACCCTGTTCAACCAATAACGCAAGGACATGTCGGATATCAAGTCAAGGGTCATCGCCATCATCGTGGACAAGCTCGGAGTAGATCAGGGCGAGGTCACGCCGGAAGCGAGCTTCACCAACGACCTTGGCGCTGACAGCCTCGATACCGTCGAACTCATCATGGAGTTCGAAAAGGAGTTCAACATCGCTATTCCTGACGATCAGGCCGAGAAGATCCAGACCGT